>NZ_LT607750.1:3032500-3332500 GCF_900090235.1 Micromonospora echinaurantiaca | reverse complement strand
ATCCACCTGCGCTGCTGACTGTGGGTACAGATGCTGGTACGGGCTGTTTGTACCACCGTCAGGTCTGGTCTGGACGCGCCAGTTCCGGCGCAATGAAACGTGCAATCGGCAAGGTGCACATAGGCCGTCATAGATGAGCGCGGGAGTCAGTCTTGGCGTCGAGCACGAGGTCCCACGCGGCCCGACCCTACCCGACCCGCCGTCGTGGTTGGAAGATCGCCGGCCGGATGCGCCTCATCGTCGCGGCCCCCCTGGTCGCCGTGATGGGCTTCGCCGGGCTGGCCCTGACCGAGAGCGCCCGCCAGACGGCCCGGGCGAGCGACCTCGGGCACCTCGCGCAACTCGGCGCCGAGGCGGGGGACCTCGCCCACCGGCTGCAACACGAGCGCATCGTCGCCGCCGACCTGCTCACCCGCGGCGCGCCGGAGCAGCAGGAGGCCTTCGCCGACGCCACCGCCGCCACCGACGCGGCGGTGGCCCGCTACCGCCGGCAGCGCGACCGGGTGCCCGCCGGGCCCGCCGCCGACCAGGCCGTCCTGCCCCGGATCGACGCGGCGCTGGACGGCCTGCCGCCGCTGCGCGCCCAGGTCCGCACGGCGGCACACGCCTCGGTGTCGGCGATGACCTTCAGCTACCGGATCGCCATCGCCGACCTGCTCGGCCTCCGCGAGAGCGTCACCCTCGGGGTGGTCAACGCCCGGATCGCGGACGGCATCCGGGCCAGCGCGGCCCTGTCCAAGGTGGCCGAGGCGGTCGGCCAGCAGCAGGTCGCCGTGCTACGCGCGGTGGCGGCCGAGGAGTTGACGCCCGCCATGCAGCAGGACGTCACCGTCGCCCGCACCGGTTTCACCGAGGCGAGCCTGGACTTCCTGGCGCTCGCCCGGCCCGCCTGGCGCGGCTGGTGGGAGCGCGCCGGCAGCGGCGAGGACGCCCTGGTGCTGCAACGGATGCAGGACGAGGTGTCGCGTACCCCGTCGGGCGACCGGCTGCGGCTGGACCTCGGCGCCTGGGTGACCGCCACCCACCAGTGGTCGGTCCGCCTGGCCGAGCTGCGGCAACGGGTCGACGCGGCGGTGCTCGACGACATCCGGGCGGCGCACGCGGACCAGCGACGGCGCACGGTGGTCGAGGCGGCCGCCGCGGTGCTGGCCCTGCTGCTCACCGCCCTGGTCACCTGGGCGGTGGCCCGGCAGATCACCCGCCGGCTGCACCGGCTGCGGGACGCGGCGAACGCGGTCGCGTTCGAGCGGCTGCCCGAGGTGGTGGCCCGGCTCCAGCACCCGGACAGCTCCTCGGTCGACCCGGACGAACTGGCCCGCCGCCAGGCCGCGGACGCCCTGGAGCCGTCCAGCGACGACGAGATCGGCGAGTTGGGGCAGGCGTTCAGCGCCGTGCACCGGGCCGCCGTGCGTACCGCGGCGGAGCAGGCGGTGATGCGGGCCAACACCGCCGACATCTTCATCCACCTGAGCCGGCGGGAGCAGCGGCTGGTGGACGCGGTGCTGGCCCAGGTCGACAAGGTCGAGCAGGACGAGACCGACCCGGAGCGGCTGCACCAGCTGTACACGCTGGACAACCTGGCCACCCGGATGGGGCGGATCAACGCCAGCCTGCTGGTGCTCGGCGGGGTGGGCGTCGGGCGGGTACGCCAGCACGACGTGCCGCTGCAACAGGTGCTCCAGGCCGCGCAGAGCCAGATCGAGCACTACGCCCGGATCCGGCTCGGCATGGTCGACGGCGACGTGGCCGTGGCGGCCGAGGCGGTCGACGAGGTGGTGCACCTGCTGGCCGAGCTGATGGACAACGCCACCGGCTACGCCCCGCCGGAGACCGAGGCGTGGGTCACCGGGCGCAGCCTCGGCGACCGGGTGATCGTCCAGGTCAGCGACGAGGGCGTGGGGCTCTCCCCGCAACGGCGCCAGCAGCTGAATGACCTGCTGGCCCGCCCGCCCGCGATCGACGTCGCCGCGGTGCGGGCGATGGGGCTGGTGGTGGTGGGGCAGCTCGCCGCCCGGCTGGGCGTGGTCGTCCAGCTCCGCCCCGGCCCGCGCCGCGGCACGATCGCCGAGGCGGCGCTACCGGCCACCATGATCCGGCCGCTGCCGCCGGAGGAGTTCCTGCTCACGCCCACCCGACCGTCCCGGCGCGCGGCGCGCACCAGCGTGGCGGCACCGGGGTACGGGGCGGTCCCGCAGCCGCGGGCCGGAGCGCCGGCGACCGACCGGGTGCTGCCGGCGGCGCCGGTGTTCCGGCCCGCACCGCCGGCGCGGGACGACCCGCCCACCGAGGAACTCGTCATCTTCCAACAGGTCAACCACTGGTTCCAGGCCGACCACGGCAACGGTACGTCCTGGGCCGGCCCCGCCGACGACGCCTGGCGTACGGCCGCCCGGGCGACCGAGCCCGAGGTCGTCGCCACCACCACGTCCGGCCTGCCGCGCCGGCAGCCGCAACGGCACCTGGTGCCCGGCGGCGTCACGGTGCCGCGGCAGCGGTCCGAGTACCGCGACCCGGCCCAGGTGGCCACCGCGATGGCCGCGTACGCGCGCGGGGTGGCGGCCCGCCGGCCCAACCTGATCAACAACTGATCCGACAGGGAGAGCACGTGACCGACCAACAGGATCTCGGCTGGTTGCTGGACGCCTTCGCCGAGCGCGCCACCGAGGTCAGCCATGCCATCGCCATCTCCGCCGACGGCCTGATGGTGGCCGCCACCCGGGGCCTGCCGCCGGACCGGGCCGACCAGCTCGCGGCCACCGGCAGCGGGCTGGTGAGCCTGCTCCGCGGCGCGGCCGCCTTCTTCGACGCCGGCGCGGTGATCTCCAACGTCACCCAGCTGGAGGGCGGCTTCATGTTCTCCATGGCCTTCAACGACGGCGCCTCCCTGCTCGTGCTCGCCGATCCGCAGTGCGACGTCGGCAAGGTCTCCTACGAGATGACCGAGCTGGCGAACCGGATCGGCGACGCGTTGACCCCGGCGGCTCGCGCGGCCCTGGCCCGCAGCCGCTGACCCACCGGCGCCCCCACGCCGGCGCTTCCATCCCCCCATAGGAGAAGACATGTCCCTGACCATCCCGCGGCGTCGCCGTGCCCGCACCGCGGCGCTGCTCGCCCTCGTCCTGCTCGCCGCGACCGGCTGTGCCGACGACGGACCCGGCGCCGGCCCGGGCGGGTCGATCAAGATCGGTCTGCTGGCGTCGCTGTCCGGCACGTACCAGGCGGTCGGCAAGGAGATCCGCGACGGCTTCGAGCTCTACCTGTCCACCCACGACGGCAAGCTCGGCGGCCGGCAGGTGGACCTGGTCGTCGCCGACGAGGGCAACGGGGCGCCGACGGCGGTGCCCGCCGCCACCAAGCTGCTCAAGCAGGATCGCGTCCTCGCGCTCACCGGCATCGTCGGCGGCGGCTCGGTGGCCGCGGTCTACCCGCTGCTCAACGAGACCAAGGTGCCGTTCGTGGGCTCGAACGGGCGGCCGGAGCTGAAGGACGTGTCCCGGATCTGGCACACCTCCTACCTCTCCGACGAGCCGGGCGAGGCGATCGCCCAGCACGTGCGGGACAACGTCAAGGGCAGCGTCTACGCCATCGGCCCGGACTACCAGGGCGGCTGGGACGAGCTGCGCGGCTTCACCGACACCTTCGCCAAGGTCGGCGGCACGCTGGCAAACCCGGACGGCAAGACCACCTTCACCCCGTTCCCGGCCACCACCAACTTCACCCCGTACTTCGCCCGGATCAAGGCCTCCGGCGCGGACGCCGTCTACACGTTCTACGCCGGCAGCGCGGCCGTCGACTTCGTCAAGCAGTACGCCCAGTCCGAGATCCGGGACCTGCCGCTGTACGCCGCCGGCTTCCTGACCGAGGGTGGGGTGCTCGACGCCCAGGGCGAGGCCGCCCGGGACATCTACTCGGTGCTCAACTACTCGCCCGACCTGGACAACGCGGAGAACCGGGCCTTCGTCGCCGCCTGGAAGGCCAGGTACGACGGCTCCCCGACGACGTACGCGATGGCCTCCTACGACGCCGCGGCGGTGCTGGACCGGGCCATCGCGGCGGCCGGGGAGGACCCGACCCCGGAGAGCGTCAACGCGGCCATCGGTCAGCTCGGCCAGATCGCCAGCCCGCGCGGCACCTGGCAGTTCTCGCCGACCACCCACGCCCCGGTGCAGAAGTGGTACCTGCGCCAGGTGCGCCAGGACGGCCGGGCGCTGTCCAACACCGTCGTGGGTGACCTCGCCACCGTCGGCGGGTGAGTGCCGTGCCGGTCGACATCTCGATCGACCCGTACGTGGTACCGGCCCTGGACGGGGTGGCCTACGGGCTGCTGGTGTTCGTCGCCGCGGCGGGGCTGGTGCTCTGCTTCGGCGTCGCCGGCATCCTGAACCTGGCGCACGGCACCCTCTACGCGATCGGCGGCTACACCGCCGCCGCGCTGCTCGACGGTGGCTGGCCCAGCCTGCTGCTGGCGCTGGCGGTCGGGGTGGTCGCCGCCACCGCGGCCGGCGCGCTGGTCGCCGGGCTGCTCACCCGGGTCGCCGCGCGCACCCACCTCACCCAGGCGCTGCTCACCTTCGGGCTGGCACTGGTCGGCGGCAGTCTGCTGGTGCGGGCGTTCGGGCCGGACGACCAGCCGGTGCGGGTCCCGGCCGCGCTGGACGGGTCGGTGGTCGTCGCCGGCCACCGCTACGCCGCGTACCGGCTGGTCTTCATCGTCGTCGCCGCGCTGCTCGCCGGCCTGCTCCACCTCGCGGTGCGGCGCACCCGGGCGGGCATGCTGGTCCGCGCGGCGGTCGACGACGCCGAGATGGTGGCCGTCCTCGGGGTGAGTCCGGCCTGGATCCGGGTCGGCGTGCTCGCCGCCGCCGGGGCGCTGGCCGGGGCCGCCGGGGTGCTCGGCGCACCGATCATCGGCCCCGGTCCGGACACCGCCGACGTGGTGCTGCTGCTCTCCCTGGTGGTCGTCGTCCTCGGCGGTCTCGGGTCGATGACCGGCACGCTGCTCGCCGCGCTGGCCGTCGGGCAGATCCAGACGCTCGGCGTCGCGCTCGCGCCGTCGGCCGCCCCGTTCCTGCTCTTCGCCGCGATGGCGGCCGTGCTCGCGGTACGGGCGCGGAGCCTGGCCGGGAGGGCGACGTGAGGGAGGAAGCGCTCCGTACGCTGCGGCGCGGGGTGGCCGCCGCCGTGCTGGCCGGCCTGGTGCTGGCGCCGTGGGCGGTCGACGACTACACCGCGGCGCTGCTCGCCCGCACCCTGGCGCTCGGTCTGGTGGCGGTGAGCGTCGCCCTGCTCACCGGCGTCGCCGGGCTGCCCACCCTCGGCCAGACCGCCCCGTACGCGGCCGGCGCCTACGCCAGCGCGGTGCTCGGCGGGCAGGTCTCCGACGTCGGGGTGGTGCACCTGGCCGTCGCGGCGGTGGCCGGGGCGGCGCTGGCCGCGGCGACCATCCCGCTGGTGGTGCACGCCCGGGGCGTGATCGTCCTGATGATCACCCTGGCGGTGGGCGAACTCGTGGTGATCCTGGTCGGCCGGTGGCGCTCGGTCACCGGCGGCACCGACGGGCTGGCCGGCGTCCCGGCGCTGCGTCCACTGTGGGGGATGCCGGTGCTGGCCACCGACCGGGCGCGCTACGGGTACACGCTGGTGGTCGTCGTCGCGCTGGTCGGGCTGGTGCTGCTGGTCCTGCGTACCCGGGTCGGGCTGCTGCTGCGCGCCGGGCGCGACGACGAGGCGCGGCTGCGGGCCAGCGGGCACCGGGTGTCGTTCCAGGTGGCCGGCGTCCACGTCGCCGCGGGGGCGGTCGCGGGCGCCGCGGGCTCCCTGCTGATGGTCGCCCAGCAGTACCTCTCGCCCGCCGACTTCGGCTTCGAGACGTCCGCCCTGCTGCTGCTCGGGGTGGTGATCGGCGGCGCCGCGTCGGTCGGCGGCGCCCTGGTCGGCGCGGTGCTCGTCATCGCCGGGCGGGACTGGCTGTTCGGCGCGCTTCCCGGGCAGGCGCCGCTGGTGCTGGGGCTGGCCTTCGTGGTCACCGTCTACCTGCTGCCCGGTGGCGCGCACCGGCCGCCGGCCGTGCGGGGCCGGCTGCTGCCGGAGGTCGGGGCCGGCCGCACCGCCCGGGAGCGGCCCACGCCGACGGGAGCACGCGCGTGACGCCGCTGCTCGCCGCCCGCGGCGTCACCGTGCGCTACGGGTCGCTGGCCGCGCTGGACGGGGTGGACCTGCGGATCGACCACGGCCAGCGGCACGCGCTGATCGGGCCGAACGGGGCCGGCAAGACCACCCTGCTCGGCGTGCTCGGCGGGTCGATCCCGGCGGGCGGCGGCCGGGTGCTGCTCGCCGGCCGGGACGTCACCCGGCTCGGCCCGGCCGCCCGGGCCCGCCGCGGCGTCGGCCGGATCCACCAACGCCCGGCCGTCTGGTCGACGCTGACCGCGGCCGAGAACGTCGTGGTCGCCGCGCTGCCGCACGCGGTGCGGCCCGGCCGCTGGCGTCCGGGCGGGAAGCGGCGCGCCGCCGAACGCGCCGCGGCCACCCTGCTGGCCCGGGTGGGGCTGCCCGAACTCGCCGATGTCCCCGCCGGCCGGCTCGCCCACGGCCAGCGCCGCCAGTTGGAGATCGCCGTGGCGCTGGCCGGCCGTCCCCGGCTGCTGCTGCTCGACGAGCCGGCCGCCGGGCTGTCCGCCGTGGAGGTCGAGCGGCTGGTGGAGTTCCTCCGGGAACTGCCGCGCGCCGTCGCCGTGCTGCTGGTCGAGCACCGGCTGGACCTGGTGTACGCGCTCTGCGACGCGGTGACCGTGCTGCGCGACGGTCGGACGCTGGCCACCGGGACACCGGCCGAGATCCGCGCCTCCGGCCCGGTCCGGCAGGCGTACGCGGAAGGGGTGACCTGAATGCTGCGCACGGAGCGGCTCTGCGTGGGCTACGCCGGCGGGATCGTGCTGCACGAGGTGAGCCTCGACGTGGCGCCCGGCACCGTGCAGGCGGTGGTGGGCCGCAACGGCGCCGGCAAGACCACGCTCGTGCACACCGTCGCCGGGTTGGTGCGCCCGTACGGCGGGCGGATCGAGATCGGCGGGACGCAGGTCGCCGGCCGGCAGCCACACCGGATCGCCCGGTCCGGGGTCGGTCTCGTGCCGCAGGGCCGGCGGGTCTTCTCCCGGTTGACAGTGGCCGAGCACCTCGCCCTGGCCGCCGCGCCGTGGCGGGCCGCGACGCCCGGCGGCGAGGGCTGGACGGTCGCCCGGATCCTGGAGCTGCTGCCCCGGTTGGCGGTCCGGCTACGCCACCGCGGCGACCAGCTGTCCGGCGGCGAGCAGCAGATGCTGGCGATCGCCCGGGCGCTGCTCGGCCAGCCTCGGGTGCTGCTGCTCGACGAGCCGTGCGAGGGCCTCGCCCCGGAGCTGGCGGCCCGGGTCCGCGACCTCGTCGGCGCCCTCGCCCGGACCGGGCTCACCGTGCTGCTGGTCGAGCAGCAGCTGCACCACGCCATCGCGGTCGCGGACCGGATCGCGGTGCTCGAGTACGGCCGGGTGGTCTACGACCGCCCCGCGGACGAGGCCCGGGCCGACCCGGGCGCGCTGGCGGCGATGCTCAGCGTCGCCGCGGTCGCGGAGCCGCCGGCTCCCCGACCGGTGCCCGGACTCTGGGCCGACCCCGGGCAACCGACCCGACCATTCGCGACAGGGATGAGCGACGATGCCGACAGACATCCGTGACACCGAGTACACCTTCGACAACGGCTCCCCGGAGGCGGTGCCCCAGTTGCGGGCGCTGGAGTCGTTCCTGGACCCGATCACGGCCGGCCGGATCGCCCCGCCGCTGCTCGCCCCGGGCGGCGTGTGCTGGGAGATCGGCGCCGGCGGCGGTTCGGTGGCCCGGGCCATGGCACGGGCGGTCGGCCCGGCCGGTCGGGTGCTGGCGACCGACATCGACACCGGGCACCTCGCCCCGGCGGCCAACCTCGAGGTACGCCGGCACGACGTGCGCACCGACCCGGCGCCCGGCGACGCCTTCGACCTGATCCACGCCCGGTTGGTGCTGCTGCACCTGCCGGACCGGCGGCGGGTGCTGGGCACGCTGGCCGGCGCGCTGGCTCCCGGCGGGTGGCTGGTGGTGGAGGAGTTCGACTGCTCCGCGCCGCTGCGGGTGCTGACCGCGCCGACCGACGACGCGGCGAAGCTCTTCACCCAGGTGACCGACGCGATGCTCGGCATCCTGCAGAGCCACGGCGCCGATCTGGCCTGGGCGCAGGACGTGCACGCCGAGCTGGCGGCGGCGGGCCTGCTGGAGGTGGACACGGTGACCCACTCGCAGAGCTGGCCCGGCGGTTCGGTCGGCGCCTCCCTGTACGCGACGAACTCCCGGCAGCTGGAGCCGGAGCTGCTCGACACGGGGCTGTCGCCGGGCCAGCTGGAGGCGTTCCGCAAGCTCCTGCGCGACCCGGCGTTCGCGGTGATGTCCTACCAGTTCGTCTCGACCAGGGGCCGGCGCCCGGCGGGACGGTGAGCCGGCCGGTAGCCGAAACATACCTTCACCGCACCCGGCGAGATACGTAGACATCCTTCTATCCGTTACCTATCGTCGGCACATCGTGCAGCGACAACCTTCTATGAAAAGAGGTTGGCAATGATGTACCCACGACGATGGGCTGGCTTCGCCACCGCGACGCTGGCCACGGCGGGCCTGGTCCTGGCCGCCACGGTGCACACCGCCGTGGCGGCGCCGGCCGGCGGCACGGTCGAGGCCGCGGTGACCGCGAAGCTGCTGGAGCAGGGCCGGCTCGCCGGGTCGGTGGCCGCCGACCGACCCGACACCCGGATCGCGGTCACCCGGCAGGGCGGCCGCTGGGCGTTCGGCACGGCCGTCGCGGTCGCGCCGCGGACCGAGGACGCGCACCCGGTCGGCGCGGTCTTCTTGGCCCACGGCCGGGCCGGCGCCTGGCGGGTGGCGTTCGACGGCGAGTCCGGCTTCGCCGCGTTGGCCGCCGAGTCGCCGCTGGTCAGCCCCGCGGAGAAGGCCGTCTTCAGCACCGCGCCGAGCCCGATGTACGCCGGTGGCGACTACCGCACCGGGATGGCCCTGCCGTTCGCCGTCGGGCAGACCTGGACGCTGAGCGGCGGCCCGCACGGCTGGGGCGGCAGCGAGACGCCGTACAGCTCGGTCGACCTCGCCGGAGGTGACCAGGTGGTCCGGGCCGCGCGGGCCGGCACCGCGTACACCATGTGCCAGGGCTGGATCCGGGTGATCCACGACCGGGGTTACTCGACCGATTACTACCACCTGTGGAGCAGCATCTCGGTCAACGGGGCGGCGGTCGGTCAGGGCGCGTACCTCGGCTACACCGGCACAGACGTCACCTGTGGCGGGGCCGCCTACGGTCGGCACGTCCACCTCGGACTGCGGCAGAACGGCGCGTACGTGCCGATCGCCGGGCACGACATCGGCAAGTGGGTGTTCGGCAACGGTGCGGCGGCCTACCAGGGCGGGGCGCGGCACGGCTCGGCGTGGGTCGGCGCCGGTGGCGCGGTCCACAACTACGGTGCCCTGGGCCTCACCCAGGCGGTCGTGGACGCCAACGGCGGCGGCACGTTGACCCGCCGGGCCGGCCCGGGCACCGGCTACGCCGTGCTGGGGTCGGTCGCTGACGGCGCCACCGTGAGCATCTCCTGCTCGGCGAACGGCACCACGCACACCGGCCGGTACGGCGCCACCGCGCTCTGGGATCGGCTCACCGACGGCAGTTGGGTCTCCGACGCGTACCTGTGGACCGGCGTGAACGGCCCGGTCAACGGCTGGTGCTGAGCCGAGCCCGACGCCGGCTGCCGGCTCGGCCATGGCGTCGGGGCCCGTCCCGCCCGGTCCTGAGCGCGCACCACCACAGCTGTTTCCCGAGCGGCCGGCGGCACCTCCGGTGCCGCCGGCCGCCGTCGTTCCGCCTTCGCCGCGCCGGTCGCCGCCGCGCCGGTCGCCCCGCCTCGCCGGCCGCCCCGTGTGCCGTCCGCAATGGATGGGACGAGGCGTGTAACGCCGTCGTGGGTTGACACGCTACGCACTTTCGTCTGTCTGGAGAAAAGTACCGACGGCGTCAGCGAAAGGTCTGGACACGTCGATGGCAAGTTAGTAGTGTCGGGACACATCGATATGTTCCAGCGAGACGAACCGACGGCACGGTGACTCTCGATCGAGGCCGAGGGCGGCGCAACACGTCCGGCGGCCACGGCTAGGACCAGGGATGGCACCCCGGGTCGGCGCCCCACGCAGGCGCCCCGGCGCGCGAGCGCCGTGGCTTGACCGATGCCCGTCCCTTCTCAACCCACACCCCGTCAGCTCCGACGCGGAACCGTGTCTGGCGCCGCGGGCGATCCGGCTCGCCCGCTGACCCAGGCAGACCCCCACACAACTCAGGACGACCGTGACATCCGGGTCACGGCCGGGGATCTCGTGCGGCCGGGGAGGGGGCGCGCGGGCCGGCAGCGAAACGACGTACGTCGATCAGATGAGTTCTTGGACCGTGAGAGAGGCATCCATGAACGGGTACTCACCGCCCGGCCGGCGCCCCCGGGGCCGGCTCCGCAGATCGATCACCGCGGTCGCCACGGCGGTCCTGCTGACGCTGACCGCCGGGCTGGCCGCCGCGCCGGCGACCGCGCGCCCGCTGGACGCGGGACGGTCGACCGCCGGCAGCGAGGCGCCGCGCCAGCTGCAGGCCCAGGTGCTCACCTGGACCGCCGGCGACAACTTCCTGTCGTACCTGTCGGCTCCGACCACCGCCGTGGCCGGGCCGGCGACGCTGGTGTTCGAGAACAGTGCCGCGACCGGCAACACCACCGGCATGCAGCACACCCTGACCTTCGACACCACCAACCCGGCGTACAACAGCGACGTCGACGTGAACATCCTGGCCGACCCGACGGACGCCAACGGTGGCCGGTGGACCGTCGACGTGGTGCTCTCGCCCGGCACCTACCGGTACTTCTGCGCGATCCCGGGCCACGGCGGGATGGCCGGCCTCCTGGTGGTCACCGGCGGCAGTTCGGACACCACACCGCCGACCGCGTCCGCGACCGTGTCGGGCGAGCGGGACGACAACGGCGCCTACCTGGGGGCGGCGACCGTGACGCTCTCCGCCACCGATGAAGGCTCCGGCGTCGACCGGGTCGAGTACTCCCTCGACGGCGGCACCTACGGCACCTACACCGCGCCGGTGACGGTCAACCAGCCGGGCCAGCACACGCTCAGCTACCGGGCCACCGACCAGGCGGGGAACACCTCGACGCCGCAGTCGGTGTCGTTCACCGTGGTGGAGCCGCCCGCGCCGGACACCACGCCGCCGACCGTGACGGCCGCGGTGACCGGGCAGCGGGACGACGCCGGGGCGTACGTGGGCGCGGCGACGGTGACGTTGTCGGCCAGCGACACCGAGTCGGGCGTCGCCCGGGTGGAGTACTCGCTGGACGGCGGGGCGTACGCGACGTACTCGGCGCCGGTGACGGTCGACCAGGTCGGCCAGCACACGGTGAGCTACCGGGCGACCGACAAATCGGGGAACACCTCGGCGGCGCAGTCGGTGTCGTTCACCGTGGTCGAGCCGCCGACACCGGACACCACCCCGCCGACCGTCACCGCCGCGGTGGCGGGGGAGCGGGACGACACCGGGGCGTACCTGGAGTCGGCGACGGTCACCCTGTCCGCCACCGACGAGGACTCCGGCGTCGACCGGATCGAGTACTCCCTCGACGGGCAGCCGTACGCCGCCTACTCGGCGCCGGTGACGGTCGACCAGCTCGGCCAGCACACGCTGAGCTACCGGGCCACCGACAAGGCGGGCAACACCTCGGCGGCACAGTCGGTGTCGTTCACCGTGGTGCGGCCGCCGGCGCCGGACACCACGCCGCCGACGGTGACCGCGGCGGTGACCGGGCAGCGGGACGACGCCGGAGCGTACGTGGGGTCGGCGACGGTGACCCTGTCGGCCACCGACACCGAGTCGGGCGTCGACCGGATCGAGTACTCGCTCGACGGGGACGCCTACGCCGCGTACTCCGCGCCGGTCACGGTCAGCGAGCCGGGGCAGCACACGGTCAGCTACCGGGCCACCGACAAGGCGGGCAACACCTCGACGCCGCAGTCGGTGTCGTTCACGGTGGTGCGGCCGCCGGCCCCGGACACCACGCCACCCACGGCGACCGCCACGGTGAGCGGCCAGCGGGACGACGCCGGGGCGTACGTCGGCTCCGCCACGGTCACCGTCTCGGCCACCGACGCCGGCACCGGCGTCGACCGGATCGAGTACTCCCTCGACGGGCAGCCGTACGCCGTCTACACCGCGCCGGTGACGGTCAACCAGGTCGGCGCGCACACGGTCAGCTACCGGGCCACCGACAAGGCCGGCAACACCTCCGCCGCCCAGTCGGTGTCCTTCACCGTGGTCGACCCGCCCGCGCCGGACACCACCCCGCCGACCGTCACGGCCGCGCTCGCCGGCCAGCTCGACGACGACGGCGCCTACCTCGGCAGCGCCACGGTGATCCTCACCGCCGCCGACGCCGGCTCGGGCGTCGACCGGATCGAGTACTCCCTCGACGGGCAGCCGTACGCCGCCTACACCGCGCCGATCACGGTGAACCGGCCCGGCGCGCACACGGTCAGCTACCGGGCCACCGACAAGGCCGGCAACACCTCGGGCACCGCGTCGGTGACCTTCACCGTCGTGGCCAGCGGCGAGCCGGGCTGCCCGGTGCCGGACACCCGGCCAACGGTGTGGCTCGGCACCATCGACAGCGGCGTGCCCAACCGGGTCGTCGAGGGCGCCTGCACGATCAACAACGCCATCGAGGACGAGCGCGAGTGGCCGAACCACGGCCAGTTCGTCAAGCACGTCACCGAGATCGCCGAGCACCTGCACCACCTGGGCGTCATCGACCACAAGGAGCACGGCCGCCTGGTCAGCGCCGCCGCCCGCTCCGGCGTCGGCAAGCCGGACCAGAAGAGCGGCTACCGCCCGCTGCTGGACTCCTCGGCGGCCTCGTTCAACCGGTGGGAGCACGTCGGGGCGGGCGGCTTCACCCGCAACGCCGACGGGTCGATCACCAGCCGCGCCGTGCCCGGCCTGGGCATGCTCTGGCTGCGCACCGCCGAGTACGGCGACTTCTCGCTGAAGCTGCGGTGGCGGGACGACGCGCCGGGCACCGGCCGGGCCAACAGCGGGGTCTTCGTCCGCTTCCCGAACGTGCACGGGCACCCCGCCGAGTCGCGGCCCGAGTGGGTGGCCATCAAGTACGGCCACGAGCTGCAGATCTACGACCGGCCCGACGGTGACCAGTACAAGAGCGGCTCGGTGTACGGCTTCGACCGGGTCGACCTCGACGGCGCGCGGGTCACCCCGAAGGGCACCTGGAACGACTACGAGATCCGGGTGGTGGGCCAGCACTACTCCGTGTTCCGCAACGGCGAGCTGATCAACGAGTACGTCAACGCGCCGGACGCGGTGTTCAGCCCGCCCCGGGCCGACGACCCCGGCGGCGCCGGGCGTCAGCACGCCAGCGGCCACATCGGCCTGCAGAACCACGGCACCGGCGACGTCGTGAGCTTCCGCGACGTACGGATCGCGCCGCTGTCCCCGTGCTGCCCCGGCGGCGCGCCGTCCTCTGCCACCTCGACCAGCTGCTGCTGACGAGCGAAGGGAACCAACCATGGCGAAACACAGGATCGACCGCCGGGCGCTGCTGCGCGGCCTCGCCGGCTCCACCGTCGCGGTCGGCGCCGCCAGCCTCGCCGGCGCGCTGCCCGCCGCGGCATCCGGCGGCGCCTCGAACGGGCACCTGGTGCCGCGCGGGCACCTGGGCATCCAGCTCTACAGCGTCCGCGACAAGATCGCGCAGTTCGGCTTCGCGGCCGTGTTCGAGGAGCTGTCCCGGATCGGCTACCGGGAGGTGGAGTTCGCCGGCTACACCCAGGGCGCGGTCGGCCCGATCACGCCGGCGCAGATCCGCCAGCTGCTCGACGACAACGGGCTGAAGGCGGCCGGCAGCCACCGCGGGCTCGGTGACTTCCGCAACAACCTGGAGTGGGAACTGGACGTCGCCGAGACGCTCGGCATGCCGGCCATCGGCACCGCCTCGGCGCCCACCGGCAACCGCACCATCGCCGGTTACCAGGCCGCCGCCGCCGAGTTCAACACCTGGGGCGCCGCCGCCGCGGCCCGCGGGATCAAGCTCTACCAGCACAACCACACCATCGAGTTCAGCTTCGCGCTCGACCGGCCCGACGTGCGGCTGTACGACCTGTTCCTGGAACTCACCGACCCCCGGTACGTGTTCCTGGAGCTGGACATCCTGTGGGCGTACGGCGGCGCCCGCAAGTACCCGGGGTTCCGCCCGGTGGACTACGTCAAGGCCCAGCCGCACCGGTTCCCGCTGTTCCACGTCAAGGACGGCGTCCCGCTGCCCGACCCGCAGCAGGGCAACTCCTACCTGGACGTGGAGTTCGGCGCCGGCACCATCCCGTTCGCCGAGTTCTTCACCGAACTCGACGGCGGTGGCCGGTTCACCTACCTCTGGGAGCAGGACACCGCACCGAACGCCCAGCCGAACCCGCCCGGCTCGCTGGGCGCCGCCGAGCGCAGCTACCAGCGGATCGTCGACCTGCGGGGTGAACGGTGAGCGCCTGGCGGCTGGTCGAGGACCCGCCACCGTCGGTCGACGGCGGCGCGACCGGCGACGACCGGGGCGAGCCGCGTCGGCCCCGCTCCAGCGCCCGCCGGCTGCTGGTGGTGGCGGCCACCGTGCTGCTCACCGTGGTCGGCGCCGGCGGCCTGGCGACCGCCCGCACCGGATCGTTCTTCGCCGAGCGGCCGGAGGGCTGCGCCAAGCCGGACCGCACCATGCAGCTGTACGCGGTGGAGCTGACCAAGGACGGCACGCAGGTCCGGCTCGGCTACGGCCTCACCCCGCAGACCGCCTCCTACCCGGGCCCCACCATCGAGATGACCGAGGGCGAGTGCCTGGCCATCACGGTGCACAACCAGGTGCCCGCGGCCACCCTGGAGCAGCTGCGCACCGACCCGGCGCACCCGCTCGGCGTCTCGCTGCACGTGCACGGGGTGAAGTACACCCAGCTCTCCGACGGCACGGTGCAGTCCGGCTCGTTCGTGCCGCCCGGCGAGTCGCGCACATACACCTGGTTCGCCCAGCAGCGCAACAAGAAGACCGGCGCGCCGGGCACGGCCGGCCACTGGTGGTACCACGACCACGTGGTGGGTGGCCCGCACGGCACCCAGGGCCTCGGCGCGGGGCTCTTCGGCGGGCTGGTGGTCCGCCGCCCCGGTGACCCGAAGCCCGACCGCACCTACACCGTGGTCTTCGGTGACCGGCAAAGCATCAACCTGCGCCGGGGCGCTGCCGCCGACACCTGCGACGCGCAGCAACCGCAGCCGGGACCGACCTGCCTGGTCGCCCGCAAGGGCGAGAAGGTGGAGTTCATCGTCGTCGGCATCGGCAACGACATGCACACCTTCCACCTGCACGGGCACGCCTGGGCGGACAACCGCACCGGGGTGCTGCCCAACGGGGAACCCTTCGCCGACCTCGTCCAGACCATCGACAACAAGCCGCTCGGCCCCGGCGACTCGTTCGGCGTCACGGTGACCGCCGGCGCCTCGGTGGGCCCGGGCCACTGGATGCTGCACTGCCACATGCAGTTCCACTCCGACGGCGGCATGTCGACGATGCTGCACGTCCTGGACGAGAACGGGAACATGCCGCCCGGCCACGACCACTCCCACGCCCACCCGGCCGGCGGCACCGCGGCCGGCGCCACCACCGGCGCGGACACCGCCGCCGGGCAGCACCAGCACAAGTGACGCCGGCGGCCGCCGCGCCGCCGACGAGGGCCGGTGGCTGCCGGTCCGTCCGGAGCTGAACGGACCGGCAGCCGCCACCGGCGCGGGCCACCGCCGTGGTCCGCGCCCGCCAACCCCGACCGCACCGCCTTCTGCTCGAACCGCTCGGACAACGCACCTCCGCCACACCTCACCTGTGAAGGAGTCGAGATGGCTCAGCACCGCTCCCGGCTGTCCAGATGGGTCGGACGCCCACCCGTCGACGTCACAGCCTCCCCACCACCCACCCGACGGGTCGTACGACGCAGCGGCGCGCTCGCCGCGAGCGCCGTGCTGGCGCTCGGGCTGCTGGCCCTGCCCGCGCAGGCCGCCGCCCCGGCACCCGTGCAGGCCGCCGCCGCCGAGGCCGCGGCGGCGGTGAAGCTGCTGGTCTTCCACGGCCCGGTCGACCAGCAGGACGACCCGGTCGGCAAGGCCGTCGACGCGATCCGGAGCCTGGGCGGCGAGCACGGCTTCGCCGTCGACGCCTCCGCCGACCCGGGCGTGTTCACCGTCGGCAACCTGGCCCGGTACCGGGCCGTGGTGTTCCTGTCCGCCAACGGGGTCGCCCTGAACGACGCCCAGGAGGCGGCGTTCCAGGCGTACATCAAGGGCGGCGGCGGCTTCCTCGGCGTACACGACGCGGCCCGCGCCCAGCCCAGCTCCGCCTGGTTCACCGGGCTGATCGGCACCCGACCGGCGGCCGGCCTGCCGAACGCCGAGAAGCCCGTTTCCGCCACGGCGAGCGCCGAGAACCCGCCGAACGAGACGGCGGCGAAGGCGATCGACGGCTCGACCGGCACCAAGTGGCTGACCTTCAACCCGACCGGCTGGCTCGCGGTCAAGCTGGCCAAGCCGGTGGTGGTCAGCCGGTACGCGCTCACCTCGGCCAACGACTTCCCCGGCCGGGACCCGAAGAACTGGACCCTGCAGGGCTCCGCGGACGGCAACTCCTGGACCGACCTGGACACCCGCAGCAACGAGACCTTCCCGCAGCGGTTCCAGACCCGGCAGTTCAGCTTCACCAACGACAAGGCGTACCAGCACTACCGACTCAACGTCACCGCGAACAGCGGGGAGCCGCTGGTGCAACTGGCCGAGCTGTGGCTGATCGGCCCGGACGCCGGCCCGCCGCCGGACAGCACGGTGCAGGAGGCGGTGGTCGACCTAACCGACCGGCAGCACCCGGCCAACGAGGGCCTGCCGCTGACCATGAAGCGGTCCGACCAGTGGATCAACTGGGACCCGAGCCCGGTCGGCCGGGTGCACACCGTCGCCCAGGTCGAGGAGGGCACCTACAACCCGGGCCTGAGCGGCAACGGCGCCTTCCACCCGATCTCCTGGTGCCAGGACTACGACGGCGGCCGGTCCTTCTACACCGGCATGGGCCGCACCGAGGCCAGCTACACCACCGACAAGCAGTTCCGCAGCCACCTGCTCGGCGCGATCCGGTGGACCGCCGGCCTGGTCCGCGGCGACTGCCAGGCCACCGTCGCGTCGAACTACCGGATCGAGCGGCTGACCACCACCAACCAGCCCGGACAGCTCGACCAGATCGGCGAGCCGCACGGCCTGACCATCGCGCCGGACGGCACGGTGTTCTACATCGGCAAGGCGGCCTGCCCGTCCGGGCCGGTGGTCAGCTGGGACGACCCGAGGGTCGGCCTCGGCTGCGGCACCATCCACCGGTGGGACCCGAAGACCAAGCAGGTCAAGCTGCTCACCACGCTGGCCGTGATGGGCAACCGGGGCAGCGGCAGCGAACTGGTCAAGAACGAGGAGGGCCTGGTCGGCATCACGCTGGACCCGAAGTTCGCGCAGAACGGCTGGGTGTACGTCTACTGGATGCCGCACGAGTCGATCGACCGGGTCAAGCGGATCGGTCAGCGGACGGTGTCCCGGTTCACCTACGACGCCGCCAAGCAGACCATCGACCAGAGCACCCGTAAGGACCTGCTGCACTGGGACACGCAGATCCACAGCTGCTGCCACGCCGGTGGCGGCATGACCTTCGACGAGTCCGGCAACCTCTACATCGGCACCGGTGACAGCAATTCCTCCGGTGGCTCGAACGGCTACTCCGGCAACAACTGGACGCAGGAGTACCAGGGCGTGTCGTTCCAGGACGCCCGCCGTACCTCCGGCAACACCAACGACCTGAACGGCAAGATCCTTCGGATCCACCCGGAGTCCGACGGCACGTACACCATCCCGCCGGGCAACCTGTTCACCGGCAACGAGGAGGGTGGCGGCAAGACCCGCCCGGAGATCTACGTGATGGGCGTGCGGAACATCGCCCGGATCGCCTGGGACCCGGTCAACGACTGGCTGACCGCCGCCTGGGTCGGCCCGGACGCCGGCGCCCCGAGCCCCGAGCTCGGACCGGCGAAGTACGAGACGGCCACCATCATCACCTCCGCCGGCAACCAGGGCTGGCCGTACTGCATGGGCAACCGGCAGCCCTACCGGGACCGCAGCAACACCGACGCCAACGTGCTCACCGGCTGGTACGACTGCGACAACCTGAAGAACACCTCCCCGCGTAACACCGGCCTGGTGAACATCCCGCCGGCACGGGACAACATGATCTGGTACTCGCCCCAGGGCGGTGGCCCGGTCTTCCCGAAGCGCGCCGACGGCAGCGGGCTGCCGACGTACCAGGTCGGCGACGAGACCTTCACCCAGCCGTACCTCAAGGGCGGCGGCCAGGCCATCATGGACGGCCCGACGTACCAGCGGGAGAACGTCGACGTCGACAGCGGCGTCGCGTGGCCGGAGTACTGGGACGACAAGTGGTTCATCGGTGACCAGTCCAACGCCAACAACCGGGTCGCGGTGACCGTCGACAAGAGCAAGGTCGACAGCCACGGGCCGCCGGCGTTCGCCGAGGACCTGCGCAGCATCATCCGCTCCGGCAGCGGCGGCACCCAGCTGCAGTCCTGGATGGACGCCAAGTTCGGCCCGGACGGCGCGTTGTACATGCTGGACTACGCCGGCGGCTTCTTCAGCCTGCACGCCAACCAGAAGCTGATCCGGGTCGCCTACCAGGGCGGGCCGGCGACGCCGAACCCGAACCACGCCACCGCGCGGGCCGTCGCGCAGAGCAACCCGAAGACCATCGCCTTCTCCAGCGCGAAGGCCGGCGGCGTGGCCTGGGAGTGGAACTTCGGTGACGGCAGCGCGCCGTCGCGCGAGGCCAACCCGACCCACACCTACGCGAAGTTCGGCACCTACCAGGCGACGGTCAAGGTGACCTACGCCGACGGAGAGGTGGCCACCGGCAAGGTCCAGGTGGTGGTCGGGTGTGCCGCGCCGGACACCCGCACGACGGTGCGGATGCTCGACACCGACACCGGGGTGACCAACCACGAGGTGGGCGGCGACTGCACGGTCAACGACCTGATCGACGACGAGCGCATGTGGACCGACCACGGTCAGTTCGTCAGCCACGTCGCCAGCGTGGTGGGCGACCTGCGCAAGGCCGGCGTCCTCGACAACCGCGAGGCGTCCGCGTTGCAGAAGGCCGCTGCCCAGTCGGCGATCGGCAAGGTCCCCGGCTACCAGCCGATCTTCGACGGCAGCGCGCAGTCGCTGGCCGACTGGCGGCAGGCGCCCGGCGGATCGTTCACGCTCCAGCCGGACGGCTCGATCCGCAGCTCCGGTGGGCTCGGCATGCTCTGGTACGCCAAGCAGGAGTTCGCCGACTTCTCGCTGCGGTTGCAGTTCCGGGACGTGTCCACCGGCAACACGTACGCCAACAGCGGCGCGTTCGTCCGGTTCCCGGACCCGCGCACGCCGCTGGAGGAACGGCCGGCCGACAGTTGCGGCACGGTCGGCTCGGCCCGCAGTTCCCAGGCCTGGGTGGCGATCTACTGCGGTCACGAGATCCAGATCTACGACGGGCCCACCGGTGAGCCGCAGAAGACCGGGTCGGTCTACAACTTCGACCCGATCGGGCTGGACCAGGCCGGCGTGACGCCGAAGGGCCAGTGGAACGACTACGAGATCCGGGTGGTCGGGCAGCACTACACGATCACCCGCAACGGGGTCGTGATCAACGAGTTCGACAACACGCCGGGCAAGGCGTCGTCCCGCCAGGGCGACCCGCCGACCGACCTGCGCCAGTTCCTCAGCGGGTTCGTCGGGTTGCAGAACCACGGCACGAACGACCTGATCGAGATCCGCAACGTCCGGGTCAGGGAGCTGTAGCGAACTCCGGGCCGGGTGCGGAGGCGACCTGCTCCGCGCCCGGCCCGGCCGCGCGTCCGGCTCCGTTCCGTAACCGGTCGGTAAGGACGGTGGAGCGGATGGGCCGACTACCATCCGATCATGCCCGGTGCCCGTGCCGCCACTGTCCCGATCGCGACGCTGCTCACCGCCGCCGTCCTCGCTCTCACAGCCTGCGGCGGTGCCGAGGAGCGGCCCGCCGCCCCGAGCGGCGCGACCGCCACGTCGGT
Organism: Micromonospora echinaurantiaca; assembly: GCF_900090235.1. Lineage (NCBI taxonomy): Bacteria > Bacillati > Actinomycetota > Actinomycetes > Micromonosporales > Micromonosporaceae > Micromonospora > Micromonospora echinaurantiaca. The sequence continues at coordinate 3,312,169 of NZ_LT607750.1, read as the reverse complement.
CGACGCGGCACCGTCGACCGCGGCGGCGCCGAGCCCCGGCGCGACCGCGGGTGCGCTTCCGGAGACGATCTCGTTCAGCGCACGGACGATCGACGGTGGGACGTTCGCGGGCAGCAGCCTCGCCGGCAAGCCGGCGGTGCTGTGGTTCTGGGCCGCGTGGTGCAGCCGGTGCCGAGGGGTGGCCGGCGAGGTGGCCGCCGTGCAGCGGGACAATGCGGCGCGGGTCAACCTGATCGGTGTCGCCGGGCTGGGTAGTGGCGACGAGGCGATGCGGCGGTTCGCCCGGGACACCGGCATCGACGGCTTTCCCAATCTTTCCGACGACGACGGCCAGGTGTGGCGCCGGTTCAAGGTCACCAGCCAGGAACACTACGTGCTGCTGGACTCCGCCGGCACCGTCGTGTACTCGGGTCCACTGTCGCAGCCGGAACTGCGCAACCGGGTCAGCGGGCTGAGCTGAGCATGCCCGACGCCCCGTACGGTCTCGCGCTGGGTGCCGGCCTGCTGGCCGCGGTGAACCCGTGCGGGTTCGCGCTCCTGCCCGCGTACCTGTCGGTGCTGGTCCTGGGCGACGGTCCGGCGGCGGCCCGGGCACCGTTCGCCCCGATCGGCCGGGCGCTCGCGCTCACCGGCGCGATGACCGTCGGTTTCGTCGCGGTGTTCGGCACGTTCGGGCTGCTCGCCGCGCCGGCGGCGGACGCCGTGGCCCGGCGGGTGCCGTGGGTGTCGATACTGATCGGGCTCGCCCTGGTGGCCGCCGGGGGCTGGCTGCTGGCCGGCCGGCAGTTGCCCACCTTCGCGCCCCGACTGGCCACCGGGCCGGCGGTCCGACGGCGGTTCACCTCGATGGTGCTGTTCGGCGCGGCCTACGCCATCGCCTCGCTCGGCTGCACCATCGGCCCGTTCCTGGCCGTCGTGGTCGCGGGCTTCCGTGCCGGGTCCGCCCTCTCCGGCGTCGGCCTGTTCCTGGCGTACGCGCTGGGCATGGGACTCGCGGTCGGGATCGCCGCGCTGGCCGTCGCGCTGGCCCGGGAGTCCCTGGTCCGCCGCACCCGTCGCGCCGCACCGCTGCTCGGCCGCCTCGCAGGTCTGCTCCTCGTGCTCACCGGCTGCTACGTGGCGTGGTACGGCTGGTACGAGATCCGACTCTTCGCCGGCGCCGGCGGTGTGGACGACCCGGTCATCGACGCGGCCGGCGCGATCCAGACCACGATCAGCGGTTGGCTGGCCGAGATTGGTCCGGGGACGGTCGCGGCGGTCGCTCTGGTGCTGCTCGCCCTGTCCGCCGGCGCCGCTCTGCTCCGCCTGCGCCGCACCCCGGCCGACCCGGAGAAGCGCCGGGCACCTGGCCGGGACCAGGGTCGGCAGCCCACCCGCTGACCATCCGCCATCGCGCCGCTGGCTCCGCGAGGAATCGTTCGCCGGATAAGGGCTGCGGCCGTAACCGCCTGCGACCGCAGTCAGGCAACCCATGACCAGGGAGCCAAGCGAGGCATCGGCACGCCGTACACGGTTGACCTTCGATGTATCGAGATTTACGGTGGCGACCGTAATCGGAGAAGGGATGCCTATGCCGTTCACTGGACGGCGCCGCCTGGCGCCGATCGCGATCCTGGCGACGCTGGTCGCCGCCACAGCCGTACCCGCCACCCCCGCGCTCGCCGCCGCGGCGACCGAGACCCTGGTCGGCGTACCCCACCACAACCTGGCCATCTACGGAGCCACCTTCGGCTCCACCCCGACCGGCGACTACGCGTACGCCGTGGCGCGCGGCACCACCGGCGCGCTCAACGTCATCGACACCCGCACCGCGACGGTGGTCCGGACCCTGCCGCTGCCGGGCGCGGGCGGCTCGTGGGGCGGCACCGTCACCCCGGACGGCACCGCGTACATCGGGGCCGACAGCAAGCTGTTCCGCTACCGCCCCGGCGCCGACCACGTGGAGGACCTGGGGTCGCCGGCGCCGGGGGAGACGGCGACCTGGCGCCTGGCGAACGACGGGAAGCGGGTCTTCGTCGGCACCTTCCCCACCGGCAAGGTCTACTCCGTCGACCACCGCACCGGAGCGGTCCGCGACTACGGGCAGGTCTGGCCCGGCGAGCAGTACGTGCGCAGCATCAGCGTGGCGAACGGCAAGATCTACACCGGTCTGGGCACGGTCGCCCGGGTGGTCGAGATCGACGTCGAGTCCGGCGACCGGCGGGAGATCCCGCTGCCCGAGCAGTACCGCGCCGAGCAGTTCGTCTACGACCTCGACGTCCACCACAAGACGCTCTTCGCCCGGGTGACCAACAGCAACCGGGTGCTCGTGCACGACCTGACCACCGGCGAGTGGATCGCCGAGCTGGGCAACGGCCGCGGGCTGGACTTCTCCACCCCGGACGACGACGGCAACGTCTACTTCGCCTCGACCTCGGCTCGGCTGATGGCGTACAACCTGAAGACCCGGACGCTCACCCCGACCGCCTTCACCGGGTACGGCACGTCCCGCGGGTTCGGCTGGACCCACCTCGGTGGACCCGAGTGGCGCGGCCGGACCCTCGTCACCATCGACCTCAGCGGCAAGATGTACTACTTCAACCCGATGACCGGGGCGAAGAAGGTGGTGACCGTGCCGGTCCCGGGCCTGCCCGCCCAGTTGCAGACGCTCGAGGCCGGCCCGGACGGCAGGATCTGGTCCAGCGCCTACCCCAGCGGTGGGATCACCTCCTACGACCCGGCGACCGGCGCCTTCGCCGAGAACGCCAACGCGCTGGGCCAGGCCGAAGGGCTGCTCTCCTACCAGGGCAAGATCTACGCCGGCGTCTACCCCGGGGCGAACCTGTTCGAGCTCGACCCGACCAAGCCGATCGTGCGCGGCACCAACCCGCGCCAGTTCGCCTCGCTGCGCACCGACCACCAGGACCGGCCGTTCGCCATCACCGGCGTCGGCGATCGGATCGCGTTCGGCACCATCCCCGAGTACGGCCAGCTCGGCGGGGCGCTCGCCCTGGTCGACCCGGTCACCGGGGCCAAGGAGGTGCACCGCGACGTCGTACCGCAGCAGAGCGTGACCGCGCTGGCCACGGTCGGGAACCTGGTGCTCGGCGGCACCGGGATCTGGGGCGGCCTGGGCATCGCGCCGACCCAGACCGAGGCGAAGCTCTTCCTCTGGGACCCGGCGACCGCGACGAAGGTCTGGGAGGGCCCGGCGATCCCGGGGGCCAAGGCGATCACCCGACTGATCGTCGCGCCGGACGGCCGGGTATGGGGGTCGACCGTCGGGACGCTCTTCGAGTTCGACCCGGCGAGCCGGACGGTGGTCAACACCGTCGAGGTGGAGCCCTTCGACTGGAACATCGACCACGTCTGGCGCAGCGACCACCTGGCGGTCGCGCCGGACGGCGCGGTCTGCGGCAACTTCTCGACCACCGTCGCCTGCGTGGACCCGACGACGCTGGCGGTGGAGAAGCTGGCCACCGGCATCACCGACGTGTGGACCATGGACGCCGCCGGCGTCATGTACTACGCCCGGGGCGGCGAGCTGTACAAGCTCACCCGCTGAGCATCGTGGCCCGGGCGGGCGGCGGTCACCGTCACCCGCCCGGGTCGCGGCGGCGCCGGACCGCGCCGGCCGCCGGGTCGCCGCGAAGCTACCCGCCCACCCGGGGACCGGCCGGCCGGCCTACGCCGGCTGGGCGGCCTGGTCGGGCTCGGCGGGCAGGCTGTCCATGAACGAACTGACCGAGAAGACCGCGTTGCCGGGGCCGGCCGGGCCGTACCCGGGCGGGCTGGACAGGCCGTGCGCCTCCATCGTCGCCCGGTACACCTCCAGCAGCCGGATGTGGTACTCCAGCGGGGCGCCCTGCGGGTTGGTGCGGCCCAGCGGGGTGGTCGGCTCCGGGCACCAGGTGGTGAACCGCGGCGTGATGCCGCGGGACATGAAGAACTCCAGCCCCTCGGCGGTCGAGGCGATCGCCTCGTCGACGGTGGTGAAGCCGAACGGCGCCGCCATCTCGACGCCCGCGACGAAGTTGGGGATCACGTTGCGGGGGCCGAAGATCTCGGCCGAGTCGAGGATCCGGCGGTGCCACTCCTCGCGGCCGACGTACCGCTCCTTGCCGGGGCAGTACAGCTCGAACAGCCGCTTGTCCCAGACCTCGTAGTTGGGGTGGTAGATGCGGATGCCGTAGTCGTGGAAGCGCTGCACGTCGGCCTTCGGCAGCGCCTGGGCGACCACCTTGCCGATCCACCGGCCGGGGAACCGCTCCTCGATCGCCTTGGCGTACCGGCCGTAGAAGTCGGCCTCGCCGAGCCCCTCGACGGTGGAGGTGACGCTGCCGCCGGTCAGCGTGTACGCCCGCGAGGCGCCGAGCGTGTCGTACCGGTCGATGATCTCCATCGCCTCCAGCACCTCGGCGACCGGCTTCACCCCGGTGTACGGGCGCTTGGCCGCCTTGTGCTGGCGCCAGTTGTGGTTGATGTCGCAGTACTGGCACTCCTCCTTGGCGCCAAAGTACTGGCAGACCCGGAACACGGTCAGGTAGATCAGGTAGCCCCACTGGATGGTCGGGGCCACCTCCATCACCGACTTGCCGTTGGCCAGCGTGTGGCGGTAGTACTCCGGCATCGGCGGCAGGCCGACGTCGGCGATCGGGCGGTCGTCCAGGAACAGCCGCAGCACCCCGTCACCGCTGTCCTTGACCCGGTACGGCGAGTCGGGGTTGACCCGCACCGAGACGACCGTGCGGCGCAGCCCGTACGGGCCGCCGCTGAGCACGATCTCCTCCGGCGGCCGGCGCAGCGCCGCGGTGCCCAGCTCGGGCAGGGTCCGGTGATCGAAGGAGAAGATGAAGTACGACTTCGGCTTGACCTCGCCGCCCTCGTTGTCGGTCAGCGCCGAGTCGTCGAACGCCATGCCCCCGCGCAGCAGGTCTTCCTTGATCACCGCTTCCCGCGGCACGTGCGGGAACCGCCCCATCAGATCCTCGATGAGATCAGTGCGGGTCTGCATGACTCATTCCCCCCCGGTCCGCCGTCTACGTCGCCAGCGTCACCACATCACCTGCCGCCGACACCGCGTCGGCGGCGGGTGGTGATCGTGTCCCCCGTCACGCTACCGCTGCCCGCCGGCCGACCAGGAATCCACCGGCCGTCGGTCCGGTGGGGGAGGGTCAGCTGGTCCGGGCGAGCAGGGCGCGGGTGGCGGTGACGATGGCGCTCACGCCGATACCGGCCTGGTCCATCAGCTCGGTGGGAGTCCCGGAGGTGGGCAGCCCGCGGACCGCCAGCCGGCACACCTGCGCCGGTACGGCCAGGTCCGCCAGCGCCTCCAGCACGGCCGAGCCGAGGCCACCCTCCGGGTAGTGGTCCTCGACGACCACCAGCCGGCCGCCGGTGTCCCGGGCGGCGTCGAGCAGCCGCTCGGAGTCCAGCGGCTTGACCGAGTACAGGTCGATGACCCGGGCCTCGATCCCCTCGCCGGCCAGCTGCTCCGCGGCGGCGAGGCAGTTGTGCGCGGTCACCCCGGCGCCGATCAGCGCGACGTGGTCGTGCCCGCCGCCGCGCAGCAGCTTGCTGCCGCCGATCGGGAAGGTCTCGTCGTTGTCGTAGAGCACCGGGTGCCCACCCCGGGTGGTGCGCAGGTAGGTGATCCCCGTGCAGTCGACCATCTGCGCGACGAGGGCGGCGCAGGACACGGCGTCGCTCGGGTAGAGCACTGTCGAACCGTGGATGGCGCGCATGGCGGCCAGGTCCTCCAGCCCCATCTGCGAGGGACCGTCCGCCCCGATCTCCACCCCGGCGTGCGAGCCGCACAGCGCGATGTCGGCGCGGGAGATGGCGGCCATCCGGATGAAGTCGTACGCGCGGGAGAGGAACGCCGCGAAGGTCGAGGCGAAGGGCCGGTAGCCGCGCACCTGGAGCCCGACCGCCGCCGCGACCATCTGCTGTTCGGAGATGAACATCTCGAAGAACCGGTCGGGGTGGGCCTCGGCGAACCGGTCGGACCGGGTGGAGTCGCTGACCTCGCCGTCCAGGGCGACCACGTCCGCCCGGGAGCCCAGCGCGCGCAGCGCGTCCCCGTAGGCGTTGCGAGTGGCGACCTTCGCCCCCTTGTCGTACCGCGGCAGCTCGGGCGGCCGGCGGTCGGGGGCGGGAGCGGGGGCGACCGGTTCGGGTCGCGGCCCGGTGACCCGGATCTGGCGTACCCCGCCGAGGGCCTCGACCGCCTGCTCGGCCTGCTCCGGCTTGATCGGCTTGCCGTGCCAACCCGGCTGGTCCTCGATGTCGGCCACCCCCTTGCCCTTGAGCGTGCGGGCGAGCACCACGGTGGGGCCGGTCGCCTGCCGGGCCCGGCCCAGCGCGTCGTCGATGGCGACCAGGTCGTGCCCGTCGATGACGATCGCCCGGCAGCCGAACGCCTCGACCCGGCGCCGGTAGGTGTCCAGGTCCCACTCCAGCTCGGTCTCACCGCGCTGCCCGAACCGGTTCACGTCGACGATCGCGGTCAGGTTGCGCAGCCCGTAGTGGCCGGCCTTGTCCAGCGCCTCCCAGATCGAGCCCTCGGCCGTCTCGCTGTCCCCGCAGAGCACCCAGACGTGCACCGGCAGCCGATCGAGGTGCTGGCCGGCCAGCGCGATACCGACCCCGACCGGCAGCCCCTGGCCGAGCGAACCGGTGGCGACGTCGACCCAGGGCAGCGCCGGCGTGGGGTGGCCCTCCAGCCGCGAGCCGAACCGCCGGTAGGTGTCGACCAGCTCCTGGTCGGTGATCGCGCCGACGGCCTTGAAGACCGCGTACAGCAGCGGCGAGGCGTGACCCTTGGAGAAGATCAGGTGGTCGTTGCCGCGGTTGCCCGGATCCGCCCAGTCGTAGCGCAGGTGCCGGGAGATCAGCACGGCGAGCAGGTCCGCGGCGGACAAGCTCGACGTCGGGTGCCCGGACCCGGCCTTCGTACTGCACCTGATCGCGTCCACCCGCAGCTGGGCGGCGAGCTCGGCCAGCTGGCCGACCTCCTCCTCGCGCAGCACGCGCTCCGCTTCCATGGTCATCGGTACCGCCTCCAGCCCTCGGGTGTCCGCGCCGGCCCAGCACGCCTGGGCCGTCCGGCCACACGGCTGGGCAGCTCTCCGCTGATCGGCTCGGCACCTACGGTAGTCAAGAACGCGGGTCGTCGTCCGGTAACACCGATTTGTGCGACCCGGCGGCCGGCGCTGGGCGAAGGCCCCGTGGCGGCGGTCGGCAGGCCGGAGACTCGGAGGCATGGCACAGGGTCCGGGACGCCCGGCCGGCGCCGGGCCCGCCGGGCGGTTGTCGGCGTGGCGGTTCGTGGTCTGGTTCGGTGCGGTGGCGATGCTGGCCGACGTCGTCTACGAGGGCGCCCGCTCCATCACCGGGCCGTTCCTCGCCCACCTGGGCGCCAGCGCCCTCGTGGTGGGCGTGGTCACCGGCGCCGGCGAGGCGGCCGCGCTGGTGCTCCGGCTGGTGTCCGGGCCGCTGGCGGACCGGACCGGGCGGTTCTGGGCGTGGGCCATCGCCGGGTACGGGCTCACCGTCGTCAGCGTGCCGCTGCTCGGGCTGACCTCGGTGCTCTGGGTGGCGTGCGCCCTGATCGTCGCCGAGCGGGTCGGCAAGGCCGTCCGGCAGCCCGCGAAGGACACCCTGCTGTCGCACGCCGCGGCGGTGACCGGGCGCGGTCGCGGGTTCGCCGTGCACGAGGCGCTGGACCAGGCCGGCGCGCTGGTGGGGCCGCTCGCGGTGGCCGGTGTGCTGGCGGCCACCGGGGACGACTACGGCCCCGCGCTGCTCGTCCTCGCCGTGCCGGGGGCGCTCGCCCTGGCGCTGGTGGTGTGGCTGCGGGTCCAGGTCCCCCGGCCGGTCCGCTACGAACGCGCCACGCCCGCCGAGCCGGGAGAGCGGACGTCGCGGCGGGTGCCGGGCGCCACCGAGGTCGCCCGGCTGCCGGTCCGGTTCTGGGCGTACGCCGGGTTCGCGGGGCTCACCATGACCGGGTTCGCCACGTTCGGCGTGCTTTCCTTCCACCTCGTCTCGGCGGGACTGCTCCCCGCCGCGGCGGTGCCCGTGCTGTACGCCGCGGCGATGGTCGTCGACGCGCTGGCCGCGGTGGCCACCGGCTGGGCGTACGACCGGTACGGCGCGGTCGTGCTGGTCGTCCTGCCGGTCGTGGCCGCGCTCGTGCCCGCGCTGGCCTTCTCGGCCACCGTCGGGATGGCGGTGGCGGGTGTGGTGCTCTGGGGCGCGCTGCTGGGCGTGCAGGAGTCGACGCTCAAGGCGACCGTGGCGGACCTGGTCGGGCCGGGCCGGCGCGCCACCGCGTACGGCGTGTTCGGTGCCGTCGTCGGGGTCGCCGCCGCGGCCGGCGGCGCGCTGGCCGGCGGGCTGTACGAGACGTCGGTGCCGCTGCTGGTGGCCGTGACGGGCGCCCTCCAGCTGGTGGCGCTGGGCGTGCTGGTCACCATCGTGCGCGGCCGGTGGGGGCCGCACCGCCCGCCCGGCGCCACCCGGTAGCCCGGCGCACGACAACCGGCGCCCAGACGCGAGCGGGGGTGTGGACGACGTTGTCCACACCCCCGCTCCCGGCTAGCGGATCACCCCGCCCGGCACGAGGCCAGCGCGCCGACCACGCCGACGCCCGGGTCCCGCAGCGGCAGCTTGGTCGACGCCGCCGGGCAGCGCGGCACGGTGAGGTCGTAGATGCCCCGGCCGAACGTCGCCGCGGTCAGCTGCCGGGTCGGCTCGTGGTAGCGCAGGTACATCACGGCCGCCTCCGGCAGGTCCGCGCCGAGCGCGGCCCACCCACCGCCGTTCCACGCCGAGACGAACACCCCGACGTCCGTGCCGACCAGCAGCAGCCCATCGGAGGTCGGCACCACCGAGTTGACCGGCGCGTCGGGCAGCCCCCGACCGATGTCGGTCCAGGTGCGGCCGCCGTCGCGGGTCACCATCACGTGCGGGCGGTCGCTGCCAGAGCGGAACGCCGAGAACGTCGCGTACGCGATGTTCGCGTCCTTCGGGTGCACCGCCACCCGGGTCACCCAGGTGCCGGGCAGCTGACCCGGGTCGACCTCGTTCCAGGACTGCCCGAGGTTGTCGGTCCACCACAGCTTGCCGTCGTCGGTGCCGACGTACAGCTTGTCGCCGTCGGTGGGCGCCGCCGCGATCGTGGTGATGGTGCCCCACGGGTAGCCGGACGGGTCGTTCGGACCGCCACCGGTGAGGTCCGGGCTGATCGCCGTCCAGGTGCGGCCGTTGTCGGTGGACCGGTTGACGATGTTCCCGGCGTAGTACATGACGTCCGGGTCGCTCGGGTCGAACTGCAGCGGGGTGAGCCAGTTGCGCCGGTCGGAGGTGGTCTGCCCCGCGCCGATGGACTGGCGCGGGCTGCCGCCGGCGGTCTCCGAGCGGTAGCAGGAGCCGTACTGGCTGCAGCCGAAGACGATGTTCGGGTTCTCCGGGTGGATGATCACCTGGAGGCCGTCGCCGCAGCCGATGGCGTTCCACGGGCCGCCCGGGCCGTTGTAGCCGCGGTTGCAGCCGTTGTCCTGGGCGCCGCCGACCTTGAGCGCCGGGTCGGTCTGCGCCACGTCGACCGTGTAGAACTGGGTGTACGGCTCGTAGGTCGACTTGACCCAGTTGCTCACCCCGTTGCTCTCCGAGCGGTAGAAGCCGCCGTCGTTGCCCAGGTAGGCCCGGCCCGGCACCTTCGGGTCCCAGCGCATCACGTGCTGGTCGGCGTGCACACCGCCGACGTTGCCGAAGCTCTGCCCGCCGTCGGTGGAGCGGCGCAGGTTCACCCCGGCGAGGAAGACGTGCTCGGCGTTGGCCGGGTCGACCCACAGCTTGCCGAACCACCAGCTGAAGGTGGACTGGGACGCCTGGTTGGCGTTGACCGGGGTCTGCGTCCAGGAGTCGCCGCCGTCGTCGGAGCGGTAGAAGGCGCGGAACGGGCCGAGCGCGGTGCCGACGTACGCGTACAGCCGGTCGGGGTCGCTGGGCGCCAGGGCGATGCCCCAGCGGCCCTGGTCGGCGTCGGTGGGCAGGTCGTTGGTCAGCCGCTGCCAGCTCTGGCCGCCGTCGTCGGAGCGCCACAGGCTGGAGCCGGGGCCGCCGTAGGTGCGCTGGTGCGGCTCGCGCAGGTGGTCCCACATCGCCGCGTACACCCGGGCCGGGTTGCTCGGGTCGATCAGCACCTCGGTGGCGCCGGTGGTCGGGTTCGGCGGGGCGAGCACCTGCCGCCAGCTGTCGCCGCCGTCGTCGGAGAGGTAGACGCCCCGCTCGCCGCCGGGGACGAAGAGGTTGCCGGCGGCCGCGGCGAAGATCCGGTCCTGGTCGCTCGGGTCGATGGCGAACCGGGCGATGGCGTGGCTGTCCGCCAGGCCGACGTGCTGCCAGGTCTTGCCGCGGTCGCGGGAGCGGTAGATCCCGTCGCCGCCGAAGGTGATCGAGCCGCCGCCGGGCTGGGCCTCGCCGGTCCCGGCGAAGAGCACCCCGTCGGTGGTCATCGCGACCGCGCCCATACTCTGCTGCCAGGTGTCCGGCCAGGCGGGCTCGAAGGTGGCCCCCGCGTCGCCGGAGCGCCAGACACCACCGGACGCGGCGGCGATGAAGACCTGGTCGGGCACCTGCGGGTCGACGGCGATGTCCACCACCCGGCCGCCGATGTTGCTCGGGCCGAAGAAGTTCCACTCCTGCTCGGCGAGGTGCCGGTAGACGTTGCGGGTGTGTGCGGCGAGCTGGTTCGCCTCGCCCCGCGCCCGGGCGTACTTGGCGGCGGACAGGTTGGTGCTGCCGTCGCTGAGCCGCTGCGCGGTCATCCACTCGGCGGGCAGCTCCATCGGGCCGGTGGGGGTGCTGGTGGCCAGCGCCCGCTCGCCGCTCGCCGACGGTACGGAGGTGGTCAAGGCGGCCGCGGTCAGCAGTGCGAGGACCGCCGCCACCGGCAGGACGCGTCTACCTCGGACGAGGCTGGGACTCATACGGCATCTCCCTGTCCACGTGCGGGTACGACCGGTATCAGTCGTCTGTCGCACGCTAGAGGGCGCGGTGAGCCACGTCACCAGGCAACTGTTGGGATTCCAGCCGTCGGCTTAGGACACCTGTCGAGCCGGGCCGCCATGCCCGTGGCCGTGCCACGGCGCTCGTCAGGAGGCGGGCGGCAGCGCGAGCCAGTCCTGCCAGGTGATGTCGCGGCCCAGGTAACGGGGCTGCCGGAACGGCCAGTCGGCAGCGATCCACCGCGGTACCAGGGCGTCGAGCGCGTGCTCCACCTCGCCGCCGACCAGGTCGTCGACCACCCACCAGGAGATTTCGCCGTCGGAGCCGGTGCGCTCCGGCGGGTCGATGTAGACGCAGCCGAGGATGGCCGTCTCCTCCTCGTCCAGCAGCGCATTGTTGAACGACTGGTGCGCGGCGATCTCCTGCTCGTGCCGCAACAGGTCGATGCGGTTCTCGTCGTAGGTCATCGTCTCCGCGGGCCAACCCCAGGCCGGACCGAAGATCTCCCACAGGCGCTCCCGGGAGCCCATCACGGCCGGGTAGTCGAGCGCGGCGTCCGCCTCCCGAATCGGCCGCAGGTGAAGCGCGGTGTCGGGCACGGGTACGCGGAGGGGATGGACGAAGTCGTCGGGCAGCCAGGTCATGGCAGCCGAGGCTACCTACCCGCTCTGGAACTCCGGCAGCCCCGCCTCCTCCGAGTCCGGCCCCACCACCGCGGTCAGCGTGGTGCCGTCGGCGCAGAGCGCGGCGGCCCGCAGGTACATCCGCCGCTGCTGCGCCCGGGTCAGCACCTCGGTCTCGAAGACCTCGTCCTCCACGCGCAGGAGTTCGATGTCGGCGCGGCCCTCGTAGTGGGCGCGGACGTCCAGCGGGGTCATCCGGATGGTGGCCTCCACCGTCGTCAGGGCCCCCTGCTCCACCACCGAGGTGACGCGCGCGTCGTCGGGCAGCACCAGGCCGGTGACCCGAGCGTCGACCTCCGGCTCGGTGTCCAGCGGCACCCGGTCGCAGCTGGGCAGGTTCGCCAGCATCCCGGGGCCCCGCCCGGTCGCCGGCGGGGTGTCCGTCCCGCCGCAGGCGACGAGCAGCGGAACCGTGGCGGCGACCGCGAGGACCCGGAGTCTCACCGCAGCAGGATGCCACCTCACCGCAGCACCCGCCAGCGCCGGACCATCAGCAGCAGGGCGGTGATGATGACGCCGGTGACCGCCATCAGCACCATCGAGATGAGCGCGCCGTAGGCGAAGCCGGAGAACTCGAAGGCCTGGTCGAAGATGTAGACCGGCAGGTAGAGCGTGGCGTTGGCGGGCCGCCCGTCGGTCAGCACGTACGCGGGGACGAAGTTCACCTGGAGGGTGAGGATGGTGTCCCGCACCGCCAGCAGCACCAGCACCGGGGCCAGCATCGGCAGGGTGAGCCGGCGCAGCTGCCCGAACGGCCCGCAGCCCTCCAGCGCCGCCGCCTCGTAGAGCCGGCCGTCGAGCAGTCGGCGGGCGGCCAGCACGACGATGAAGCCCTCACCGATCGGGAAGGCCAGCATCAGCACCACCGCCAGCCGGGCGGTGCCCGGTTCGGCGAGCCAGGTGAAGCCGGGATGGCCGAACAGGCCCAGCAGCTGGTTCAGCGGGCCGTACAGCGGGTTGAGCACCCAGAGGAAGAGCACCGCCAGCGCCACGTCGGGCACCACCGTCGGCAGGTAGACAGCGACCCGGAACCAGCGCCCGCCCGGGCGGGGCGCGGCGAGCAGCAGCGCCAGCCCCACCGCGGCGACCAGCCGCACCGGCACCGCCAGCGCCACGTGCAGCAGCGAGGCCCGCAGGCTGTCCAGCAGGAACGGGTCGTCGAGCAGTCGGCGCACGTTGGCCAGGCCGACGAACCGCGGATCCCGGGTGAGCCCGGTGTGGTCGGTGACGGCGTAACCGGCGTTGAGCAGGGCGGGCAGCGCGACCAGCAGCGCGACCGCCACCGCGTACGGGGCGAGGAACGCCCAGCCGGTCAGCGGTCGGCGGTTCCGGCCGCCGGTCACCGGCGCCGGCCCGTGTCGGCGTCGAACCGGTGGATCCGGTCCGGGTCGGGGCGCAGCCGGACCCGGTCGCCCGCGCGTACACCGGAACGCGGTCCGGTGCGGACGGTCAACCGGGTGCCGTCGGCGCATCGGGTCAGCAGCACCGCCTCGCTGCCGAGCGCCTCCACCGCGTCGACGGTGGCCTCGATTGGCCCGTCCGGGTCGAGCGCCAGGTTCTCCGGCCGTACGCCGAGGGTCAGCCCGGCGGCGCCGCCGAGCAGCCCGCCGCCGGGCACCAGGTTCATCGGCGGGCTGCCCAGGAAGGCGGCGACGAAGGTGTCCGCCGGTTCGTCGTAGACCTGCTGCGGTGGCCCGACCTGGCGGACCCGGCCCCGGTCCAGCACCGCCACCCGGTCGCCGAGGGTCATCGCCTCGGCCTGGTCGTGGGTGACGTGGATGGTGGTGGTGCCCAGGTCGCGGTGCAGGGCGAGCAGGTCGGCGCGGGTGGCGAAGCGCAGCGGCGCGTCCAGGCTGGCCAGCGGCTCGTCGAGCAGGTAGACGCTGGGCTCGCGGAGCAGGGCGCGGGCCAGCGCGACCCGCTGCCGCTGCCCGCCGGACATCTCGTCCGGGTGGCGGTCGAGCAGATCGGCGATGCCGAGCCGGTCGGCCGCCTCCCGGGCCCGCCGGTCGGCCTCGGCCCGCGGGACCCGGCGCACCCGCAGCCCGAAGGTCAGGTTGCCGAGCACGGTCAGGTGCGGGTAGAGCGCGTAGTCCTGGAAGACCATCGCCACGGCCCGCCGGTGCGGTGGCACCCGGGCCACGTCCTGGCCGTCGACCAGGACCCGGCCGCCGTCCGGCCGGTCCAGGCCGGCGATCAGCCGCAGCACCGTCGACTTCCCCGAGCCGGACGGCCCGACCAGGGTGAGCAGCTCACCGGCGCGTACCTCCAGGTCGATGCTGTCGAGGGCCCTGGTCCGCCCGTACGACCTGGTCAGTTCCTCCAGCCGGATCGCGCCGCGGCCGCCCATCAGCCCCCTCCGACCGGCAGGGCGAACAGTTGCCGGCTCTGCTCCTCCAGCCGGCGCAGCCCCTCCTCCCGGTCGATCCGGCCGTAGAACAGCTCCTCCAGCAGGGTGCCGGTCTCCTTCTCCACCCGCGACCAGGTGGCGGTGCGCGGGGTGGCCCGCAGGTGCGGCTCGGCGTCGAGGTAGACCCGCGCCGACTTCGGCGGCGCGGCCGGGTCCAGGAAGACGGGGGAGTTGGCCACGTCGAGCCGGGACGGGACGGTCCGGCCGGACTCGGCGAGGATCCGCTGCCCCTGCGGGCCCATCGCGAACTCGATGAACCGCCAGGCGTCGCCGTGCTCCGGCAGCCCGGCGCTCATGCAGTACGCGTCGCTGTGCAGGATCGACGCCGGCACGCCGCCCGGGGCGACCGGCAGCGGCGCCACGTCCCAGGTGAAGCCCTCGATGGTACGCAGCGTCGGCACGGCCACCCGGCTGTTGAGGTACATGCCGAGCGTGCCGCGCAGGAACCGGGCCTCGCTGGACTCGCTCTGCTCCTCGGCGTCCGGGGGCACCACCCGGTGCTTCAGTTGCAGGTCGAGGAACCAGTCGACGGCCGCCCGGGTGGCCGGGTCGCCGCGCAGCGTCAGCGCGGTCGGGCGGGCCGGGTCGTCGACGAGCTCGCCGCGGTTGGACCAGACGAACGGCGCGAGCCGGGGCACCGACGGTTCCACGCCCAGCCCGTAGCGGCCGTCCCGGGTCAGCGCGCGGGCGGTGGCGAGGAAGTCGTCCCAGGTCCAGCCGGCCTTGGGCAGCGGTACGCCGGCGGCGGCGAACAGGTCGGCGTTGTAGTAGACGACCAGCGAGGAGAGGTTCTGCGGCAGGCAGGTCAGCGCCTTGCCGTCGTACCGGAAGGCGTCCAGCGCCCGCGGGCTGAAGTCGCTCTCCTTGAGCACGGTGCTGCGCTCCAGGTAGGACTGCGCCGGCTCGATCGCCCCCTGGGCGGCGAACTGGCCGTAGCGGCGGTAGTTGAGCAGGAACACGTCCGGCGGCTTGCCGCCGGCGAACGCGGTGGTCAGCCGGGCCATCAGCTCGTCCTGGCCGGCCACCGGGGAGAGGTTGACGTCGACGTCGCGGTTGGCCTGCTCGAAGGCGGTGACCATGGTGCGGTAGCCGGCGATCTCCTCGGCGTCGCCGAAGAGCACCACCGTGATGCCCGACGCGTCCTCCGCGCGGTCACCGTCGCCGCAGCCGGCGGCGGCGTAGCCGAGCAGCAGGGCGGCCATGACCAGGCCCAGCCACCGTCGTGCCCCGGTGTTCGTCACCTGCGTCCTCCAGATCTCAGTGCGGCCAGTGGATCGTCGTTCAACAGCACCCGCTGCGCCAGCAGGAACACCAGCACGCACGGCACCGTGGCCACCACGCAGCCGGCCATCAGCAGCGGCCAGTCGGTGGGGTTGAGCAGGCGCAGGAACTGCAGGCCGAGCGGGTAGGTGTACCGGTCGCCGCTCTGCAGGTACAGCAGCGGGTCGATGAAGCTGGCCCAGTGGAAGGTGAAGGCGAGCACCGCCACCGCCAGGGTGGCCGGGCGGACCTGGGGCAGCGCCACCCGCCGCCACACCGTCAGCCAGCCCGCCCCCTCCAGCCGGGCCGCCCACAGTTGGCTGTCCGGCACCCCGCCGAAGCTCCAGGCGTAGAGCAGCACCAGGAACGGGCTGCCGGCCAGCGCCGCCGGGGCCAGCAGCGGCAGGTACGTGTCGACCACGCCGGCCAGCCGGAACAGCTCGAAGCGGGTGGCCCACACCGCGGTGACCGGCACCAGCAGCACCGCGAGCAGGCCGAGCACCACCCGCCGACGGGCGGTCGGGGTGAGCAGCCGCAGCCCGAAGCCGGTGAGCGAGGCGACGGCCACGGTCAGCGGCACGGCCAGCGCCACCACCAGCGCCGAGTTCGCCAGGTAGCGGAACAGCGGGATCAGCTCGGGCAGCCGGGCGTACGCGGCGAGCGTCGGCTCGGGCGGGAGGACCTCGAGCGTACGGGGCGGGGGCAGGCCGGCGGGGCGCAGCGAGCCGACCACCATGAACCACAGCGGGGCGGCGAACAGCGCCGCGAACAGGGCCGGCACCACGAAACGCCCGATGATCCGCGGGATCGTGGCGCGACCCGACAACCGCACGTCGCCGAACCTATGGCGGCCGGGCCGGCGAATCATCGGGCACCTGTTGGAATCGCGCCCCGCCGTCTCCTACGCCTGTCGTACCGGCCGCAGCGGCGCGGACGTCGGCGACGCGGGTGCGACCGGCCGCCGAGCTGCGTGCCGGGACGGCGACGTCTGCGACAGACGTAGGAGTCGCCGGCCGGCACCTCCCACACGTGTCCGATGACCGGCGTCGCGCCCATTCGTAGGGTTCGATCACAGCGCCGTGCTCACGGTGACCGCGTCCGGACCGGGCGTGGCGGCCACGGCCGGTGCCGACAGGGAGGAGCACGATGCGAAGCAGGAGAACCTGGTGGCGGGCGGCGGTGGTGGTCGTGGCGACCACCGCCGTCGGTCTGCCCGCGGCCACCGCGACGGCCCAGCCGGTGGCCGAGCGCCTCGGGCCGGTCGTCGAGGACGGGGTGACCCAGCCGGTGTTCGGGTACGACGACGCGATCCGCGAGCGGGTCTTCGTCACCTCCGACGTGGACACCGACGCCGACGGTGCGGCCGACGTGGTGGCGATGGACATCATCCGGCCCCGGGCCAGCGACGACGGCCTGCGCGTCCCGGTGGTGATGGACGCCAGCCCGTACTACTCCACGGTCTGCCGGGGCAACGAGGGGGAGTGCAAGGGCGACCTGGACGGGGACGGCCTCAACGACCAGTGGCCGCTCTTCTACGACAACTACTTCGTGCCGCGCGGGTACGCGGTGGTGCTGCTGGACATGATCGGCACCAACAACTCGACCGGCTGCCCGGTCACCGGCGGGCACGCCGACAACGTCAGCGCGCCGACCGCGATCGACTGGCTCAACGGCCGCCGGCCGGGCCGGGACGCCGCCGGGCGCGAGGTCGTCGCCGACTGGCACAACGGCCGCACCGGCATGATCGGCAAGTCGTACGACGGCACGCTCGCGAACGCGGCCGCCGCCAGCGGCGTGGCCGGGCTGAGCACCATCGTGCCGATCTCCGCCATCTCCAGCTGGTACGACTACTCGCGCAGCGGCGGCCTGGTCACCCGGGCCAACAACTACTCCGGCAGCCTGGCCAACACGGTCACCAACCCGGCCCGGCGGGCGTACTGCGCGCCGGTGCGGGAGCGCCTCGGCGAGCAGGTCGACGACGCCACCGGCGACTACAACGACTTCTGGGCCGAGCGGGACTACGTCCCGCACGCCGGCCAGGTGCGCGCCAGCGTCTTCGTGGTGCACGGCATCAACGACAACAACGTCCGGCCGGACCACTTCAGCACCTGGTGGAACGCACTGGCCGAGCGGAACGTGCCGCGCAAGCTGTGGCTGACCGGCACCGGGCACGTCGACCCGTTCGACTTCCGTCGGGGCGAGTGGGTGGACACCCTGCACCAGTGGTTCGACCACTGGCTGCACGGCATCGACAACGGCATCATGGCCGAGCCGATGGTCGACATCGAGCGGGCACCGGACGTCTGGGAGACGCACTCCGACTGGCCGCTGCCGGCCGCCCAGCCGACCCAGGTGTTCCTTCAGCCCGGCGCGGACGGGGCGGCCGGCGGGCTGTCGGTGCGTCCGCACCCCGGCAACGCACGGGTCAGCTTCCAGGACACCCCGTCGATGAGCCAGACCAACGCCATTCGCCACCCGTCGGACCCGCAGGCGAACACCGAGAGCCGGCTGGTGTTCCTGTCCCGGCCGCTGCTGGCGCCGCTGCACGTCTCCGGCTCGCCGATCGTCAAGATCAACGCATCGGTCGACGACGTGGACACCAGCTTCGCCGGGCTGCTCGTCGACTACGGCACCCGACCCCGGTTCAGCACCTCCGGCGACGGCATCCGCACCCTGGCCGGGGAGGACTGCTGGGGCGGCACGGCCACCTGGGGCGGGCACGCCGAGGAGGCCTGCTACCGGCAGACCGAGAAGACGGTGGCCAGCAACCCGCAGGAACTGGTCACCAAGGGCATCCTCGACGGGCTCAACCTCGACTCGCTGAGCGTGTCGACGCCGCTGGTGCCGGGGGAGAAGAACGCCGTCGACGTGCGGCTGCTGCCCGAGGACTACGTCTTCGAGGCCGGCCACCAGATCGGCGTGGTGCTGCTCGGCTCGTACTCCGGCTACAGCAGCCGGGCCAAGCAGAACCAGGCCGAGATCACCGTGCACTTCGACCGCAGCCGGATCGAGCTGCCGGTGGTCGGCGGTCGCAACGCCGCGGTCGCCGCCGGCCTGTAGCTGATCCACGGGCGGGGCGCCGGCGCCGGCGCCCCGCCCGCGCCGCGCTCGACGGCCGGTGCGATCGGGGCGTCGGCCCGCAGCTCGATCAGCTCGATGGTCTCGTCGGCGGTCGCGGTCGGCGGTCGGCGGTCGCTGGCGGCGATCGCGGTCGGTGACCGGGACCGGTCAGCCCTCGGGCCGGTAGCGGCCGGTGAGCCGGCCCAGCTTCAGCGCCAGGTGCAGGCAGAGCCGCTCGTTGCCGTCCTTCAGGTCGGTCTCGGCGAGCTCCTCGATCCGCTGCAAGCGGTAGTAGAGGGTGGTGCGGTGCAGCCGCAACTGCTCGGCGGTGGCGTGCGCGTTGCCGGCCAGGTCCAGGTAGCGCTCCAGGGTCTCCAGCAGCACCGGGTTCGACTGCTCACGCAGCAGCCGCTCCAGCCCTGGGTGCACGTCGGAGATGTCCGGCTGCTGGCCGTCCAGCCGGGACAGCACCCGGTAGATGCCCAGCCCGGACCAGGAGACCACCCGGCCCAGCGCGGGCAGCCGTACGCCCACCCGGGCCGAGCGCAGCGCCTCCCCGTACGACCCGACGGCATCGGCCAGCCCGGCGCGGGCCTGGCCGATCCCCACCACCGTGCGCTCGACGGCGCTCAGCCCGCGGGTGGCCTGCCGCAGGTTGTCGTCGAGGAGCTTCGCGGCGGCCTCGGGGGAGGGGCGCCCGGCGAACCGGCCGCCGCAGAGCAGCAGCACGCCGTGGTCGTCGCGGACCACGTGCAGCGCCTCCCGGGTGCCGATCCAGCGGCGGGTGGTCACCAGCGCCTGCTCCAACGCCAGCCGGGCCACCTCGTCGGGCGGCTGGCCGGAGGTCACCAGCTGCGCGACGAGCGCGGTGGCCGGGCCGTCGCCGGCGATCAGGCCGGCCTCCCGCAGCGCCCGCACGGACCGGTCGCGGGTCGCCGCGCTGTCGGCGAGCAGCGTACGCGCCACCTCGGTCTCCCGCTGCGAGGCCAGCTCGCCGAGCAGGTTCTCCCGGTACAGCGCCAGGGACAGCTCGCTGACCAGGCCGGTCGCCTCGAGGTCGGTGTCGGCCATGGTGCCGTCCGGGTCGATGAACCAGACGAAGCCGAGCAGCAGGTCCTGGTGGCGGATGGGCACGCACACCCGGGGCAGCAGGTCGAGTTCCGCCGACGCCGGGGTGCGCACCGGCTCCCGGGCCTCCATGATGCCGACGTCACGGAACCAGGCCATCACCTCGGGCGTGGTCTGCCGGCGCAGGATGGACGCCTTGCGCACGTCGTCCATCACGCCGGTGTGCTCGCTGTAGACCACGACCCGCTGCCGCCGGTCCTCGATCAACGCCGGGCGGCCGGCGTGGGCGGCGAGTGCGTCGACGATGCGTTGCAGCTCACCCTGCATGTGCTCCTCCGGTCGCCCGGACCGCGCCGCCGGCTTCCCGGACGGGCGGGTGGCCGGGTCGTGCGTCCTGCCTGCTGTCTCGGATTCTTCCCCCGCTCGGACGGTGACCAAAAGCTGATCATGCCCCCTGTCCGATGAGCGCGCCCGGGCGTCGATCGCGTTACGCCCGGTCCAACCTGCGGGACGACGGGGCCGGGGTTTGACGACGTGCCGCAGCCCGGCGTTGAAGTCCTGCGTGGACGGACCTAGGCTGTGCCGACCCGGCAGTGACGACTTCGAGGAGCCCCGGTGACCGACGTGTCGAGCCCCAGCGGCGGTGCGGCCAGCGCCCTGGACACCAGCGTCCCGCACTCGGCCCGACTGTGGAACTACCTGCTCGGCGGCAAGGACAACTTCGCCGCCGACCGGGAGGCCGCCGAGCAGGTGCTCGCCTTCCTGCCGGAGCTGGTGCAGTCCGCCCGCTTCAACCGGGAGTTCCTCGGCCGGGCGGTGCGTCACCTCGCCGGCGAGGCCGGCGTCCGGCAGTTCCTCGACATCGGCACCGGCCTGCCCACGGCGAACAACACCCACCAGGTCGCCCAGGCCGTCGCCCCGGCTTCCCGGGTCGTCTACGTCGACAACGACCCGATGGTGCTGGTGCACGCCCGCGCGCTGCTGACCAGCAGCCCCGAGGGTGCTACCGACTACATCGAGGCCGACCTGCGCGACCCGGAGACCATCCTCGAGCAGGCCCGGCGCACCCTCGACTTCACCCAGCCGGTGGCCATCATGCTGCTGGGCATCCTGAACTTCGTGGTCGACGACGCCGAGGCTACCGCGGTCGTACGCCGCCTGGTGGACGCGGTGCCCGCCGGCAGCTACCTGGTCATCTCCCACCCGACCCGGGAGGTCAGCCCGGAGGCCGTGGACCGGGCGGTTCAGATGTGGAACACCGGCGGCGCCGCGCCGATGTGCGTCCGTACCCCGGAGCAGATCCTCCGGTTCTTCGACGGGCTGGACGTGCTCGAACCGGGGCTGGTCACCTGTTCGCGGTGGCGCCCGGACGGCAACGACACCACGCCCACCTCGGAGTACAGCGCGGTCGCCCGCAAGGGCTGAGCTGTCGGGTCCGTTCCTCGCTGGCGGGGTCGGGGCTCGTCGTCGCTGCCTGTTCGCCGGGGAACGCCCGCCACCGACCCGGTGAGGGTCCAGCTCCGTCCGCGCGGTCACGGTGGGCGCCAGGTTGTTGTGGTCCGGATCCGTTCGTGACTGCCGACGCCGGCGCCGGTTCGCTCGTCCCGACCGGCGGGGCAGGCGGCTGATCGGTTCGGGCGTGTCGCCGGGGCCTGGGCATGTTGTCCGAGAGGTTGATACCTCCCAGTCATCAATATGCCGCTGAGGTATCACGCTCGTTCCTGGGTGACCCATCCAACCGGTCGGGATCTCATCGGGGCGCTCTGCGCCGGTGGGTGGATGGAACCTCAGCGGGTCGAGCCATCCGGGCATTGCGCGCATCGGGGCCGCAGGGTGTTCGGGGGCCCCGCCGTTTCGCCGATGTGGCGGTATCCACCCGTGCGGGATGGCCCCATATCGGCGACACGGCGTCGATCATCCCATCCGCCCTCGGGGGATGCGGGTGCTCGATGTCGCCGGCTGTAGCGAATGTCCGGTTTGGGGGTGTGACCGGTGGCATCCGGGTGGTGGAATCGGGGCCGGGTCGGGGGCGTTACATCATGCGGACGATCGAGCAAGGGCACGCCGCCGGCCCGGCCGGCCGCGAGGCCCGTGGGCCTGGCGGAATGATGGCGGGCGGCCGGTCGTTACATCCCCCGGCGATCGCAGCAACGGTCCCGCCGGCATCCGCCGGATGAGGGTCGTGGCCCCGGAATGATGGTGGGCTGGCGGTCGTTACACACAGTCCGGCACCGCGCAGGGCACCCCCGCCCCGCAGGTTCGGCCGGGCATCTGGCACCAGGGCATCCCCCGCCCCGTGAATGTGCCCCGAGTCTTTTGAGCGCCTGATGGTGCTTGCGCTGCTGTGCCCGTCCCCCTTGGGCTGGTGGCGTCATCCCCGAAGGAGCTTTGTGATGAACACGATCATGCGTAAGAGCGTTCTGGGTATTGCTGGTCTGGCTTTCGCCGGTGGCATCTTCGCCGGCCCCGCCACGAACGCCGAGGCCGCGTCGGTCGAGGCCGTGAAGCCGGTTGCCGTGGTGCAGGCTGACAAGCCGGGTGTCGACAAGGCGAAGCTGATCCCGCATGGTGTGCAGGGTGAGCAGTCGCGCATCGAGCTCGACGGTGAGCAGGTGGAGAACGTGAAGGCGATCATCGCGGCGACGAAGAAGTCCGACATGGACGAGCGCGCGGCGGTGGTGGCGATCGCTACCGCGCTGCAGGAGTCGAAGCTGGAGAACCTGGGTCACCTGGGTGACCGGAATGACCATGACTCGCAGGGTCTGTTCCAGCAGCGTCCGTCGAGCGGTTGGGGCACGGTGGAGCAGATCACCGACCCCGAGTACTCGACCATGGCGTTCCTGAAGGGCCTCAAGCAGGTCGACGGTTGGCAGGACATGCCGCTGACCAAGGCCGCCCAGACGGTGCAGGTGTCGGCTTACCCGTTCCACTACGCCCAGTGGGAGCAGCAGGCCGCCGACCTCGTCGCCGAGCACTGGAACAGCTGACAACCAACCGAACACTCGCAGGACCGACTTTCCTCATGGGGGGACTGCTGGCCGACACCCACACCGGGTGCCGGCCAGCAGCACATCCACCGACCGCAGGGCCGGCACCCACCACGGGTGCCGGCCCTGCGGCGTACCCGGTCCCGGGCCGGCATCCACCCACGGGTGCCGGCCCTGCGGAGTATCCCGTCCCGGGCCGGCATCCAACACCGGTGCCGGCCCTGCGGGGTGCCGGGTTTTGGGCTGGAATCCGATCGTGGGTGCCGGCCAGCGGTGCCTTGTTCGCCGGAACCTGGGGCGCGCCACGGGGGAGTGTCGGGGGGTCGGGTTAGCGTGCCGGGGTGAGTGCTCCCGCCGACGTCCCGCCCGAGTTCCTCGACCGGCTGCGACCGATCTGCCGCGGCCTGCCCGATGCCTACGAGGAACCGGCCTGGGTGGGCATCCGGTGGCGGGTCCGCAAGCGCACCTTCGCCCACGTGCTCATCGTCGACCCGGACCATCAGATGGCGTACGCGCGGGCCGCCGCCACCGACGAGCCGACCTGCGTGCTGACGTTCCGGGCGCCGGTTGACGAGGTGCACGCCCTGGTCGCCGGCGGCTACCCGTTCTACAAGCCCGACTGGGGCGCGGACGTGCTCGGCATGGTCCTCGACGACGGCGTCGACTGGGCCGAGGTCGGCGAGCTGCTCACCGAGAGCTACTGCCGGCTTGCCCCGAAGAAGCTGGCCGCGCAGGTGTCCCGACCCACCCCGGCGGACCGGTGACGCCGCGCTGGCGGGGAGCTTCGCCTGAGCGGGCTGGACGGGTGACGGGGCGCTGACCAAGCGGCTCGTCCGGGCCCGGGCGGCCCGATGGCCGCGCGTTGGCCGGGTGGCTCGTCCGGTCGGGCGGACCGGTGACGCCGCGCGACCGGTGACGCCGCGCGACCGGGGCCGCCGGTGATCGAGCGGACCGGGCGGCCCGCTCGCCGCGGCGCCGCCCGGCAGTGGGCGGCGCCGCGACGGCGAGGCGCCCGACGGTCAGCGTTGCGGTACCGGTGCCGGTGGCTGCGGGCCGAAGTGCACGCCGGTGATCTTCCCGCCGCTCGGCAGGAGGATGGACAGCATCCGCTGCCGCGCCTCCAGCCCCGGATCCCGGATGAACCACAGGTGGTAGTGCGAGTTCGCCGGGATGTTCTCGAAGTCGCCGAGTGCGTGCTGCAGGTACAACCGGGCGGTGGCCTGCTGCTGGGCGGCGGTCTGCAGGTGGATCTCGTCGGACTTCAACTCCAGGAAGCCCGGTACGTCGCCGATCCTCCAGTGGCCGTCGAGGTTGGATCGCCCGGTCAGCCAGGTGTTGGTCCGGGCGCCGAGGAACCACATGGTCTGCTGCTGGATGGGTAGCGGGCCGAGGAAGACGTGCTCGGCGAGGCGGCCCCGCATCCGGTTCGCCAACGCGGTCAGCTCCGGGATGCGGATCTGCCCGTCGCCCATCAGGCGCTCGAACGTGTCGATGATGCCGAGCCGGGTCGACGGCACGTACCGGTCGAACGCGCCGGACTCGGCCACCTCGATGATCTGCCGGCAGTCGGTCATCACGGCGCGCTGTTCCGGGGTCAGGTCGGGGTGGTGCCGGGCGACCTCGGCGGCGAGCGCGTGCCAGCTGGGATGGCTGCGGTCGATGCCGAGGTTGCCCGGCGTGATGATGCGGCCGTGCCTTCGCAGCGGCGGAATCAACTCCAGCTCCCGGCGCAGCTTGTCGCCGGTCCGGTCGATCAGCCGCTCGATCAGTGCCGGCCGGTCCGCCTCCGGGGTCTGCTCCAGCAGCGCCTCGGCCCGCAGCAGGACGTCGTCGATCCCGACGGTGCCCAGGCCGCGCAGCCGCAGCACGAGCCGCGGGCCCCACCGGCGGCCGAAGGCGATCGATGCCGGATGCGACGCCAGGCCGTACAGGTGCGGGGTCCGGGACTGGATCTTTCCGACGCTGCCCAGCTCCGGGTGCGCGAGCAGGCTCAGGAAGGCCTCCCGGCCCTTGACCGCCTGGGCGAGCATGGTCGCCGCCTTCTCCGGGCTGTAGGCGGCCCGGAGCAGGTCCAGCCCGACGGTGGCGGCGCCGGGCAGCACCACCGGCTCGGGCGGTGACCCGGGACGCTGGCCCAGCTCGGGCACGTGGGCCAGCCGCTCCGCCGGCGCCGGTCGCGCCGGCAGGGCACCCTCGGGCAGCAGGAGCAGCCGCCGCCCGCCGGTGCCCTGGACCAGCACGGCGTCCGGGGTCTCGGTGGGCTTGCGGGTGGCGGGTGGGTAGGCGGTGTCGAGCACCGCCCGGCCGTCCTCGCTGTAGGCCACCAGGCCGGGCAGCAGGCCCTCGAAGGTCGGTACGGCGTCCGGCCAGGTCAGCGTCGCGCTGATGCCCGCCTCGGCCAGCCGTAGCTCGATCTCGCCCTTGGCCGCGGCGAGCCGGCGCTGGGCGGCGTCGCGTTGCGGCCCCGCGGCCATCTCGTCGACGAGCTTGACCAGCCCGTTCCAGGCCTCGGCGGCGCGACCGGCCCAGGCCTGGAACTGCTCCGGGGTTGCGGTGCCGTCGCGGACGGCAGCGAAGTCCGCGGCGACCTGAGCGCGTTCGGCCTCCAGTGCCTGCAGCCGCAGCTCACCGTCCGCGCTGAGCCCGCCCCGGGCGTCGCCGAGCCGGTCGACGAACCTCGTCGCGAGCAGGCCACCGACCATGATCGTGCCGGTGGTGGCCGCCTGCGTCACAGCGGCCACCACGCTGTCCCGCAGGCCGCGCAGCTCGCCGGTCTTGACCAGGTGCTGCACCTCGCCGAAGCCGAAGGTGGTGATCTGCTCGACGGCCAGCCGGGCGGCCTGCTCGGCCCGGTCGCCGGAGCGGGCGATGGCCTTGAAGATGTCGCCGGAGCCGAAGAGCACGACGCGGACGACCGCGGTCTGCAACGCCTGCCAGGCGAGGTCCTCCTGGAACGACGATCCGGTGATGGACTGCGGCCCGAGCAGCAGCTCCGACCCGCTGCGTGCGACGAGCGTCTCCCACATCAGCCGGGTGGTGACCACGCCGGCCGAGACGACGAGGGTGCCGAAGACGGTGGTGGTGTCGACGACGGCGGCCAGCGCCACGCCGGCGGCGGCGCCCACCGCGCCGGCGGTGATGGCGGTGGCGACGCCGATCGCCACGGCGGCGGCGACCGCCTTGGCCGTGCGGTGCAGCTCGACGGTGTCGGTGAGCTCCTTGAAGTCCTCCCGGTACTGCGGCCGTCCGGTGACCGTGGCCAGTACGGCGCGGGCCAGCCGCTCCGCGTCCGCCGCCTCGACGTACTTGCCCTGCTTGTGCAGGAGGATGCTCTGCTCGACGTGGGTGAGCGCCACGGCGAGTTCGACCACGTAGCCGTCCGCCCGGTCGGCGGCGTCGCTGGGCAGCAGCGGTTGGTCGGCGAGCCAGGACAGCTGCTCGCGGACGACCAGGAGCTGCACCGCCAGGCTGATCGCGCTCAGCCGCTGGCTGAACCGCAGGTACGGCTGCATGTAGTCGTGGAACGGGTAGTTGCGCACGCTCTGGAGGTCGGCCAACAGCCGCTTGCGCAGGAACCAGTCCTGGCCCGGGTCGGTCATGGCGACGCCGGTCTCGGAGTCGGCGGCCCGTTCGGGCAGCGCGTCAGACTCCCGCTCGGCCCGCAGCGCGACCAGGTCGGCGACCTGGTCGGCCAGCTGCCGGATGGTGGCCTCCAGGCCCATGTAGCTGTGCAGGTAGAGCAACGGCATCCGGGTCGAGAAGGCGTTCATCAGCCGGTCGCCCTCGTTCTGCTGGGCCTCGATCCGGTACGCCGGCGCCGCGTCCAGCGCCGCGGCGATGGCGGCGCAGTACGCCCGCCGGGCCTGCGTCAGCAGCCCGCACAGCTCCGGCGCGAACGGGGGCAGGTAACGGGTGGGCCGGTTCAGGTCGGCCAGCTGGCGCAGGGTCGGCCCGAGCGTCACCACCATCACCCAGGCCAGTTCGACGCCGCGTACCCGCCGGGCCATCGTGGCGGCCGACGGTGCCGGCGCGTCGGCGGGCGGGTTCGCCCAGGCGTACAGCCGCCCGCGCACCGGGCGCAGCTCCAGCGCGTCCGGCACCAGCTCGTCCACGGCGGCGTACAGCTCGGTGCGGAGCAGGTCGTGCGGCACCCGGGTGGTCACGGGCTGGCTGGTCGCCACCTGTTCGGGCCGTCGTGTTCCCACGCTGTCGAGGACGGCTTCCCGCACGCCCGGTTCGCTCACGGTCTGGGTCATCTGCTCCCGCCCCCGCCGGCGCGGCGGGCCGCGTCCGGACATGTCCGATCGTTCGGTGTGCTCCCGGCGGTCGTCGGCGTACCGGCCGGGTTGGCGCGGACGGGTGACCGGGTCGCCGGTCACCCGCCCGGCTGGGTCAGTAGGTGACCCGGACGCCCATTTCGGCCCAGGTGAGCCGGCCGACGATGCCGTCGGCGGTGAGCCCCCGCATCTGCTGGTACCAGCGGACCCCCGACTCGGTCGTCGTGTCGAACCGGTCGCCCGGCGGGCCGCAGCGGCGGGTGCCGATGAACCGCTTGACGTACGCGACGTCCTCGCCGGTGCTGCCGGCGCGGATGGTGCGCGAGCCGGGCGCCCGGCCGGGTCCCGGCTTGGGGGGCGGCGGCTTGGTGGCGGCGCGCAGCGCGGCGAGCGTCTTCGGCCCGACCACCGCGTCCACGGCCAGCTTGCGCGACTTCTGGAAGGACCGGACCCAGGCCGTGGTCCTGGGCCCGAACACCCCGTCGGCGGCCAGCCCGGCACCCAGCCGGTTGGCGAGGGTCTGCAGCTCCCGCACGTCGCTGCCCTTGCAGCCGGCCTTCAGCGTACGGTCGCCCAGCTTGGACACCCGGGCGGTGGCGATGCCCCACGGCCGGAGGCTGTCCTCCAGGGCGCGGGAGTGGCTCACGCTGACGTGCAGGTGCTTGGTGTGCGGGTTCGACCCGGTGTAGCGGGCGGCCCGGAAGCCGCGGGTGCGGCTCCAGATGGTCCGGTTGAAGATGACGTACTGGGTGGACGGGTGCGCGATGCACTGCCGGACCACCAGCAGCGGGTCGATCCCGTCGATGTCGAAGTCGGCCGCGTTGACCGAGCGGTCGTCGCCGTCCGGGTTGTGGTCGGACTTGCGGGCCTGGTGCGCCGCGTCGCCGATCCACCCGTCGGAGGCCTTGTCCCGGTGCGGCCAGCGGGTGTTGATCTCCTCCCGCAGTACGCGGAGCGTCGGGGCCAGGTGCACACCCATCGTCACTCCTCCTCTTCCAGCGCGGCCAGGAGGTCGACGTCGACCTCGTCGCCGATCAGGCCCTCCGGGTCGTCGTCCTCTTCCAGCGTGGCCACCAGGTACTCGGCGTCGATGCTGGCGGTCTCCATCAGTGGTCCCCCCTTCCGGTCGTCGCCGGCCGACCCGCGCGGCCGGCCGGGCCCGGTTCGGCCCGGGCACGGCGGACGGCCGTCGGGTGACTGGCGTCGTGGGCAAACCTTCGCCGATGGCGGTGGCACCCCGGCAATGGATGAGTCGCCTTTCGGCAGCAGGACTGCCCGACCGGCGCGCGCCGGTCGCCGATCGACGGCCGTGTCCGTCGAAGGTGTCCCCTGGCCGGGCGTTTCCCCGATCCGGACCGGCGTTCGATTGATCGAACAGTCAACACTTGTCCAATGTGACTGGTTGACCGGATCAACCAGTCGGCCCGGCCCGAACGCCGCAACGGTGGAGGAGACCTGGCGCTTCGGTCCGTTCCTCCGCCGGCACGGACCGTAGCGTCCGAAGGGCGACAGAGAACCCCGGTCGATCGTCCGTAGCCTCCCGGCAACTCCCGCGCCGAACCTGTCGGGGACGGGCGGGAAACCGAGGGGGGACAATGGAATCGCGTGAAGGGCGGGCCGAGCGCGGCCGCCGGGTGGACGAGTCGTGACCGCGGTCGCGGAGGCGGTGGCCGCTGCCGGACTGGTCACGGACCACCCCGGCGCCACGCCACCTATGACCTACAACGTGCTGCTGCGGGTGCCCGCCGGTTCGGCCGCCGGCACACCGACCACGGTGGCCGGCACCCTGCAGAACACCGTCGGCGGCCGCCGCACACCGACGCAGCGGCCCACGCTCTCGCTGTTCCTGGGCCCCGGCGCCACGCTGCGCGGCATCGCGTACTGGCTGTGCCGGACCATCAAGCCGGCCGGAGCGCCGGACGCCACGCCGTACGACGAGATGCGGGTGGCCCGGGCGCTGTGGGCGTGGAACCGGGACTACCTGACTGCGCTCGGCGGCCCGGCCGCCTGGCGCACCGGGCTCTGGCTGCCGGTGCCGGTGGAAGTCGCGGCGGACGGCGCGCAGTGGGTGACCGACTGGGACACCGTCGCCGGCTGGGCCGACGGCCTCCCGACCGGCCTCGGCGTCTCGCTGGACGCGCCCGCCCAGCACCTGCCGCTGCCCGACCCCGCCGCGCTGGCCCGCGCGGTCGCCGCCGAGCTGGCCGTCCGGGACCTCGACGAGGTGGCCGACGTGGTCGAGCGGGACCTGGTCGGCAACCCGTTCGAGGCGGTGTTCCGGATCGTCGAGATCCTCCGCCAGGTGCGCGCCGACGACCCGGAGGACGCCGTCGAGCTGGCCGCCACCCTGGTCGGCCGGCTGACCGCCGGGGAACTGGCGACCCTGGCCGGCGTCACCGCCGGGCACGCGCTGCTGCGTCGACTGTGGGCGCTCGTCGGCCCCGCCGACGACGGCGACGCCGAGGACGCCCGGGACGCGCTCGGGCCCGCGCTCGGGCTGACCCGCACCGGCTCGGGGACGTGGCAGCCGCCGGACGTGATCGGCCCGACGGTGCTCCCCGACGAACTGCCTCCGGTCCCACCGGCGCCGCCGGTGAAGGGGAAGAAGCCGGCCCCGCAGGGCCTGCGGTCGCCCTGGAAGGAGCCCACCGAGAACCCCGGCGGCCGGCACACCATGGTGCTCGGCCGGGACCTGTGCATCGGCGTCACCGACAGCTACACCCAGAAGAACGGCACCAGCTGGACCGGTCCGGCCTACGCCGGCCGGCTGGACCCGGCACGGTTCATCCAGGACAACGCCGCCGCGATCGGCTTGACCACCGCCGAGGAGCGGGCCCGGCTGCGGGTCACCGAGCTGATCGCGCCGAACGAGGGGCGGCTCGACGCCGCCCGCGGGGCGGACAAGGGCACCCTCTCCACCGGCATCCAGCAGTGGTCGGCGCACCTGAACGAGGAACTGCCCGTGCTGCTCGCCCGGTTCAAGCGGGTCGCGCCGGACCACTACGACCTCTTCTTCGGCATGTACGGGTTGGACACCGAGCCGTGGTGGCGGGTCGGCGGCAAGGAGGCCGCGGTGGAGGTCGCGGACCCGGCGCAAATCCGCGCCGCCAACCCGGAGGCCTTCGACGCCACCGGCGCGCCCCGGGAGGGCAAGGAGTACGCCCTGCGGTACGCCACGCTGTTCCGGGTGCCGGCCGGCGGCGGCCGGCAGCGGCTCGCCGAGCCACCGGACAGCGTCACCCAGGTCCTGCCGCGGCACGCGTTCTTCGGCGTGACCGCGAAGGGCAAGGCGTACACCGTCGCGCCCGAGTGGTGCGGCCGGATCCGGTTGGCCTCGCTCTGCTCGCTGCCGTACAACGTGGTCCAGGTGTGGACGGCGGTCTGGCGGTTCGAGCGGCTGGCCCGCCAGCCGCTGGGCAAGGCGAAGCTGCTCGTCCGGGGCCGGCAGTACCGGATCCGGGACTTCGTCACCTCCGAGTACGCCGCGGCGCTCGTCATCGACCAGCACATCAACGCGCCGTTCTGGGTGCCCGAGGCGATCGACCGGGCGATCAACCGCACCGAGCGGGCCATCGAACGGATGGCCGAGCCGGCGCGCACCGAGCTGCGCCCGTTCGACGAGGGGACCTCCGGTCCGCTGCGCGCGCCGTGGCTGCGGCTGTTCCAGATCAACTACCTCGCCGAACGGAACCTCGTCGGCAAGGCCGACCGGGACATGCGCATCACCGGTCTGCATGACCGGTTCAACGACACCAATGGATGGGTCGGGCTCGATCCCGAGCCCGGAAGCTTCGCGGGGTGGGTGGGCCCATGATCAACGTTGACGGCATTCCCGCCGAGGTCGAGGACCTCGGCATCGCACTGGGCCTGCTGGCCCCGTCCGGCGGCGGCGTCCGGCTGGTCGAGGAGTTCTTCGCCGACCCGTGGACCCGGGTCGGCAAGCTGGTCGCCAACGACATGCAGCGCGCCGCGCTGGTCCGCGCGATCGAGGGCCTGCTGCCCGCCGCCCGGCCGCGCTTCCCCGCCGACCCGGCCGGCCAGCCCGGCCGGGTCGCCCGGCACGTGCCGCTGCTGGAGGAGGGCGGCAAGGGGCAGGTCTACCTGGTCGTCGAACGCACCGGGGTGGCCGCGTCCGCCCCGCTGACCCTGGCGATCGCGGCCGAGGCCGGGCCGGTCGCCGGCGGCCCCGCCGTCACCGCGCGGCTGGACCTGCTGGTGGCCAACGGCGGCACGGTCACCCCGGTCGCGGCCAGCCGGAACCACCCGATCCGGCTGCGGGCCCGGGCGCCGCTCGGCGACACCGGGGCCAGCGTGGAGGCCGCCGTCCTGCTGGTCGCCCCGCCGGACGAGGAGCTGAGCCGAGTCACCGTGACCGTGCGCGGCCTGCCCGGCACCACCGAGCCGCTGGTGCTGGACCCGGCCGCCGACAGCTCGCAGCTCGCCCTGCTGGTCACCGCGCTGCTGCGGTACGTGCTGGCCGAGGTGGGCGACGGCGTACCCGGGCCGGTGCACCTGGTCGCGGCGAACCTGCCCGGCCTGCTGGGCCTGACGCCCGGCCTGGTGCCGCTGCCGCTGGGCGACCTCGCCGGCGACCCTGCCGCGTTCCGGTCCTGGCTGGCCGCGCTGGTCACCGCCCGCACCCCGGACGGCGCGCCCGGCCTGGTCGGCTGGCTCGACTCGATCGCCGGCCTGCTCGGCGCCGACCCGTCCAAGCGCACCGACCTGCCCACCGAGGCCGACCCGCTGGTCATTCCCGTGCTCGCCGGCCCGCCGTCGGTGGACCTCACGGTGGCGGTCCGCACCGACCCGGCCACCGGCGCGTCCGCCCTGGTGGTCGGCGCCCGGGTCGGCTACCCCGGTGGCGCACTCGACGCGACCGTCCGCGGCGACGCCGTACTGCTGGTGATGCCGCTGAGCGGGTCGACCCCGGTCACCCTCTTCGAACGCCTCGACGTGCTGGTCGCCGCGCCCGCCAACGGCGGACGGCTCTACCCGGCCGCCGGCGAGCCGGCCGGCGCCGTCCAGGTCGGCGGGCTGCGCGCGGGGCTGCGCTACCTCGCCGCCACCGGCGCGATCACGCCGGTGCTGGAGCTGCGCGACGTCGCCGTCGCGATCGGCGACGAGCCGCACCACCTGGACCTCGTCGACCTGACCGACGCCCGGTCGCTGACCTCCGCCGCGCAGTCGCTGCTGGAGGAGGCGATCGAGACCGGGCTCGGCCCCGCCGCCGGCCCGGTGGCCGCGCTGCGGCACCTGCTCGGGCTGGGCACCACCCCCGGCGTCGACCTCGGGCTGCTGACCACCGCGCCGACCCGCGCGCTGGCCGCCTACTACCGGCAGCTGCGCCAGGACCCCGACGGCTGGCCCGGCGTGCTGCGCGAGGTGGCCCGGCTCGCCGGCACCGCGACCCCGGTGGTCACCGGCACCGGCACCCCGGCCGACCCGTGGCGGGTCCCGGTGGCCGCCCTCGCCGCGGCCGAGGGCGCGCCGGTGGCCCTGGAGCTGGTCCTGTGGGACTCCGGCACCGCCGCCGCGCCCGTCGTCGAGCTCGGCCTCGCCCTGCGCGGCGGCGCCCACCTCGACCCCGCCCTGCCGTGGCGGGTGGACGTCCGCGCCGCGCTGGCCAGCATCCCGCTCGACGGGGCGACCGGCCCGGCCTGGCTCGGCGGGGTCACCGCCACCGCCGCCTTCGAGCCACCGGCCCTGGCCGTCGGCGCGCCGATGCGGGTCTCCACCGACGGCATCCGGGTCGACGTCACCTGGTCGCTCGGGTCGCCGGTACGGGTCGCCGCGACCGTCGGCGACCTCGCCGTCACCGTCGACGGGGTGGCCCACGTGCTGGGTGACCTCACCCTGCCGCCGGCCGGCCCGATCGACCCGACCCTGCCCGACCTCGGCCTCGGCGTCGACCCGACCGCGCTCTGGGGTGCCGCCCGCGGCCTGCTCGCCCGGGTCGCCGGGTCCTGGGCCGGTCCGACCGCCCGCGACCTGCTGGCGCTGGTCGGCATCGCCGGACCGGGCACCACCGGCGCGCTGGCCGACCTGCCACCGCTGCTGCCGCCCGACCCCGCCGACCTGTCGTCGCTGCTGGCCGATCCCGCCGCCGCGGTCCGCCGGTGGCTGGCCGACCTGGCCCGCGACGAGGACGCCCGCACCGCCGACGGGACGCCGTACCTGGTCGTGCTGCTGCGACTGCTGCAGGCCGCGCTGACCGACCGGCTGCCCGCCCTACCCGGGCAGGACCTGCCACAGGTCGACCTGCCGGTCACCGGCGGCGGCACCCCGTCGGCGCCCTGGCGGGTGCCGGTCCAGCACACCGGCGAGGACGCGGTCGAGGTGCTCGCCTGGCTGGAACCCCAGGGACCGCCCGCGCAGTGGGCGATCGCGCCGCTGGCCGACCGGTACGCCGCCGACGAGGCGGACACCGAACCGGTCACCGGCGCCGACGCGGACACCGAACCGGTGCCGGTCACCGGCGCCGACGTGCTCGCCGCGGCCGAGGTCGTCGGGGCGTACCGGCCGGAGATCGGTGACCTGCTCGACGGGGTGGACGCCGGCCACGCCGCGGCGGCGCTCGGCGCGCTGGCCGGGATGCTCGCCGACGGGGACGGGCTGGTGCCCGCCGGCACCCCGCTGCCGCCCGAGCCCGGCTGGCGCGCGGGCACCCCGGTCGCCGCCACCCACGACACCCTCACCGGCGCGCCGGCGATGGTCGGCCAGCTGCGCGCGGAGATCGCCGCCCGCACCGCGGCCGCCGGCGACGACTGGGCGGTGCTGCTGCTCGCGCCGCCGCTGGCCGGCTCGCGGCCCTGGGCCGAGCTGCTCGGCGACGTCCCGCCCGAGCAGGTCGCCACCGTGGACCTGCGGGTGCCGGGAACCCCGCCACACCTGGTCGACCTCGGCACCCTGCCGGCCGCCCGCTGGTACGTGGTGGATCTCGCCGACGACGGCACGCTGCCCGCCGCCACCGCGCTCGCCGCGCTGCGGCACGTGCAGGACGCGGTGCGGGCCGTCCGGCCCGGGGTGCGGACGCTGCTCGTCGGGCACTCGTACCTGGGTCTGGTCGCCCGGCAGCTCACCGCGGCGGTCCCCGCGCAGGTGCTCGGACTGGTCACCGTCGGCACCGCGTTCGACGGCACGCTGCTGCCGCTGGACGCGCCGCAGGTGGCCGACGGGGTGCGGCTGGCCACCGTGCTGGCCCCCGCCGGCATGCCGGCCGCGCCGCTGCTCGACGCCGCGCTGGGCCTGCACCGCCGGCTGCTCGACGGGTACGCCGCGGAACCCGGCGCGCAGGCCCGCCCCGCCCCGCTGCCCGCCGCCGCGTTCACCCGCTGGCTCGGCGCGCCGGTGGACCTGGCCGGCGTGCCGGCGCTCGCGCTGCACGGCAGCCTCGGCGCCGCCGACGGCAACCCCGACCTGCGGGCGGCCCTGCTCGCCGCGCTGACCACGCACACCGTCGAGGAAGCCGGGCCGGTCGCACCGCCCAGCCACGCGGTCGCCGCGGTGCGGCTCGCGCTCGACCTGGGCCGCCCGGCGGCCGGGGACCCCGAGGTCGACGTCGACGTACGCCTCGGCCTCGGCGCGGTGGCGCTGGACCCGGCGGCGCCCGACGAACTCCCGTCCGCGCAGATCCGCATCCGGGTCGCCCGCCCCGAGGGGTGGCTGCTCGGCGGACCCGGCACCGGCAGTCCGCTGCCCGCCCGGGTACGCGCCCTCACCGTCCGAGCGACGGTGCGGGCCGGGGTCGCCGCCCCGGTCACCGACGTCGACGTGGTGCTGCACGACGCCGCGCTGCGCGGCGAGGCGGCCGCCGCGGTCGACCTGACCGACCCGCGGGCGCCGGAACTGCTCGACGCCCTGGTGCGGGAACTCGACCGGATGGCCGCCGCCGACGGCCGGCTGGCCCGGCTGCTGAACGAACTCGCCGCCCTCGGCGTCCTGCACCGCGCGGCCCCGGGGCGGCCGGCCGCGCTGCTCGCCGACGCGGTCGGCGCGCTGCGTACCGACGCCACCGGATGGCTGGCCCCGCGACTGCCGGCGCTGGTCGACCGGACCGCCGGGCTGCTCGGCCTGGCCCGCGACCCCGGCGCCCCGGACGGCGGCGGCCCCTGGCGCCGCCCGCTCGCCGGCCTGCCGGTGGAGCTGGTGCTGGAGGCCCAGCCGTGGCGCCTCACCGCCCGCACCACCGGCACCGGCCTGCGGCTCGGCCACGGGGTGACACTGACCGGCGCCACCACCGTCTCGCTGGCCGACCCCGCGCCGCAGGTGCGGGCCGCGCTCGCGGTCGGCGGGGTCACCCTCGCCCGGACCACGGACGGGGTGTCGCTGGGCGCGTCCTGGCTGCCCGAGCCGGTCGCGCTCTGGCCGGCCGCCCCGGACCTGCCCGCCCGGCTCGCCCCACTGCTGCCCCGACTGCTCGTCGGCGGCGCGCTCGGCGTCCTGCTGGAACAGCTCACCGGCGAGGACGTCCGGGTGGCCTCCCTGGACGGGCTGCTCACCGACCCGGCCGACTGGCTGCGACGCACCTTCGCCGGCACGCCCGGCGCGCCGCCGCAGGCAGCACCGCTGGCCGACCTGCTCCGGCTCGCCGCGGCCCCGCTGGGCCTGACCGCCGATCCGGCGCACGCCCTCACCCTGCCCGGCGGCGTCACCGTCGACCTGCTGGACGTGGGCGCCGCCGACACCCGGGCCCTGCGGCTGTTGGTCGGCACCGACGCCCCGATCGTGCTCTGGACCGACGACGCCGGCCCGGCCACCCTGGACCTCGCGCTGCGGCTGGACGTCGACGGCGACCGGCAGGTCCAGCCGGGCGGCGAACTGACCCTGCACCTGCCGCTGCCCGGCGACTGGGGCGCGCTCGACCTGCGGCTGGGCGCCGACGCCAACGGCCTGTCGGTCGCCGTCACCCCGGCCGCGCTGGGCACCACGGTCACCCTGCTGCCCGCCGTCGCCGGGCTGGACGCGCTGGTCACCGCGGCCGGGCAACGGCTGCTGCCGGAGGTGCTCGACGGGCTCGTCGAGGGCCTCGGGGCCCGCCAACCGCGCCCGGCCGTCCTCGA
Organism: Micromonospora echinaurantiaca; assembly: GCF_900090235.1. NCBI lineage: Bacteria > Bacillati > Actinomycetota > Actinomycetes > Micromonosporales > Micromonosporaceae > Micromonospora > Micromonospora echinaurantiaca. The sequence continues at coordinate 3,276,370 of NZ_LT607750.1, read as the reverse complement.
CGACGCGCTCGCCGTCGCCGCGGCGCTCGGCGTCTACGACCCGACGCAGGCCCCGCACGGCTTCGCCGCCCGCGGCGGCGCCCTCGCCGACCTGGCCCACGACCTGGCCGACGGGTCGCTCGCCGGGGCCGGCGCCGCCGCCGCGTCCGCCGCCGCCGCGCTGCTCGGCCGGGTCCTGGGCACCGCGCACGTGCCGGCACCGACCACGCCGGGGGAGGTGAAGGTCGTCGCCCAGGTGCTCGGCGGCACCGTCGAGCTGCGGACCAACCTCGCCGCGCCCCGGCCGGCGCTCGCGCTGTCCGTCCGGGACGTCAGCGCCGGGGCGATCACCGCCGGCATCGACGTCGGCTACGCCAACTCCACGGTCACCGCGTCGCTGACCGCCCGCGCGCACGTCGACACCGGCCTCGGGGTCGCCCTGCGCGCCGGCCTGGCGATCCAGGCCAGTGCCCAGGGGCTGGCCGTACGACTCGGACTGCTCGGCACCGACGACGCCGGCACCGGCGAGCTGACCGTGCAGCTCGCGCCGGTGGTGCGGCTGCCCGACCCGGCCGAGCTGGCCCAGCTCGCCGAGCGGCTGGTGGTGCCGATGGCCGGCACCCTGGCGCTGCGCGCGGCCGAGCCGTGGCTGCGCAAGCCGCTGTGGGCCGGCGGGCGTACCGCGGCGCAGATCCTCGTCGCCGCGGACGTCGCCGTCGACACCCCGGACGGGATGCGGATGGCGGCCGTCCTACCCACCCCGATCGGGGTGCTGCGCGGGGCGCTCGACGCGGTCGCCGGGGTCGACGTGCCGGTGCCGGGCGGGCTGGCCCTCGCCGTGGCCGCCGACGGCGCCCGCTACGGCGTCGTGCTCAAGGGCGCGCTGACCCTGCCCGCCGGCAGCACCGCCGTGCAACTGCGCTTCGGCCTGCCCGACACGGTCGACCCCGGATGGGGCGCCGCCGGCCGGGGCGTCGGCCTGCTGCTGCTGGATCTCACCGACGCCGCCGCGCCGCAGCTGCGTCCGGTGCTGCGGCTGGGCGGGCTGGGCATCCGGGTGGCCGCGGCCGCGTCCGGCAAGGCGCTGGTGGAGACCGGCGGGTTCCGCCTCGGCGCGGCCAGCGCCCACGTCCGCGCCGACCTGGCGCTGACCGGCTCGACGGCGCTGAAGCGGCCGACCGTGGTGGACGGCGCGGTCATGCTCGACGGGCTGGGCTTCCCGATGGCCCCCGGCGGGGGCGGCGGCAACCCGGTCGCGGCGTCGCTGATGCAGACCGGCGGGGGCGGCGACACGGCCCCGGCCAACCCGCCGCTGGACGTGCTGGTGGCGCGGGGCGGCGGCAAGTGGCTGGTGCTCTTCGGCGGAAAGGCCGAGGCCCGGTTCGAGATCAACCGGAGCTTCGGTCCGCTGCACATCGCCGAGCTGGCGCTGCTGTACAAGGCGGCCACGTCCGGACCGGGCAAGGTCGGGGTGGCCGTCGACGGCGGCGTGGCGGTCGCCGGGCTCACCGTCGACGTCGACGACCTGTCGCTGCTGGTGCCGCTGCGCAACCCGGCCGACCTCAGCGCCTGGGAGGTGGACCTGGCCGGCTTGTCGGTGTCGTTCACCTCGCCCGGGGTGTCGGTCGCCGGCGGCCTGGTCAAGGTCACCGGCGCCAACGGCGTGCAGTACGACGGCATGCTCTCGGTCGACCTGGCCGGCCGCGGCCTGACCGCGGTCGGCTCGTACGCCCGGCCGCGGGACGACCTGGGCGAGTACACCTCGCTCTTCGTGTTCCTCTCGGTCGGCTTCCCGCTCGGCGGCCCGCCGTACCTGTACGTCCTCGGCCTGGCCGGCGGCGCCGGGTACAACCGCCGGTTGATGGTGCCCCGCGACCCGCAGGGCGTGCCGGCGTTCCCGCTGGTGAAGGCGATCGACGACGGCGGGTTCGGCGGCTCCGGCGGCCCGATGGGGGCGCTGGCCCGGATGTCGAAGGACATCCCGCCGGCCCGGGGCGCGTTCTGGCTCGCCGCCGGGGTGAAGTTCTCCACCTTTCAGCTGCTGCACACCACGGCCCTGGCCTACGTCTCCGCCGACCGGGGACTCGAGGTCGGCCTGCTCGGCCTGATGCGGATGGCGCTGCCCGACTCGCAGTCGGCGGTGGTGAACCTCGAACTCGCGCTGGCCGCCCGGTACAGCACGGTGGACAAGGTGCTCTCCGTGCGGGCGGCGCTGACCCGCAACTCGTGGCTGCTCAGCCGCGACTGCCAGGTCACCGGCGGGTTCGCGTTCGTGGTCTGGTTCGACCGGCCGGAGGTGCTGCTCTCCATCGGCGGTTACCACCCCCGGTTCAACAAGCCCGCGCACTACCCGGACGTGCCCCGGGTGGGCTTCCACTGGTCGGTCGGCGGCGGCGTGGTGGTCAAGGGCCAGGCGTACTTCACCCTCACCCCGTCGACGGTGATGCTCGGCGGTCGCCTGGAGGCCTCCTACGACCGCTCACCGGTGCGGGTCTGGTTCACCGCCGCCCTCGACATGTACCTGCGGTGGGACCCGCTGACCTACGACATCACCGCCAGCGTCAGCGTCGGCGCCCGGTTCACCATCAAGGTGTGCTTCTTCGCCTGCGCCCGGATCAACGTCAGCGTCTCGCTCGGGGCCAAGGTCACCCTCCAGGGTCCGCCGCTGCGTGGCACGGTCACCGTCGACCTGGCCATCGCCTCGGTCACCGTCCGGTTCGGCAAGAAGCAGGAGCAGTCGTTCCTCACCTGGAACCAGGTCTGGGTCAAGTACCTCAGCGGCGGCGACGCGAGCCGGCCGGCGACCAGCGGCACGGTCACCGCCGGCACGCTGCCGCCGGTGGTGGGCAGCCGTCCGGACGGCACGGCGGAGCGCCCGTGGTCGGTGGCGCCGGAGTTCGCCGTCCGGGTCGAGTCGCTGATGCCGCTGTACGGCTGGCGGCTGACCGGCAGCGGCCGCCCCGACGACCTCACCGGCGGGCGGCAGGTCGACGTTGTCCCGGCCGGCTCGCACATGGGCAAGACCAAGGCGGTCATGGTCGTCACGGTCGAGCAGCGCAGCGGCAGCACCTGGATCGCGGTGCCCACCGCGCAGGTCCAGCAGCTGCGGCTGGGCACGGCCAGCACCGGTTTCCCGGCCGCGCTGTGGGACTCCGGCCTCGCCGGCGGGCAGAACGCGGCGTCGACAATGGTCCGGGCGCTGTCCTCGGTCAACCTCGCCGCCCCGATCACCGTCGCCGAGGCGACCGGCGTGCTGCCGGACGTGGCCCTGGCCACGATGATCGAGGAGGAGACGCAGCGGCACCTGCCGCTGTCGGTTCCCGGCGTAGTGGCGCCGGCGCCGTCAGTGCTGCGGCTGCGACGTACCGCCGACACCACCACCGAGCCCGCCCGGGCCGCGGCCCTGCCCACCCCGACCGCGCCGACCGGGCCGCGGCTGCGGGCGACCGTCTCGGCCGACCGGCGCCGGGGGGTGGCCCGGGCCACCCGCCCGGTCGCCGCCCGGGGCGGACGGGACGCCGGGACCGCGCTGCCGGTGGGCAACACCCAGGTCTGGGACACCACGCACACCGGCGGGCTGCGGCTGCGCCTCGACGAGGGCCCGGCGCCGCTGCGGCTGGTCACCTTCACCGGCACCGGCGCGCCGCTCAGTGACGGTCCGGCCCGGCCGGGCGCCCGGGTGCCCGCCGACGCCGCCCGCGTGGTGGTGACCCCGGCGGCCGGCGCCGCCGCCGGCTGGGCCGCCGACACGCCGCTGGTGCCGGTCACCGACGGCGTGCTGGTCGCGCCGGGCGCCACCGTGCTGCTGCCGCACCCGTGGTATCCGCCCGCCCGCTACCGGCAGGCCGGCGCACACGTTCCGGTGCCCGCCGCGCTGCTCGCCGCCGACGTCGACGGCCTGGTCACCAACCTGCCCGCCAGCACCCGTGCGGTGGTGGTGTCGCTGGAGCCGGTGTCCGCCGACGCCCGCCTCGACGACGTCCGCGTCGACCTGGACGGGGTGCGGGTGAGCAGCCGGGAGGACGCCCCGGACGACGACCAGCCGCACCGCATCCTGCTCACCGTCGACGCGGAACGGGACGCCGACACGATCTCGGTGCGGGTCGTCGCGGGGAAGGGCTGGCGGGTCTCCGGGGTGATCGGCACCCCGGACTACGCCGTCGACACCCGGCTGACCGCCGCCCGACGGGAACTGAAGCGGGTCTACAGGCCGGCGACGGTGCCCGCGCGGCCGGGTGCCGCCGCCCGGTCGGCGGCGCGTACCGCGGTCGCCCCGGCGGCGGCGCTCACCGAGCCGGCGGCTCCGGCACCAGCGGCGGCGTTCGTCGCCTTCGAGGACGAGGAAACGGAGGCGTGATGACGGAGACGCCAGTGGCGCCGGGTTCCATCCGGCTGCACGACAAGGTGACGCCGACGCTCACCGCCGGCATCTACCGGTTCCGCAGCAAGCTGGACGTGACCGGCACGGGTACGGCGGGCGGCTCGCCGCCCGAGCACCTCACCCACGTGCAGGTCAGCGCGCCGCGGCTCGCCCTCGACGCCAGCGAGGTCACCGGGCACCACCCGCCCCGGGACGCGGTGGGCGCGTTCGGCGACCGGCTGCCGCACGTCGTCCTGGGCCGGCGGACCCTGCCCTGGGAGCGGCGGTTCACCGACGGCACCCCCTGGCTGGCGCTGCTGGTCGTCCGGGCGGACGAGGCGAGCCTGGTCACCGGCCCGCTGCGGACGACCATCGGCGAGACGGCCTTCACCCGGCTCAACGGCATCGAACCGGTCGACGCCAACCGGGCCGTCGTCGGGCTGCGCGCCAAGGACCTGGCCACCTTCCGGGCGCTGCTGCCCAGCCGGGACGACGTCCGGCTGCTCACCCACGTGCGCCAGGTCAACGTCGCCGACACCGCGCTGGCCGGCAGCGACGACGACGGCTGGTTCGCCGTGGTCACCGCCAACCGGCTGCCGCTGGGCGGGACCACGCCCACGAAGTACACCGCCTGCCTGGTCTCGCTGGAGGGCCGGGAGGACGCCTGGGCGAGCAACCTGACCAGCCCGCCCACCTTGATCGTCCTGGCGTCCTGGCCGTTCGTGACCAGCTCCGCCGGCGGCACCTTCGAACACGTCGCCGCGCACCTCGACCTCGGCGCGTTCGGCGCCCCGCCGGCCGGGCAACCCCCGCTGGTGGACGCGGACGGGGCGCTCGCACTGGCCGGCACCCGCCGCGACGGCAGCCCGACCACCGTGGGCTACCGCTCGCCGCTGCTCGGCGCGGCCCCCGACCCGCTGCCCGCCGGGCCGGACGACGTGACCGGCGACGCCGCGTTCGAGCTGGGCCGACTGCTCGCCGCGGCCGACGGGCGGTTCATCCGCGAGGTGGTGGCCTGGCACCGCGCCGCCGACGACGCCGCCCGCACCGACAGCGCGGCGACCCTCCGCGCGGACAGCGCCCAGGCGTACGCCGCCGCCGGCCCCGCGCCGCGCCGCGCCGCCGCCGCGGCATCCGCCGACGAGGCCGACCGGCTCGCCGTCGCCGGGGCGGACCTGCGCGCGGCCGCGACCTCCGCCGACCCGCTCGCCGGCCTCGGCGCGACGTTCGCGCAGCGGCTGCTGTCCCGCACCACCCGCGCCGACCTCTGGCAGGCGCACCCGGGTGGCGACAGCGTCATCCCGCGCCAGCTGCGCCCGGAAGGAGAAGACTCGTGACCACCCACCTGTCCACCGGCGGGCGGCTGCTCGCCGAGCGGCTCGGCGCGCTGGTCGGCCCGCTGGCCGACCCGGCCGGGCAGCCCGCACCGAAGATGCGTGCCCTGCTCGCCGAGCGGCCGGCGGCGCGGACGGCCACGATCGCCGAGCCGACCGCGGCGGCGGCGACCGCCGGCGCGCCGCCGCTGCCGCCGTACGTCGAGCACCTGCTGGCCCGCTGGAGCCTGCTGCACGACCTGCCGTTCCGATACCTGGTGCCCGACGCCCGGCTACTGCCCCCGGAGTCCATCCGGTTCTTCCGGCTGGACACCGGCTGGCTGGAGCGGCTGCGGGCGGGGGCGCTCGCCGTCGGCGGCGACGGCAGCCGGGAACGCGCCGGCACCCGGACGGTGCTGCCGCGGGTCACCGCCGCGGTCACCGAGCAGCTGCCGCTGGTCCGGGAGGTGCAGCGCACCCGCATGTCGATCCCGGTCGCCGCCGACCTGCTCGCCGAGGCCCGGGCCGCCGGTGAGCTCACCGCGGCGGCCGGGGAGGTCCCGGTCACCGGGTTCCTGCTGCGCTCCTCGCTGGTCAGCGGCTGGCCCGGCATGGAGGTGCGGGCCTGGACCAGCGACGACCAGGCCGTGGTGCGACCGGGCGTGGACCCGGACGAGCTGGCCCGCAGCCGACCCGACCTGGTGGTGGAGCTGCTGCGGCTGGAGCGGCTGTCGCCGTCGGTGCTGGTCGCGTTGTTCCGCGGCGCCCCCCGCCTGGTCTGGCTGGAGGAGCCGCCGCAGAGCGTGCAGTTCGGCCTGGAGGCCGACGGGCCGGGCTGGCGGGCGCCGATCCGCACCGGCGCGGGACCCGACCTGGGCAGCGTCGCGGTGCCGATGCGTTCCGGCCCGGTGCCCGGCGTGGTGGACGTCAAGGGCCTGGCCGCCGCCCTCGACCAGGCCCACCGCCTGCCCCAGCCGCGCGGCGGCGCCGCCCTGGCGCTGTCCCTGCTGCAGGCGCCGTCCCGGCAGCGGTTCGGCTCCTCCACCCCACCGTCCTGACCCCGGCCCCGCCGATCCCACCGCCGGGCCCGACACCGGCCCGCCCCGAACAAGGGAGCCCCTTGCCGTGACAACTCTCCTCGTCCCGGTCGCGCTCGACGTCCTGGTCGTCCGGGAACCCGGTGCCGCGTCCGACTGGGCGGACACCGCGCTGACCCGGCCCATCCCGCCGGCCAGCGGCCGGGTGCAGCAGGATCTGCTGCCCGAGCCGTTCAGCGCCCGGTCCACCGCCCGGCCGGCGGGCGCGCACCTGCACTGGGGGCTCCCCGACGGGCTGACCCGGGGCGTCGCCGACGACACCGGCGCCACCACCTTCCCGCCGGTGCCCGACCGGTGGCTGGTGGTGCGGCTCTCCGGCGCGGCGACGCCCGGTCCGCGCGCCGTGGAGGCGTGGCTGCTGCCGTACGCGGGCGCGATCGAGCCGGTGCGGGTGGACCGCGTGTTGACCGGCCCGACCCTGCCCGCGCCCGGCCCCGCGCCGCGTTCCCCGCTGACCGCGCTCGGCCACGGCGACCTGGGCTGGGCCGGCTACTACGACAACGTGACCCACCGGTTCGCGCTGCACGACGAGCTGACCGGGGTGACCGGGCCGGTGGCGTACCTGGTGGTGGGCTGGTACACCGACCCGACCCGGGACCCGCTGCACGTGACCGGCGAGACGGCGTACGCCGAGCGGATGGAGGACCTCGGCTGGCAGGTCCACGAGCCGGACGACGAGGACGGGGACGAGGACCAGCCGGTGCCTGACCGGTCGGTCTACCACGCGGCGGCGGTCTCCATCGGCTGGCCGACGCCGAACTGGCCCGGCGACGGCGGGCTGCTCGGCCGGGAGACCGACTACCGCCCGGCGCCGGACCAGGTGGCGCTGGCCCTGGGGGAGACCCTGGCCGAGGCGCTCGCGGCGGTCGCCGCCGAGCCGGACGACCCGAGCGAGGCGGCCCGGATGGTCGAGGCGCTGCTGCAGGGCGCGCTGGCCGACGTGACCGGCGCCGACGGTCCCGCCCGGCTGGACGCCTCGCTGCACCAGAGCCGGTTCGGCTCGGCTCCGGCGGCGGCCGGCAACGAGTACATCTGGCAGCCGGCGACCGGCTCCGGCGGGGCCGCCGGTGGCGGGTCGTTCGTGCAGGTGGAGCGGACCCGGCCACGGGTGTGGCACGCGCTGGAGCCGACGCTGGTGGTGACCGGCGGCGGGCGCAGCCCGAAGCACGGCGCGGACGGCCGCTACTCCGAGCTGGGCACCCTGCTGTGCCGGCTGGACGGGCAGACGGTACGCGGGTTCGGGGTCGCCGGCGGCGACGCCGGCCGGGGCGCCGCGGTGCTGCCGCCCACCCCGCTCGCCGGGCTGCTGCCGCAGTACGGCGTACCGGCGGTCGCCACCGACCTGCTCGTCGAGCTGGCCAGCATCGACCCGGGCTCCGCCCCCGACCTGGCCCTCTCCACCGCCACCCAGCCGTCCCCGGTGGCCGCCGCCCGGGCCGCCTGGTGGGCGTCGTTCGACCCGGGCGTGGGCGACCCGACGAGCGCGCCGCCCGGAGCCGTGGTGGAGGGACAGCTGCCCAGCCCGGTGGGGGTGACCCCGCCGAGCCGGCCGTGGAACCCGCTGCTGCTGGAGTGGTCGGGCAGCTACCTGCCGTCCCCGCGCGGGGCGCACGACTGGCCGCTGGGCGAGGTCGACTTCGAGCTGCCCGCCGCGGTGACCGAGCCGCCCGCCGAGACCGGCCGTACGCTGCGCGGGCGGGTGATGCTGTCCGCGTCGGCGGCCGCGCTGCTGGACGGCACGATCGACGCGCAGGACGCCGAGCGGGACCTGCTCTCCGGCGAGCTGGTGGGCATCGCCGAGCAGTTGCGCCGCGACGCCACCGGCCTGGTGGTGGACGCGCCGAACGCCACCGACACGGCACAGCCGCCGCAGCCGCCGCGGGCGCCGGACTTCGTCGCCCTCCGGGCCGGGTACCTGCGGGTGGACCGGGCCCGTCTGGTGGACGGCTTCGGCCGGTTCGTGGAGGTGCTCGGCCCGGAGGTGGCGACGCCGGCGCCGGTGACCCACGGGGCGACGCTGGCCGTGCCGGGGCATCCGGACCTGGCCGCGTTGCGGCCCCGGTTCACAGCGCCGGCCCGGGTGCTGCTGCGCTTCGCCGACGCCACCGGCGCGCTCCGCGACGCCGACGCCGGGATCAGCCCGGTCTGCGGGTACCTGGTGCCGTCGCTGGTGGACCGGACGCTGGAGTTCTTCGACGACAAGGGCAGCGGCTACGGACGGCTGCGGCCGGATCCGGAGACGGTGACCGCCTGGGAGGAGGACCCGGGCCGGCCGGCGACGCTCGGCGCGCCACCCAGCCGGTTCCTGCCGAACCCGCTGCTCGGGCGGTTCGCCGACCGGATGCTGGCCGCCGACCACGCGCTGGCCACCGCCCGCGCCGGGGGTCATCCGGCCGGCGGGGCGCAGAGCGCGCTGGAGTCGTTGCTGCGGGTGCTGGACACCACCCGCTGGACGGTCGACGTCACCGGCCGGGCCGGCGACGAGCACCTGGCCCTGCTGCTCGGCCGGCCGGTCGCGGTGGTGCGGGCGTACCTGAAGGTGGAGGTGGAGGACCCGCGGCAGCCTCCGGAGAACGCGCGGACCGGCGTACCGGTGCGGTTGGGCACGCTGTCCCGGTCGCAGGACGGGCTGCTGGCGTACTGCGTGGGCGACGACCTGGACCGGCTGCACATCGTGGACCCGGCGGTGGCGCTGCTCGCCCCGGGCCTGCCGGACGAGAGCGGGGCGGCCGGGTTGCCGGGCGCCGACCCGATCACCTCGCCGTACGTGGACACCTCCGGGACCTTCACGGTGAACCCCGGGGTGCCGGTGCCGCTGACCCTGCTGATGGTGCCCGGCTCGGACGTGCACGTCACCGCCGGGTTGGTGCCGCAGAAGGCGGTGGGGCTGCTGCGGGAGTGGACCGCGCCGGCGCTGTCCCGGCTGTCCCCGGCGCTGCGCTACGGCCCGGTGCTGCGGGACCTGGAGACGACCCGGCTTCCGCTGCCGCAGGACGTGCGCGGCTCGTGGCACTGGCACCGGCGGAACGCGCCGGGGGAGTGGACCAGCGACTCGGTGGTGCCGACCACCCCGGACGCCTTGCTGCCCAACGAGCCGTCGGTGACCAGCGAGGGCTGGTTGCAGGTGGCGCTGGTCGCCGACACCGAGTACTACGACGCGGCGGTGCCGGTGCGGGTGAGCTGCGTGCGGACGGTGAACGGCACGACCGTCGGGCTGGGCGGGCTGAACGGCGACGGCAGCCACTTCCTGATCCCGGTGCCGGAGGCGATCGAGCTGATCGGCAGCGGCCGGTTCGCGTTCTTCGTGCAGGAGCCGGGCACGGCGCGGGTCGCCATCCGGGTGGTCCGGCCCCGAACGGGCCGGCCGTACCTGCGCACGGTGGCCGACGACGCCTCGCCGAACAACCTGGACAGCCTGCCGGAGTGCAACCACGTGCGGTGAGCCGGCCGGGTGGCGTGGCGCCTGAGCCACCCCACCCGGCCCGTCTCACGGCAGCTGCGGGTAGAGCGCGGCGACGCCGCCGGCGAGCCCGGCCCGGACCTGCCGGCTGACGTCGTCGGCGAGGATCTCGTACGCGTCGGCCTCGATGCCGTCGACAGCGATCCGGGCGATGTCGGCCGGGTCGGACTTCGGCCCGGTGACGCCGGCGGCCATGTCGGTGTCCATGTACCCGACGTGCAGGCCGGCGACCCGGATGCCGCGGTCGGCGAGCTGGACGCGCAGCGCGTTGGTCATCGACCACTCGGCGGACTTCGCCGCGCTGTACGCGCCGACGTGCGGGAAGCTCAGCCAGGACAGCGCGGACAGGACGTTGAGGATCGACCCGCCGCCGTTGCCGGCGATCACCGGGGTGAACGACCGCACCACCGACAGGGTGCCGAAGTAGTGGGTGTCCATCTCCAGCCGGATCCGGTCGAGGTCGGCGTCGAGCAGGTCCGCTCCGGTGCCCGAGCCGGCGTTGTTGACCAGCAGCGTGACGTCCCGGGCGAGGTCGGCCGCGGCGGCCACCGAGGCGGGGTCGGTGATGTCCAGCCGCACCGGCGTGACGCCGGGCAGGTCGACCTGGTCGGGGTTGCGCGCGCCGGCGTACACGGTGGCGCCGCGGGCGAGCAGTTCGGCGGCGAGGTGCCGACCGAAGCCCCGGTTGGCGCCGGTGACGAGGGCGGTGGTTCCGGCGATCTTCATGGGCGTACTCCTGGCTGTTTCGGCGCGTGACTCTCACGCGACGGGGGTGGGGTTCAGGGCGCCGTCGGCGCGTCCGGGCCGCTACGGCGCAGGCCGGGCCCCGGGCGTACGGCGATCTCATCGGCGGCGACGTCGTGGCCGGCGTCGCAGCGCAGCCGCGCGTGCACGGCGGCGCCGCAGTCGTGGTGTTCGAGGCGGATGGACGGCCCGGCCTCGTCGGCGGCCCAGGCGTCGCCCCACTGGCGCAGCGCGGTGAGCACCGGCAGCAGCTCGGCGCCCTTGCGGGTGAGGTGGTACTCGTCGCGGGTGCGCTGGCCCGGTTCCCGGTAGGGGTGCCGCTCCAGCAGCCCGTCGGCGACGAGCTGCTTGAGCCGGGCGGCGGCGACCGGCTCGCTGACGCCGGCGCGCCGGGCGAACGCGTCGAAGCGGCGGGTACCCAGCGACGCCTCCCGCAGCAGCAGGAGGGTGGTGCGGTTGCCGACCACGTCCAGGGCGCGGGCGATCGAGCAGGTGCTGGTCAGCCAGGAGTCCCGGTCGGCGAGCAGGTCGTCGGTCATGCCGGCGACGCTACCGCAGCTGGCTTAGCTTGCCCAAAGTCAGCTCCGTCACAGGGCCCGGACACGACGATGCCGACCACCCGTTCCAGGTGGTCGGCATCGGTGCGACGAGCGTGGTTAGGCGGCGACCCGGGAGGCCGGCCGGCGCTGAGCCGGCGGGGTGGCGGACCAGCCGGTGGCCGGCTCCCTCCCGTCGGCGTCGGCGGCAGCCGACGGCGCGGCGTCGGCCCGCGCCACGCTCAGCGCGTGCTGGGCGTTGTTCCAGGCCGCGCAGGGCCAGGGCTGGCCGGCGCAGAGCAGGTTGCGGCAGCCGCCGTCGCCGTCCGGCTCGTGGGCGTCGGCCACCTCCAGAGCCAACTTCCACAGCAGCGGGTCGGTCACCTCTTCGGGCCGGTCGGCCTGCTGTTCGGGCCGGTCGAGACTGGTTTCGGACACGAATGATCCCCCCTTGGGCGCAGGTGCTGGGCCCACCTTCACCAGTTTCAGCGCGGGTGAAACCCACTTCCGTTACGCCGCGCCGGTTATGAGGGTGTTTTCGCCCGAAAATCCCGGTGTCCGACGGGAACCTAATCCGGACAGGCGGGAGCCGCTGTCCGCCCGGCGGGCCGCACCGGGGTCGTCCGGACCACACCGGCTCGGCCGTTCGGCCACCGACCCGCGGCGGGGGCCCGGCCGGCCGGGCCCCCGCCGGATCAGCTCAGGTCGAGCTGCACCGTGGCGATCTCCCAGGCCCGCAGCGGCACCCGGACCAGCCCGTCACCGTCGACCGCCAGCGGCTCGCCCGGCCGGCCGAGCAGGTCGGCCCGACACGCCTCGCGGACGGCGGCGCCGCCGAGCACCGCGACGGTGTCCGCCGGCGTCTGCGCCACCAGCCGCACCTCGGTGCGGCCGGCGCGGTCCCGCACGCTGGTCAGTGCGACGCCGGGGCCGTCCACGGCGAGCCCGACCGTCGGCGCCGGCAGGTCGATGGCCGCGTCGGCCGTGCCGGGGAAGGCCAGCAGCTCGTGCCGGTACGCCTCGGCGGCCGCCAGCACCCCGGCGGAGTGCCAGCCGCCCCGGTACGGCAGCACCGCCAGCTCGACCGTACGCAGGCCCCGGCACTGCGCCTCGGGCGTGGGCAGCTGCGGGCCGGCCGGCTCGTCGCGCAGCGCGTGCCGGTTGCGCGACAGCATGCCGATCGACCGCAGCAGGGTGACCGCCAGTTCCCGGCCGGAGTCGGTCAGCTCGTACTCGGTGGGCTGGGTGAGCAGCACCGCGAGGGCGCCGTCCGGCCCGCCGGCGGCGACGAACCCGTTGGCCGGGAAGGTGGGCAGCGGCACCTCACCGCCGCCGCCCTCCGCGGTCAGCCCCCGCTCGACCACGGCGAACTGACCCTCGGCGAACGAGGTGTCGGCCGGGGACGGCAGCGGCAGGTGCAGCCGGACCCGGTGGTCGTCGCAGCGGTTGTCGAACTCGACCCGCAGCCGGGCGAACGGCTCACCACAGCGCAGCTCCACCCGGGTGGTGACGACGATCGGCTCGTGGTCGACCGCGCGGGAACCGGCGTCGACGTCCGCGGCCACCGGCCAGCGGTACTCCCGCACCACGTCCAGGACGGCGACCAGCGGCCCGTCGTGGCGGACCACCGTGTGCACCGCGCGCGGCTTGTCGATCACCTCGTCGGCGGCCGGCGGGGCGTAGTTGTAGCTGTCGCCCACGTCACCGCCGTCGACCACCCGGCCGACCCCGTCCACCGTCACCCCGTCCGGGGTGGTCAGCGCCAGCGTGCCGTCCTCGGCGACGTCGACCCGCAGCAGCCCGTTGTCGACGCTGCGGCCGGCCACCGTCACCGCGGCGAACCGGGGATCCGCCGTCGCCGGCAGGGGCACCGGCCGCACGGCGGCGCGCCCGAGCGGCGGCACCTCGACCAGGGCGGCGACGGTGGCGCGGGGCGCGGCGAGGATGCGTACCCGCCACCGGTCGTGCCGCCCGGCGGCGGCCAGCGCCAGCCGCACGTCCGCCACGTCGAAGGCCGGGTCGCCGTGCCGGGCCACCTGGAAGGTCAGGGTGGCGTCGTCCGGCGACACCGACCAGGCGGCGACCTCCTGGCCGTAGAGTTCCCGGCCGTGCACCCGGGTGAGTACGGCCGGCAGGTCGGCCGCCGGCACCACGTCGTCGGCGAGCAGCGTCCGGCCCCGGTCGAGGACCTGGGCGGCGACGCCGCGGCCGGCGGCGTCGGCCACCGCCACGGTGGCGTCGGCCGGTGCCGCCACGTCCAGGAAGACCAGCGCGGTGCGGGCCGCCGGGGTGGGGTTGAACACCAGGTAGCCGTCCCGGGGCACGGCCGCGGCCAGCCGCGCGCCGACCAGGTCGCAGACCGCCCGGCCGAGCTGGTCGGCCTCGGCGAGCCGGGCGGCGACCTGCTCGGCGGTCTCGTCGCAGCCGCAGCCGGTCACCGAGTCATGGCAGCTGGCGTCGATCAGCCGGGTCCAGGCCATGTCGAGGAAGCGCTGCACCGAGGCGTCGTGGGTGAGCGCGGCGAGCGGTTCGGCGTACCGCTCGACCCGCCGCTCGGCGCGGTTCATCGCCCGCTTCAGGTGCGCCCGGACGGAGATCACGCCGGGCAGGATGTTGGCCCGGGCGTGCGAGCGCAGCTCGCCCCGGACGACGGGCAGACCGTCGACGGTGGTCGGTTGGGTGGCGAAGTACTCGGCGAGGGTGCCCAGCCGCAGCCGGGTGTCGGCGAGGTCGGCGGCGGCGAGCAGGTCGGGGGCGTCCGGTGCCGGGGCGGCGTGGTCGGTGCCGTACATCGCCAGCGCCGGGGTGTCCTCGCCGGCGAACCGCCACTCGGCGAGCGTGCCGGCCAGGTCGGCGGCCCGGCGGGTGATCTGCGCCGGGTCCTCCATCAGCCCGGCCGCGTTGCCGTAGCCGCCGGGCAGGTACTCGGTGCGCACGGTGGTGCCGTCGGGCGCCTGCCAGGCGAACGCGTGCCGGTGCATCCGCTCCGGCACGCCGCGGAACACGCAGGCGTGGGCCAGCCCCGCGCCGGCCAGCAGCTGCGGCATCTGGGCGATGTGGCCGAACATGTCGGGCAGGTAGCCGACCGGCATGGCGCCGCCCAGGTCCGCGCTGCGGGCCAGCCCGCGTTCCAGGTTGCGGACGATGTTCTCCCCGGAGCAGAGGAACTCGTCCAGCAGGATCTGCCACGGGCCCACCGCCAGCCGCCCGGCGCGGACCAGGGCGATCACCTGCTCCCGCCGTTCCGGGCGGACCTCCAGGTAGTCGTCGACCGCGGCGAGCTGCCCGTCCAGGGTGAACCGCTGCCGCGGGTCGCGCTCCATCCGGTCGAACACCTCGTCGAGCAGCGCCACCAGCCGCAGCCGGAACCGCTGGAACGGCTCGTACCACTCCCGGTCCCAGTGGGTGTGCGGCACCACGATGATCTCGGTCGGTCGCCCCATCAGCTCGCCGCCTCTCCGCCGATCGCCGCCCCGGTCAGCTCCCCGTAGCGGCGTACCACCTGCTGGCTGGTCCGTACGTCGGCCGCGCCCTCGGCGATGCCGGTCAGCGGCGCGGCGCCCCCGGTCACCATCGCGTGGAACGCGACCAGTTCCTGCTCGAACGCCTCGGTCACCGATCGGAACGTGGCTCGCCGCTCGCCGCCGCCGTGCTCGTCCACCACGGTCAGCGTGGTGGGCGCGTTGAGCAGGTACGGCGAGGGGAACACCAGCTCCAGTGAGCCGCTGGCGTGGTGCAGGGTGACCGTCTCCCGGTAGGCCGGGTAGTCCGGCAGGTTGAGCCAGCGGATGCCGTAGCGGGCGCCGCCGGGCAGTCGCCCGCTGATCTCCACCGACGGCTCGGCCGGGCCGGCCGGGGCGAGCGGCCAGGTGGCCACCTGCTCCACGGTGGCCGGCGCGCCGGTGAAGAGCCGCAGCAGGGAGAGGTCGTGCGAGATGCTGTTGATCAGGATCTGGTAGAGGGTGCGGGCGCCCGGGTCGGCGCCGACGGCGGCGTCCAGCAGCGCCCGGTCGGCGGCGGTGAACCGGGCCGCCTCCTCGGCCGGCACGTCGCTGGGGGCCGGGGGCAGGTTGGCGAAGCGCAGCTGCCGGTCGCCGCCGGCGTGCAGCACGGTCACCTCCACCGCGTGTACCCGCTCCGCGCCGCCCAGCTCGGCGAGCAGCCGTGCCGCCTCGGCCACCGCCGGGTCGTACTGCTTCATGTAACCGACCATCAGGGCGGTGCCACCGCCGGCCAGGTCGGTCAGCCGGTCGGTTTCGGCGAGCGTGTACGCCAGCGGCTTCTCGCAGAGCACCGGCAGCCCGGCGCGCAGCGCCAGCGCGGCCAGCTCGCCGTGCGAGCCGGAGGTGGCCAGCAGCACAGCGTCGCAACCGCCGTCGGTCACCATCCGGGCCGCGTCGGTGTACCGGCGGGCCGGTTCCACGCCGTACCGCTCGCCCAGCTCGGCGACCCGGGTCGGGGACAGGTCGGCCAGCGCGACGGTCTCGAACAGGTCGCCCCGGCGTTGCAGCAGCGGCAGGTGCACGGTGCGGGCGATGATGCCCAGCCCGGCCACCGCGATCCGGATCCGCTTGCCCGGCTCGGTCATCGCAGCGCCTCCTGCAGCCAGCGGAGGTTGGCGTGCTGGTCGGCGCGGATCCGGTCGAGGTCCCGGCCGTCGGCGGGGGCGTCCTGCTCGATCACCAGCCAGCCGGTGTAGCCGGTGGCGTCGAGGCCGGCGAGCACCCCGGCGAGGTCGACGTCGCCGCGGCCCAGGGCGCAGAAGCCACCGGCGGCGACCACGTCCATCAGCCCGCCGCCGGCGGCCCGGACCCGGGCGTGCGCGGCGAGGTCGGCGTCCTTCAGGTGCACCTGGCCGATCCGCCCGGCCCAGCGGCGTGCCGCGGCCACCGGGTCGCCGCCGGCCAGCGCCAGGTGCCCGGTGTCCAGGCAGATGGCGATGTCGGTGAGTTCGAGCAGCCGGTCGGCCTCCGCCTCGGTCTCCACGTCGGTGCCGAGGTGGTAGTGGAACACCGGTTCCAGGCCGCGGTCGCGGCACCGGTCGGCGGCCTGCTGCACCCGGGCCGCGAAGTCCGGCCAGGCGGCGGCGGGCAGCGCCGAGGTCAGGTCGGTCGGGGTGCCGGGGCGGGCCATCCGGGCCGGGTTGCCGGGGCAGGCCAGGGTCGGCCGGGGCGCGAACCGGGGGTCGTCGGCCGGCGCGGCGGTGAACACGTCGAGCGCCGCGTCGAGCTGGGCCAGGTCCTCGGCGAAGCCGGCCGGGTCGGCGAAGCGCAGGTCGACCCAGCCGCCGGCGAGCGCGATGCCGGTCGCGTCCAGCCGGCGGGCGAGGGCCTCGCCGGTGCCGAGGTAGCCGATCGGGCCGGAGTCCACCCCGGTGTAGCCGTCGTCGGCCAGCGCCGCGAGCAGGTCGTCGGGGCCGACGGGTGCGCCGGTGGGCTGGTAGATGCCGTAGTTGACGGGTGCGCCGGCCACCCGTGTGCGTCCGGTCAGCTGCACAGTGCGATCACCTCCATGCGGTGGGACTCCAGGACGTGCAGCCCGTCGCCGGCCGGCAGCAGGCACCGGTCGCCGCGGACCAGCCGGTGCCGCCCGTCCGGGTAGGCCAGCAGCGCGCCGTCGGCGTCGAGCACCAGCAGCTCGTCGCCGAGGCGCAGCAGCAGCGGCCCGTCCGGGTCGGCGGAGATGGCGGTACGACCGCCGCGCAGCGCGTCCAGCACGGCGTGCTCGGGTGCGGCGTCGCGGTCGGCGAGCACCCAGGTGGTGGGGGAGCCGGGCAGCGCGTCGGCGCCGGGGCGGTGGTAGTCGCTGCCGCCGACCGGTACGACGTCCGCCCGCCACGCCCGCGCCCAGGCCAGCGGGGCGCCCCAGGTGCGGTCCCACCAGCCGGAGTGCCAGACCTCAACCAGCGGGGTGCGGTCGGCCAGCGGCTGCCGCCAGGCGCAGTCGCCGCCGAGCGGGTGGTTGACCGACATCAGCCCGCCGTCGCGCCGGGCGGCGGCGAGCCACTCGTCCGGTGGCCGGCGGAAGTCGACCCAGCTCACCGGGCCGAAGACGTTGGCGTGCCCCCGGTCGGTGGTCACCTCCTGGCCGGGCAGCAGGCTGATGCCGTAGCGGGTGGAGGCGGCCGGCAGCCACGGGTGGTGGCTGACGGTGTTGTGGTCGGTGACGGCGAGGAAGTCCAGGCCGCGGGAGGCGGCGAGGGCGGCGAGTTCGTCGATGGTCTGCGCGCCGTCGCTGTGCACGGTGTGCGCGTGCAGGTCGCCGGCGAGCCAGTGCCGGCCGTCGACGCCGGGCAGGTCCCGGCGGGGCGGCCGGTCCGGGCGGGGCGGCGCGGCGGGCGGCTCGGGTGCGGGTGGCGCGGCGGTGCTGGTGGTGGCGGTGACCTCGTACGCCAGCCCGTCGGGCGGGATGCGGTGCAGCCGCAGCAGCACCTGCCACTCGCCGGGTTCCAGTTCGCCGGGGAGGTAGCCGGGGGTGGCCCAGTCGGCGGTGATCGTGTAGCCGTCGCGGGCGCCGCCGGACCAGCCGCGGAAGCCGGCCGGCCCGACGCAGCCGAGGTCGAGCACCCCGGCCGCGCGCGGGTAGTCCAGCCGGACGGTGAGCGCGGCGGTGCCGGGCGCGACGGTGACCGGCAGGGACCGCAGCACGTCGTCGGCCCGGTCCTGGAGGGTCCACCTGCCCCGGTGCGTGACCATGTTCAGCCCTGTACGCCGGCACCGGCGCGTGGGGCCGGCACGCTGGCCGTCTCGCCGGCGGTGACCAGGTCGCCGTCGCGGTAGAGCAGTGACCGGCCGGGCCGGGGCACCACCCAGCCGGTGTCGCCCGGTTCGGGTTCGCCGCCCTCGGCGACCACCACCTGCACGCTGGTCCGCCCGCCGCCGTCCCCGGCTGTGCCGCCGTCGCCGGTCGCGTCGGCGTCGGCGGCGTCGGCGGTGTCGTCGCCGGGCACGTCCAGCGAGACCAGGGAGACGCTGCCCAGGTTCTCCACCACCACGACCTGTCCGGTCAGCGCGCCGGGGACCGGGGTGGGGGAGTAGTCGAGGTACTCGGGCCGCACCCCGTACACCAGCCGCTCGCCGTCGGTGACCTGGCCGCGGGCGTCGTCGGGCAGCGGCAGCCGGGCCCGCCCCACGGTCAGTTCGTCGCCGTCCACCTGGGCGTCGACGAGGTTCATCGGGGTGGAGCCGATGAAGCCGGCGACGAAGGTGTTGGCGGGGCGGCGGAAGACCTCGGTGGGGGTGCCGACCTGGCGGATCCGGCCGCCCTCCATGACCGCGATCCGGTCGGCCAGGGCGAGCGCCTCGGCCTGGTCGTGGGTGACGAAGACGGTGGTGACGCCGAGTTCGCGTTGCAGCCGCTTGAGGAAGGTGCGCGCCTCCAGCCGGAGCCGGGCGTCGAGGTTGGACAGCGGCTCGTCGAGCAGGAACACCTGGGGGTGGCAGGCCATCGCCCGGGCCAGCGCGACCCGCTGTTGCTGGCCGCCGGAGAGCTGCCCCGGGCGGCGGGCCAGCAGCCCGGACAGGCCGAGTTCGTCGGCGGTCTCGGCGGCCTTGTCGGCGCGGGAACGCCGGTCGACCTTCTTGATCCGCAGCGGGTAGGCGATGTTCTCCTGCACGGTCATGTGCGGGAAGAGGGCGTAGTCCTGGAAGACCATGGCCACGTCCCGCTTGCCCGGGGGCAGGTTGGTGACGTTGCGCTCGCCGATGTGCACGCTGCCGCCGGAGGCGATCTCCAACCCGGCGATGGTGCGCAGCAGCGTGGTCTTGCCGCAGCCGGACGGGCCGAGCAGGGCGAAGAACTCGCCGTCGGCGATCTCCAGGTCGAGGGCGTCCAGGGCGCGTACTCCGCCGGGGTAGACCTTGGTCAGTTCGCGCATGGTGATGGCGGACATCAGCGCTTGATCCCTCCGTGGAAGCGGAATCCGTACCGGCTGCTGACGAAGACGAACATGAGCGCCACCGGCAGCGAGTAGAGCAGCGAGAAGGTGGAGAGCAGCCGCAGGTCGGCCTGGCCGCCCTCGGTGTAGAGGGTGTACATGATCACCGCGGCGGGGGCCTTGTCGGGGCCGCGCAGCAGCAGGAACGGCACCAGGAAGTTGCCCCACACGTTGGCCACCGCCCACACCCCGACGGTGGCCAGGCCGGGGCGGACCACCGGCACCACGATGTGCCGCATGATCTGCAACGGGCTGGCGCCGAAGACCCGGGCCGACTCCTCGTAGGACGTCGGGGTGGAGTCCATGAAGTCCTTGAGGATGAAGATGGCCGCGGGCAGCAGCCCGCCGCTGAGGATCAGGATGACGCCGAGCCGGGAGTCGATCAGGTTGAGCCGGAAGGCCAGCTCGAACAGCGGCACCATGGTGGCGGTGCCGGTGACGATCGAGGACAGCAGCAGCAGCCCGTAGAGCAGCGCGTCGCGGCCGGGCACCCGCACCCGGCTCAGCGCGTACGCGGCGAGCGCGGCGAAGACCACCACCAGCGCCGCGGTGCCGCCGGCCAGGTAGACCGAGTTGAGCAGCGAGCTGAGCGCGTACGGGTTGTCCAGCAGGGCGCGGAAGTTGTCCAGGGTGAACTGCGGCAGCGACGCGGTGATCGTCGGGGTGTCGTCGAACGGGGCGGTGGCCAGCCAGAGCAGCGGCAGCGCGAAGAACCCGAGCACGACGCAGAGGAACGTGTAGCGGCCGATCCGGGCGAGCACGTGCCGTACGGCGATGGTCGGGCCGTCGCCGGTCGGCTCGGTGGTGGGTGCGGACGGTGCGGTGGTGGTGGTCACGCCGGCTCCTTCCGCCGGCCCAGCATGCGCAGGTAGACCAGCGCGATGACCAGGTTGATCAGCAGCATGAGGAACGAGATGGCGGCGCCGAAGCCGAGTTCGCCGCCGGAGAGCGCCACCTTGTACACGTAGACCGGCAGGATCTCCGAGCGCTGCTCGGGGCCGCCGGCGGTGATCAGGAACGGCGCGAAGTCGTTGAACGTCCAGAGGCTGATCAGCAGCAGGTTGGTCAGCACGTGCCCGCGGATGCGGGGGAAGACCACGTCGCGCAGCTGCTGCCAGGTCGACGCGCCGGCCAGCCGGGCGGTCTCCAGGTGCGAGCGGGGGACGTTCTCCAGCGCGGCGGCGTAGAGCATCATCGAGAACGCGGTGCCGCGCCAGGTGTTGAAGATGATGATCGACAGCATCGGGTAGTCGAGCAGCCAGGCCATCCCGGGGATGCCGAGCAGCGCGTTGAGCGTGCCGGCGTCCCGGTCGAGCAGGGCGATCCACAGGAAGGCGACCACCGAGCTGGGCAGGATCCAGGAGAGCAGGACCAGCCCCTCGACCAGCCGGCGCAGCGGTCCGCGCCGGTCGCGCAGCGCGAACGCGATGGCGAAGCCGAGCCCGGCCTGGCCGATGACCGCCGAGCCGAGGACGAACTGGAGGGTCAGCAGCAGCGAGGTGCGGAACCGCTCGTCGCCCAGCGCCTGGGTGTAGTTGTCCAGGCCGACGATCTCCGGGTTGGCGGCGGCCAGCCCGGTCAGCCGGTAGTTGGTGACGCCCAGGTAGATCGTCCACGCCGCCGGCACCACCAGGAAGACCAGGATCAGCAGCATGGCGGGGACGAGGAACCCGGTGGCCCGGGCCCGGCCCAGCCCGGCGGCGTCGGGGGCCGGGGAGGCGCCCGTTGCCGGGCGCGCTCCCTCGACCATCTCGTCAGGAGGTGACGTTACCTGGACCACCGACGAACCCTTCGACCTTCTTCTGGTACGCGCTGGCCGCCTCGTCCACGCTCTTGCCCGCCGTGACCTCGGCGGTCGCCTCCTGCAGCGCCACCGAGACCTGCGGGTAGACCGCCAGCGGCGGCCGGTACGCGGTGATCGGCAGCACCTTCTCGGCGACGAAGTTGAGCATCGGGTCGGCCGCGAGCACCTCCTTGTTCACGTCGGTGCGGGCGGTGATCCGGGCGGCGCCGGCCAGTTCGGCCTTGACCGCTTCCGCCGAGTGCATGAACGACAGCAGCTCCCACGCCTGGGACGGGAACTTCGAGTTGGGGTTGAGCACCCGCACGCCGCCGCCGGACATGCTGACGAAGTCCTGGCCGCGGATGCCGGCGCCGGGCTGCTTGGCCGGGATCATCGCGTAGCCGACGGTGGTGTCCCGGTCGGCCATCTTGGCGATGCCGTCCTTGGGGTTGACCACGCTGCGCCAGAAGTAGTCGCCCTCGGCCAGGATGCCGATCTTGCCGGCGGCGAACTCCGCGAAGGACTTGTCCCGGCCCTTCGCCTCCTGCTGCAGCTTCGGGTCGCCCAGCCCGCCGCCGTAGACCTTGGCGTAGAAGTCGAGCATGTCCTTGACCGGCTGGCTGGCGCCGGCCCACTTGTTGTCCTTGTAGACCTCGCCGCCGGCGCCGACCAGCAACGGCAGCGCGCCCTGCATCGAGGTGGCCTCGCCCATCGCGGTGCCCGCGTTGATCTGGATCGGGGTCACCCCGGGCAGCGCCTTGAGCTTGGCGCCGGCGTCGAGGATCTCCTGCCAGCTCTTCGGCTGCCAGTCGGCCGGCAGGCCGGCCTGGGCGAAGAGCTTCTTGTTGTAGTAGAGGACCCGGCCGTCGGTGCCGAGCGGGATGCCGTAGCGCTTGTCCTCGAACGAGCCGAGGCCCTGCACGGTGTCCGGGATCTGCGACCAGCCCTCCCAGGAGTCGACCTGGTCACCGGCCACCTCGGACAGTGGCTTGAGGTAGCCGGCCTGGACGAACTCGCCGACCCAGATGCCGTCCACGGCGATCACGTCGGCGCCGCCCTTGGAGCGCAGGTCCAGGGCCAGCTTGGTCTTGTACTGCTCGTCGTCGACGCCGCTGGGCACGAACGTCACCTTGGCGGTGACGCCCTTGGCCTTCTGCGCCTCGACGAACTTGGGGATGACCCAGTTCTGGATCCACTCCGCACCGGCGGCGTTCTTGCCGCCGGCGATCGCGTTGGCGGAGATGGTGAGGGTGATGTTCTTGGCGTCCTTGCCGGCGGGCTCGTCCGAGCCGCCGCAGGCCGTGGCGGTGAGAGCGACGGCGGTGAGCGCGGCGAGCACGCCTGCTGCGTGTCTCGGCTTGGCTGACATGGGCTGCTTCCCTTCGCAAGGAGAGACTTCGAAGAGACTCGCGGGTCGCCCGCCGGCCGCACGTCCGGCGCCGGCGGTGCTTGCGGCCACAATGTCATGACAGCTTGACGACGTAAATACCTGTCACTGAAATGAGCGCGAAACACTGACCGTCACCGCTCGGCGACCGTCACCTCCAGCGAGTACCGGCTGGCCCGGTAGATGTGCGCGCCGTGCTCGACGTAGCGACCCTGGTCGTCGTACGCGGTACGGGTCATGGTGAGCAGCGGCGCGCCGCGCCGTTCGCCGAGCATCTGCGCCTCGGCGGCGGTGGCGGCCCGGGCGCCGATCCGCTGCTGGGCGCCGCGGATCCGCCGGCCGCCGGCGCGCAGGATCGCGTACAGGCCGTCGGCCTGCAACGCCTCCATGGTCAGCCGCGGCACGTCGACCGGGAGCCAGTTCTCCATCACCGCGAGGGGCTCGCCGTCGGAGAAGCGCAGCCGGCGCAGGTGCTGCACCTCGCTGCCGGGCGGCAGGCCGAGCGCGGTGGCGACCGCCGGGGGGCAGGGCACGACGGCCAGCTCCAGCACCGAGGTGGACGGACGCTGGCCGGCCCGGACCAGGTCGTCGTGCAGGCTGGTCAGCTCGACCGCCCGGCGTACCTCGCCACGCACCACCTGGGTGCCCACGCCGCGGCGGCGGACGATCAGTCCCTTGTCGACCAGGTGCTGGATGGCCTGCCGCACGGTGGGTCGGGACAGGCCCAACCGGTCGGCCAGCTGCAACTCGCTGTCCAGGCGGTCACCCGGGGCCAGGTCACCGCGCTGGATCGCCGCGGCGAACTGCTCGGCGACCTGGAAGTAGAGCGGGACCGGGCTGCTGCGGTCGACCGCGATCTCGGGGCCGGTCACGGAAGCCTCCTCGTTGCGGCTGCGCGGGATCGGGGCGTGATGATGGGCGCCACTGTACCGAAGCGGTCACCGAGCGCAGAGCGCGGATGTCATGACAACACATTGACACAACTCGCACGGCACTGTTACCAATCAGGGACGGCAAGAGCCGGCGGGTACGCCGACGCCGGCCGGGACGGAGGGCGCCGCATGCTCGATGTGCTCACCATCGGCCGGGTCGGGGTGGACATCTATCCGCTGCAGGTCGGCACCCCGCTGGCCGAGGTCGAGAGGTTCGGCCGGTTCCTCGGCGGCAGCCCCACCAACGTGGCCGTCGCGGCCAGCCGGCAGGGGTTGCGCGCGGGGGTGATCACCCGCACCGGCGCCGACGCCTTCGCCGACTACGTGCACCGGGCGCTGCGCGAGTACGGGGTGGACGACAGCCAGGTCCACCCGGTCGACGGGCTGCCCACCCCGATCACCTTCTGCGAGATCTTCCCGCCGGACCACTTCCCGCTCTGGTTCTACCGCACCCCCACCGCGCCGGACCTGCAGATCCACCCTGACGAGCTGGACCTCGACGCGATCGTGGCCGCCCGCGTCTTCTGGCTCACCGGCACCGGCCTGTGCCAGCAGCCCAGCCGCGCCGCGCACGCCGCCGCGCTGGCCGCCCGGGACGGGCGCCCGCACACCGTGCTGGACCTCGACTACCGGCCGATGTTCTGGCCCGACCCGGCCACCGCCACCGCGGCCGTCGCCGAGGTGCTGCCCCGGGTCACCGTCGCCGTCGGCAACCTCGACGAGGTGGAGGTCGCGGTCGGCACCCGCGACCCGGACCGGGCCGCGGACCTGCTGCTGGCCCGCGGGCCCCGGCTCGCGGTGGTCAAGCTCGGGCCCGCCGGGGTGCTCGCCCGCACCGGGCAGCAGAGCGTACGGGTGCCGCCGGTGCCGGTCGACGTGGTCAACGGGCTCGGCGCCGGCGACGCGTTCGGTGGCGCGCTCTGCCTCGGGCTGCTGAACGGCTGGCCGCTGGAGCGGACGCTGCGTTTCGCCAACGCGGCCGGCGCCATCGTCGCCTCCCGCCTGGCCTGCTCCGCCGCCATGCCCGACTACGCCGAGACCGCGGCGCTGGCCGGGGACGCCACGCCGCCGCCCGCGCCGTCGACCGCCGTCCTGACAGGAGAAGACCGGTGAGCACCGAGTACGCCGCGCTGACCCGCACCCGCGCGCACCGGCCACAGGCGATCGCCGAAGCCGCCGCCCGCCGTACCCGCCGACCCTGGCCCGAGCCCGGCCGCCCGCTGTTCGTCATCGCCGCCGACCACCCGGCCCGGGGCGCCCTCGGGGTACGGGACCGGCCGATGGCCATGGCCGGCCGCGCCGACCTGCTCGACCGGCTGCGCCTGGCGTTGTCCCGGCCCGGCGTCGACGGCGTGCTCGGCACCCCGGACATCCTGGAGGACCTGCTGCTGCTCGGGGCGCTGGAGAACCGGCTGGCCATCGGTTCGATGAACCGCGGCGGCCTCTCCGGCGCCAGCTTCGAACTCGACGACCGGTTCACCGCGTACGACGCCGACAGCATCGCCGCGATGCGCTACGACGGCGGCAAGATGCTCTGCCGCATCGACCCGGACGACCCGGGCACCGCCTCCACCCTGCAGTCCTGCGCCCAGGCGGTGACCGCGTTGGCGGCCCACCGCACCGTCGCCCTGGTCGAGCCGCTCTGGGTGGCCCGCACCAACGGCCGGGTCAGCGCCGACCTGCGCCCGGAGGCGGTCATCAAGGGCGTCAGCGTGGGGCAGGCGCTCGGCGCGACCAGCGCGTACACCTGGTTGAAGCTGCCGGCGATCGACGAGATGGAGGCGGTGATGGCCGCGACCACGCTGCCGGTCCTGCTGCTCGGCGGCGACCCGGTGGAGGCGCCGGACGTGGTGTACGCGCGCTGGCAGCGGGCGCTGCGGCTGCCCGGCGTGCGCGGCCTGGTGGTCGGCCGGGCGCTGCTCTACCCGCCGGACGACGACGTGGCCGCCGCGGTGGACCTGGCCGGCTCGCTGCTGCCCACCGGCCAGGACGCATGAGCGAGCGGCAGCGAGCGAATCATCATCACAGCGGGCGTGGAGCCTCATTCCCGCCCGCAGCGAAGCGAGGACGGGCATGAGGACCGCCGACGCCCACCTGCCCTGGGGCGGCACCGCCCGCCCGCCCTGGGCGCTGGAGGTCACCCCCGAGTGGGCCGGCTGGCGGTACGCGGGCCTGCGGGTGCTCACCCTGCCCACCGACGGCGAGCTGACCTTCGCCACCGGCGAGGAAGAGATGCTGGTCGTGCCGCTGGCCGGCGCGGCCACCGTGCACTGCGACGGGCTGCGGCTCAACCTGACCGGCCGCGAGTCGGTGTTCGCCGCGGTCACCGACTTCGCCTACCTGCCCCGCGACGCCACCGCGACGATCCGCGGCGCGGGCCGCTTCGCCCTGCCCTCGGCGCGGGCCACCCGCCGGTTGTCGCCCCGCTACGGCGCGGCCCGGGACGTGCCGGTGGAGCTGCGCGGCGCCGGGTCGGCCAGCCGGCAGGTCAACAACTTCTGCGCCCCGGACGCCTTCGCCTGCGACCGGCTGGTCGCCGTCGAGGTGCTCACCCCCGGCGGGAACTGGTCGTCGTACCCGCCGCACAAGCACGAGGAGGACCGCACCCACGCCGACGGGCGGGTGGAGGCGGCGCTGGAGGAGATCTACTACTTCGAGGTGGCCGGCGGCGCGCCCGGTGACGGGCCGGTCGGCTACCAGCGGGTCTACGGCACCGCGGAGCGGCCGATCGACGTGCTGGCCGAGGTGCGCACCGGCGATGTGGTGCTCGTACCGTACGGCTACCACGGGCCGTCGATGGCCGCGCCCGGCTACGACCTGTACTACCTCAACGTGCTGGCCGGGCCGGGCGCGGCGCGGACCATGGCCTGTGTGGACGACCCCCGGCACGGCTGGATCCGGGGCAGCTGGGCCGACCAGCAGGTCGACGAGCGGCTGCCGCTGACCCGGCCCGGAACGAAAGAGGTGTGATGCCCAGGTTGACGGTGGCGCAGGCGGTCGTGACGTTCCTCGCCCGACAGTGGTCCGAACGCGACGGGCGGCGGCAACGGCTGATTCCGGCCTGCTTCGGCATCTTCGGCCACGGCAACGTCGCCGGGATCGGCGAGGCGCTGGCCGCCGCCGGGGCCGACCTGCCGTACCACCTGTGCCGCACCGAGCAGGGCATGGTGCACACGGCGGCGGCGTACGCCCGGATGACCGACCGGTTGAGCACGTTGGCCTGCACCACGTCGATCGGGCCGGGCGCGACGAACCTGGTCACCGGTGCGGCGGGGGCCACCATCAACCGGCTGCCGGTGCTGCTGCTGCCCGGCGACATCTTCGCCACCCGGGTGGCCAACCCGGTGCTGCAGGAACTGGAGGATCCGCGCTCCTACGACGTGAGCGTCACCGATGCGCTGCGGCCGGTCTCCCGCTACTGGGACCGGATCAACCGGCCGGAGCAGTTGCCGGCGGCGCTGCTGGCCGCGATGCGGGTGCTGACCGACCCGGCGGAGACCGGTGCGGTCACCCTCGCCCTGCCGCAGGACGTGCAGGCCGAGGCGTACGACTGGCCCGACGAGCTGTTCGCCGAGCGGGTCTGGCACGTGCCCCGGCCGCTGCCGGACATCGCGGCGTTGGCCCGGGCGGCCGGGATCGTCCGGGCCGCGCGTCGGCCGCTGGTGGTGGCCGGCGGCGGGGTGATTTACAGCGGGGCGACCGAGGCGCTGCGCTGGTTCGCCGAGGAACATGGGGTGCCGGTGGCCGAGACCCAGGCCGGCACCGGCGCGATGCCGTACGACCACCCGCTGGCCCTCGGCGCGGTCGGCGTCACCGGGACCACCGCGGCCAACGAGATCGCGGCCGACGCGGACGTGGTGCTCGGGGTGGGCACCCGCTATAGCGACTTCACCACCGCCTCCGGCACCCTGTTCGGCGCCGACGTGCGCTTTGTCAACCTGAACGTCACCGGCTTCGATGCGGCGAAGCTCTCCGGCGCGCAGGTGGTCGGCGACGCCCGGGAGAGCCTCGCCGCGCTGGACGCGGCCTGCGCCGGCTGGGAGACCCCGCCGGAGTACCGGGAGCGGGTGACCCGGCTGCGCGAGCGGTGGGCGGCGGTGGCGGACACCGCTCGGCACGCCGCGCCGGACGTGGCGCCGACCCAGACCGCGGTGATCGGCGCGGTCAACGACGCCGCCGGCGACCGGGGGGTGGTGGTCTGCGCGGCCGGGTCGATGCCCGGCGATTTGCACCGGCTGTGGCGCAGCGCCGACCCGAAGAGCTACCACGTCGAGTACGGCTACTCGTGCATGGGCTACGAGATCCCCGGCGGGATCGGGGTGAAGCTTGCGGCGCCGGAGCGCGAGGTGTTCGTGCTGGTGGGCGACGGGTCCTACCTGATGCTGCCGAGCGAGCTGGCCACTGCGGTCGCCGAGGGCGTCAAGCTGGTCGTGGTGCTGGTCGACAACGCCGGCTTCGCCTCCATCGGGCGGCTGTCCGAGAGCGTCGGCGCGCACCGGCTCGGCACCGCGTACCTCGACCGGGCCGGAGCGCCGCTGCCGGTCGACCTGGGCGCCAACGCGGCCAGCCTCGGCGCGGAGCTGATCCGGGTGTCGACAATGGCGGAGCTGCGCGCCGCCCTGGACGCGGCGAAGGCGGCGACGCGTACCACCGTGGTGCACGTGACCACTGACCGGTTCGAGGCCGGTCCGGACGCCGGCGCCTGGTGGGACGTCCCGGTCGCCGAGGTGTCGACGACGGAGCAGGGGCGGGCCGCCCGGACGGCGTACGAGGCGGGGCGTAAGGGCCGGCGCAGTCACCTGCGCTCCGCCTGACCCGGCCGCCGCGGCGTCGGCAGGTACGAGCCCGGGATCGCCCGGCCGTCCGTTGCTCAGCCGTCCAGCCGCACGGCTGGGTAGCGATGGCGATGCTGCGCGAAGAATCGGTCGAACTGGCTCAGCGAGAGCGGTTCGGGGATCGGGTGCCGGGCGGGGATGGACCGTAGGGCCGACTGGAAGCGGAAGAAGGTCGAGAGGTCGCTCGGGTAGCGACGAGGATCCACGCCGGCGAACGAGCCCGACACGTGCGCGCGTCGCAGCAGTTCGTGCCACCGGTCGACGGGTGCCAGTCCCACGGATTCCACCCCGTGGCAGAACAGCGCGAGGTGGAGGTGGTCGTAGGTGTCCGACTGATCGAGGTGGCGGGCGAGGGCGTCGGCGGAGGATTGGACGGGGAAGGTGCTCCAGTAGGGCACGCAACCGGTCCGCAGCGCCCACCAGGGGTCGAGCAGGATGAACGACTCCACCAGCAGTCGATCGGCCGGCAGGCCGCGTTGGCGGTACCACCAGCGGTACAGGTCGGCGACGAGTGGGCTGAGGTCCTCGGGTTCGTCGAAGACGAGTCGCCGTACCTGGTAGCCGTGCCGGCGCGCGAACGCGATCGCGTCGTCCCGTAGCGCCGGTTCGAACCCCCACTCCGCCTCAGGGCTCTCGCCGTCGGGCGTCGGCGCCTCCCACCGGGTCCGCCCGGCTCTGTAGCGGCGCAGGTACGCGGCTGTTCGGGGGTCGCCTTCGTGGTATTGCGAGGGCTCCAGCCCGCCGAGGGCACCGAACTGGAAGACGTGTCGCTCGCCGACGCGGGTCGTCGGCCATCGCCGGGTGCACTCGGCGAGCAGCAGCACACCGCCGGCATCGAGCGTCCGGTTCAGGAATCGCTCGTACGCGGGTCCGAGCCGGGTGCGTTTGACCCGGAAGTAGGCCATCCGCCGTGACGTCAACCGGTCCTGGTTCGGATCATGCAGGTGGTGCAGGACGAAGTCGGGGTTGCGCGCCAACAGCGCCCGGGCGGTGGTGTCGAAGGCGTGTACGGCGCGCATCGGATCATCCGGGGGCACCTGCCGCTGACGGAGCGGCAGCAGCAGCGTCTGGGGCAACCACGCGATACCGAGAGCCGCGCAGAGGTGGACGAGCGCGCCGTTGGACGAGCCGACGGCGACCGCCGGATATCGGCGCTGCGGGTAGAGGCCGACGATCCGGGCGGCGACGTCCTCGATGTCGAGGGTGGCCGTCCGCGCCGCCGGCCGCGCCTCGGCGCCGCTGGCGAGGCTGTAGATCGTCTCGCGCAGCCGGACCGGAAGCCGGGTCGCGGTGGCGGCTACCGGGCGCAGCAGGCGGCCGGTCGGCCGGCCCATCGGTGGCGTGTCGCGATCGTGCAGGAAGCGGGCGATCGACATGACCATCGCGGAAGCGGAGTCGAAGGTGGCCACCTCACGGGGTAGTTTCATCTCACCTCCCGCGGGCGGGTACCCCGAAAGTCGCCCGGTACGCCCGATTCCGTCCGCAGCTGTCGGGTAACCCCGGGTATGCGGAGCAAGCCTCAGCCGTACGCGCCACCGTTCCCGACGGACGTGGCGACGTCGTACCACGACGGTCCGCTGGGTCGGATGCGCAGCCGGGCGGTCGGCGAGCCGCGATCCGACGTGCCCGAGCTGGTGCTCGTGCAGGGCATGGGAGTGGCCGACTACCTGATGCCGGGCCTTGGCGCCCTCGGCGAGTGGACCCGGGCACACCTCGTCGAGTTGCCCGGCTTTGCCGGCAGCGGCGAGCCGCCGCACGAACTCACCGTGCCGGAGTTCGGTCGTGCCGTCGGGGAGTGGCTCACCGCCCGACGACTCGGCCCGGTGGTGCTCGCCGACCATTCCAGCGGCACCCAGGTCGCCGCCCAGGCCGCGGTGGGCCGGCCCGACGTGCACGGCGTCGTCCTTGCCAGCCCGACGGTGGACCCCGCCGCTCGCAGCCCGCTGCGGCTGTTCGTCCGCTGGCGGCTGGACGGACGCCGCGAGCCACCGGGGCTGACCGAGTCGCACCGCCCCGAATGGAAGCGTGCCGGGCTGGGCCGCATGCTGCACCTGGCACGCGCGCACCTCGACCACCCGATCGAGGAACCGGTGGCCCGTCTCGAGGTCCCGCTGCTGGTCATCCGGGGCCGCGACGACGTGATCGGCACGTCCCGGTGGGGTCGCCGGCTCGCTGCCCTACCGCCTACGGGCGAGTACGTCGAAGTCGCCGGCGCCCACACCTTCCCGTGGCGGGACCCGAAGGCGTGGTCGGAGCCGATCCGCCGCTTCGCAACCAGCGTCGGCTGATCGCCATCTGACGGGGCCCGCCGACTGGATGGCGCCGGCGGCTACTCGGGCGGCGACGGCAGCGCGGGCGGCGGATGCCGACGGGCGCGGGCCGCGTCGGCGGCGGCGGCCCCGACGAGGACCGCGAGGGCCGCCGCGGCGACCAGCAGCGGCGGTGCGTGGAGCAGCGGCGGCGCCAGGGCGGCCAGCACGAGGATGCCGATCAGCCAGGCGTAAGGCGTCCGGGCGAAGACGGCGTACTCGAAGCCGGCCCGGCCGGCCAGGAACAGCGCGGGTCCGCCGAGGATGGCGGCGACCCAGGCCGGCTGCGAATGTCCGAGCGGATGGGTGATGATGATCTCGTCGCCGACCGCGGTGGCCACGATGCCGGCCAGCATGATCAGGTGGGCGAGCGCGGACCACCGGGCCAGGCTGTCCGGCTTGCGGGCCGCGGCGATGGCGGCGGGCAGCAGGTCACCGGCCCGGTAGACGTAGATCCGCCAGAACAGCACGGTGCCGGCGAACCCCACCACGAACGCCACGATCCGTTCGGCCGCGAAGCCGGTACCGCCCAGGGTCAACGCGGTGACCAGGATCAACTCGCCGAGCGCGATGATGAAGAGCTGCCGGTACCGCTCGGCCAGATGCTCGGCCAGGACCGGGAAGTCCGATTCGGGCGAGCGGCCCAGCCCCGGCGTGGGGAAGCGGAGGATCCCGCCGGTGTAGTCGACCGCGACCGCCAGCGTCCAGAGGACCGGCCGCGCGGGACCCGCCATGAGCGCGCCGGCGAACCACGGCACCGCCGACACACCGAACCAGAACAGCAGTCGCAGGCTTCTGCGCTGCAACTGGTGACCGCGCAGGGCGAGGACGAAGTAGACCTGGCGGCCGACGTGGATCGCCACGTACGCCCCGGCGAAGACCAGCCCGCGGGCCCCGAACGCGTCGGGCAGCGCGGCCACCATCAGCAGGCTGCCCAGCATGGTCGCGGTGACCAGGAACTGGATCTCCATGCGTTGCGGGTCGTACAGGTTGGTCGTCCAGGTGGTGATGCTCCAGGTCCACCACATGGCCAGCAGCAGCACCAGCGTCTGGAAAGCCCCGCTCCAGCTGAGGTCCCGCATCAGGCCCCGCGAGAGCTGCACGAGCGTGGCGACGAACACCAGGTCGAAGAAGAGCTCGAGGAAGATCGCCCGGCGCGGCCCCCTGGGCCCTCGCAGCAGCCTGGCCCCGCCCGTCGTCATCGGCCCGCCCGTTCTGCCGGCATCGTCACACGCGCGGCATCCGTACGCGGTCCCGGCGGACGCGGAGCGGCGAGGCGGGTGGAGAGCGACCGGCGCGGTGCAGCGTACGGCGGGCAGGCCGGCGAGCCGGAGCGCCGGGCGGGGGCGCGGTGGTCGCGCCCACGCCGGGCGCTCCGACGCGCCGAGGGACGGTTCATCGGTACGAGGACCGGTGCGACTAGTCGGGCGCGCTCAGCGCACCGATGGGAAGGCGGTGCGCAGCTCCGCGGTGCGGGTCCGCAGCGCCTGCAGGTCCACCTCGGGGATCTCCACCGTAAACCGCCGTATTCCGGCTGCGTCCACCCGCGCTTCGGTCTTGACCGCCATGGGGCCACCCTTCCCGTGCCGCGAAGTTGGTCTCGCGCCCCCGGATACCACCTGACGTGCCCGCTACACCTGGCTTGACCTGAGGCTGGCGGTGACCGGCCGCGGCCAGCCGCGTCAGCCGGCGCTCTCCCCGCGCCGGGGCAGCTTCCACTCCGGCCGGACGAAGTGACAGGTGTATCCGCCGGGATTGCGCTCCAGGTAGTCCTGGTGCTCCGGCTCGGCCTCCCAGAAGGGCCCGGCAGGGCTGACCTCGGTGACCACCTTTCCCGGCCACAGGCCGGAGGCATCGACGTCGGCGATGGTGTCCTCCGCGACCCGCCGCTGCTGCTCGTCGGTGTAGAAGATGGCGGACCGGTAGCTGAGGCCCACGTCGTTGCCCTGACGGTTCTTCGTGGTCGGATCGTGGACCTGGAAGAAGAACTCGAGCAGGTCCCGGTAGGAGAGCTTCGCCGGGTCGTAGACGATCTCGATCGCCTCGGCGTGAGTCCCGTGGTTGCGGTAGGTCGCGTTCGGCACGTCCCCGCCGGTGTACCCGACCCTGGTGTCCAGCACGCCGGGGCGCTTGCGGATGAGGTCCTGCATGCCCCAGAAGCAGCCGCCGGCCAGGATCGCCTTCTCGGTGGTCTCAGTCATCGCTTCCGCTCCCCGTCCGGGTGCTCGAACAACGTGCGGTACTCGCCGTAGCCCTCGCGCTCCAGGTCGTCGCGCGGGATGAACCGGAGTGCCGCCGAGTTCATGCAGTACCGCAACCCGCCGGTCTCCACGGGACCGTCGTCGAAGACGTGCCCGAGATGACTGTCCCCGTGCGCCGACCGGACCTCGATGCGGAACATGCCGAGGCTGGAGTCCTGCACCTCGACCACGTTCCGCCGATCGATCGGCTTGCTGAAGGTCGGCCAGCCGGTGCCGCTGTCGTACTTGTCCACGGAGGCGAACAGCGGTTCCCCGGACACCACGTCGACGTAGATCCCCGGCTCCTTGCTGTCCCAGTACGCGTTGTCGAAGGCCGGCTCCGTGCCGCCTTCCTGAGTGACCCGGTACTGGTCCGGCGACAGCCGGGAGATCGCCTCGGCGCTCTTGCGGTAATCCTGTGACACGGTCGTTCCTCTCGGATCGGTCATCGGCAGGACGTGCCGGGTCAACGGGCCTGCCCGCGCGATCCGACGCGTACCCCGCCTGCGGTCGACTAACCGCCGTCCCGCCCGCGACCAAACAGCCTGAGCAGGGCGAGGCTGATGTCCGGAATTGCCGTTCCTGAGACGGGCCGCCCCGGCGGCGCCGATAATCCTCCCGGGCGCAGCGCCCGGCTGGCCGTACCTCCGACCGGCGGCCGGCGCGCACCGCGGCGCCGGCATCGCCCACGACCGGATGGGACGGGCGGCGGGGAGGCCGGGCATGACGACCGGGGGCAGCACCGAGTTGGTGCGCCGGCCGAACGCGTCGAACCGGGCCACCCTGCTGGAACTGCTCTTCGACGTGGTCTTCGTGGCCGCCCTGGCGCTGATCTCGACGCTGATCGCCGAGCGGGACTCGTGGGCCGGCGTCGGGCCGGTCGTGCTCATGCTGATGGCGATCTGGTGGACATGGTCGATCACCTCGACCACCACCGACTTCTACGACCCGGACCAGCGTCCGATCCAGGCCATCCTCATGGTGACGGCGCTCGGTGCCGTGGTGACGGCGGCGGCGGTCGGCTCCGCCGCGCACGCGTTGGTCTTCGCCATCGGATACGTGACTCCCCACGTGGTCCGGGGTCTGGTGCTGGTGGGGGTGCTGCACCAGCACCAGCGCCGGCACCGGCACCGGCACCAGGCCAAGGGGCGCGCGGCGCGCTTCTTCTTCTGGTTTCTGGTCTCCGGCGTCTGCTGGATCGTCGGGGCGCTGCTGCCCGGCGCGCCGCGCTGGGAGCTCTGGACCATCGCGGTGGCGATCGACTACGTCTCGGCCGCGGCGCGTTACCCCACACCCTGGCTCGGCCGGGTGCCGCTCGGGCAGTACGAGCAGACGACCGCGCACCTGGGCGAGCGGTACCAGCAGTTCGTCATCCTGGCGCTCGGCGACATCATCCTGGCGCCGACCCTGAAGATCAGCACCGCGGAGTTCACCTCCGCCCGGCTGGCCGCGTTCCTCGTCGCCTTCCTCACCATGCTGCTGCTCTGGCAGATCTACGTTCTGGGGTCCGGCGCCATACTGCGGACGCTCGCTGCCCGGCTGCTGCGGCGGGCGACCCGGCTGGCGCCGTACACCCATCTGATGATGTTGGCGGGCATCGTCTGCACCGCGGCCGGTTTCGACCTGGTCATCGACCGGCCCACCGGCGAGACGCCGGCGCGCTGGGTCGCCCTGATCTTCGGCGGCCCCGCGCTGTTCCTGGTCGGGCGCACCGTGTTCACCTTCCGGATCGTCGGCGTGGTCCCGTGGCACCGGGTGCTCGGGCTGCTGGTGCTGGCCGGCGCGGCACCGTGGGTGGGTGGCTGGCCACCGGTCCTGGTCACCAGCCTCGCTCTGCTGGTGTTGGCCGCGGTGGTGGTCGGGGACGTGCTGGGCGAGCGGTCGACCCGGCCGGCGCTGCGCGGGCACCCAGGCTGACTCCACCCCGGGGCGACGGGCGGGCCCCGGTCACCGAAGACCGGGGCCCGTGGCGGATCAGGCGAGGTCGAACCGGTCCAGGTTCATCACCTTGACCCACGCCGCGACGAAGTCCCGGAGGAACCTCTCCTGCCCGTCCGCGCCGGCGTAGACCTCGGCGATGGCGCGGAGCTGGGAGTTCGCGCCGAAGACGAGGTCGACGGCGGTGGCGGTCCACCGGACCTCGCCGGTGGCGCGGTCCCGGCCCTCGAACACGTTCTCGGTCTCGGTGGAGACCTTCCACTCCGTGCCGATGTCGAGCAGGTTACGGAAGAAGTCGGTCGTCAACGTCTCCGGCCGGTCGGTGAGGACGCCGTGTCGGGCCTGTCCCGCGTTGGCGTTGAGGACCCGCATGCCGCCGATCAGGACGGTCATCTCGGGCGCGGTCAGCGTCAGTAGGTTGGCCCGGTCCAGCAGCAGCGTCTCCGGCGACAGCTTCTGCCCGGCGCGCAGGTAGTTGCGGAACCCGTCCGCCCTCGGTTCCAGCACGGTGAACGACTCGACGTCGGTCTGCTCCTGGGAGGCGTCGGTACGCCCGGGCGAGAACGGCACCGTCACGTCGTGCCCGGCGTTCCGGGCGGCCTGCTCGACGGCCGCGCAGCCGGCCAGGACGATCAGGTCGGCGAGGGAGACCCGCTTCCCGCCGGACTGGGCGCCGTTGAAGTCCTGCTGGATCCGCTCCAGGACCGGCAGCACCGCGGCCAGCTCGGCCGGATCGTTGACCTCCCAGTTCCGCTGCGGCTCGAGGCGGATCCGGGCCCCGTTCGCGCCGCCGCGCATGTCGGTGCCGCGGAAGCTCGCCGCCGACGCCCACGCGGTCCGGACGAGCTGGGGGATGGACAGGCCGGAGGCGAGGACCGTGCTCTTGAGGGCCGCGATGTCCGCGTCCGCGATCAGCTCGTGGTCGACCGCCGGCACCGGGTCCTGCCACAGCTGCGGCTCCGGCACCCAGGGGCCGAGGTAGCGCGAGACCGGTCCCATGTCGCGGTGCAACAGCTTGTACCAGGCCCGAGCGAACGCGTCCGCGAACTGGTCCGGGTTCTCCAGGAAACGCCGCGAAATCGGCTCGTAGGTCGGGTCGACGCGCAGCGCGATGTCGGTCGTCGCCATCATCGGGGCGTACCGGACGGAGGGGTCGTGGGCGGCGGGCACGGCGTCCGACCCGGCGCCGCCCTTCGGCCGCCACTGCTTGGCGCCGGCGGGGCTCTCGCAGACCTCCCACTCGAACCCGAACAGCGTCTCGAAGAAGCTGTTGTCCCAGGTGATCGGGGTGGGCGTCCAGGCGCCTTCGAGGCCGCTGGTGATCGTGTCCGGGCCCTTGCCGCTGCCGTAGCTGTTCTTCCAGCCCAGGCCCTGCGCCTCCAGCGGTGCGGCTTCGGGCTCCGGGCCGACGTACTGGTCGGCGCGGGCGGCGCCGTGGGTCTTACCGAAGGTGTGGCCGCCGGCGATGAGTGCGACGGTCTCCTCGTCGTTCATCGCCATCCGGCGGAAGGTCTCCCGGATGTCCCGGGCGGCGGCGAGGGGATCCGGGGTGCCGTTGGGCCCCTCCGGGTTGACGTAGATCAGCCCCATCTGGACGGCGCCCAGCGGAGCCGCGAGTTCCCGGTCGCCGCTGTAGCGCTCGTCGCCGAGCCAGGTGTCCTCGGGCCCCCAGAAGATCTCCTCGGGCTCCCAGACGTCCTCGCGCCCGAAGCCGAATCCGAACGTCTTGAACCCCATCGACTCCAGCGCGCAGTTGCCGGCGAAGACGAGCAGGTCGGCCCAGGAGATCTTCTGCCCGTACTTCTGCTTGACCGGCCAGAGCAGTCTGCGTGCCTTGTCGAGGTTCGCGTTGTCCGGCCAGCTGTTGAGCGGGGCGAAGCGCTGGGCGCCGTCGCCGCCACCGCCGCGGCCGTCCTCGATGCGGTAGGTGCCGGCGGAGTGCCAGCTCATCCGGATGAACAGCGGCCCGTAGTGGCCGTAGTCCGCCGGCCACCAGTCCTGCGACGTGGTCATCACCTCGAAGACGTCCCGCTTGAGCGCCTCGACGTCTAGGGTCTTGAACTCCTCCGCGTAGGTGAATGACTCACCCAGCGGGTTGGCCCGGGGTGAGTGCTGGTGGAGAACCTGCAGGTTCAGCTGGTTCGGCCACCAGTCCTGGTTGGCCCTCGGCCGACTCGGCTTCGGGGTCGGGGAGGGGATTGCCGGGTTCTCGCTCTCGCTGCCGCGCTCAGGCACGTCGGTCCTTCTCCTGTCGGTTGCGGTTCGGTCAACTGGTTGCTGGCGCCGCGACCCGGGACGCGCAGACCTTGCGGTCGGTGACCCCGGCCTCGTCGGCCGAGCAGCCCTGGTGGTCGGACGCGGTCGGCCAGGGTGCCCCGCCGACGGCGCAGTCGACGTCGGCGATGACGACGCGCGACCGGCACACGATGTGGTGGTGGTGGTCGTCGCCGACCCGTGAACTCGACACGACGATCGATACGCCGGCGGCGTGCGGACGCGCGCACCGCTGACAGCACGGCCAGCCGCGGACGGGTCCCGCGCAGCGCGGCCCCGCGTCGCACGCGCTCGACGTCCGAGGTGGCCACGGTGCGCAGTATGCCCGACTTCCTACTTGACTGCATCAAGAAGCCGGATTGGCGCGCGCGGCGAGCCGCCGTTCCGGAAACGACGACCTCCGGGCACCGCACGGGGTGCCCGGAGGTCGTCGCTCTGTCGGTCAGGCCTGGCCGCGTGCCGTGCGGCGCAGCCGGCTCACCCCGAGCAGGAGAGCGCCGGCGGCCAGCAGACCGCCGCCCAGGGACAGGACGCCGGTGCTGTCGTCGCCGGTGACCGGCAGCTCCTGGTCATCCTTGCCGTCGTGCCGGTGGTCGAACTTGCCACCCCGGATGCAGACGGTGGCGCTCGCCGGGTTGGAGACGACCTTCTTCTTGTCGTGCTCGCCGGTCGCGTAGGCGGTGTTGACGATCTTGCCGGCCTTGACGTCCTCCCAGGTGACCACGTGCGGCTCGACGGCGTGGCAGTCGGTGCTCGCGCCCGGGTGCAGCCAGGTCTTCTTGCAGACCACCGGTCCGGCCTTCTTGTCGTGCACGGCGATCTCCTTGATGGTCACCGTGCCGGTGTTGGCCACCCGGTAGCTGTAGAAGATCTTGTCACCCTTGACGGCGTAGCCGTCCTTCTCGCACTTGCTGCGGCAGTCCGACTCGACGCGGGCCTTCTTGTCCAGCCACAGGCGGGCCTTCTCCCGCTCGTCCTTCGTCCTGACGGTGAATTCGGCCTTGTTGGACATCACCTTCTTCCGGTGGAACCACCCCTTCGCCCAGGCGGTGTTGACCACCTTGCCGGCCTTGACGTCCTCCTTCGTGACCGTGTACCAGCCGGTGCAGGTGGCGCTCTCGCCCGGCTCGAGGTCGAGACCCTCCACGTGCTGGGCGGCCGGCCCGGAGTGGCCCTTGCAGACGATGCCGCTGACCGTGTCGTCGTCGACGGTGATGCCGGTGATCGGGCGGTCCGTGCCGGTGCTCTTGTTCCGCACCGTGTAGGTGTAGGTGACCTTGTCGCCGGCCTTCAGGTCCTTGGCCGGCGTTCCGGTCTTGGTCAACTCCAGCTTCGGATTCGGTTCCGGCTTCGGCCCGGCGACCGCCGGCGAGCCCGCCGTGAGCAGCAGGCCGCCGGCGAGCACCGCGACGGCGCCCAGTCGCGTGCCGATGCCCATCCGTCTGCGCGACGCAGATGTCGTGCCCATGTAGATCCCCCGTGTACGTGGATGGTTGGTACCGGGGGCAACGAGCGCTGTCGGGACCCGTCACGACGGGCGGGCGGGAATCCCTCGCACGGTGGACGGATGCGCCCCGGACAGCTGTCCATGGACTCAGTGATACGCCGAATCCCGCACCCGACAGGGGATTCGCCGGTACGGTGCGCGGAGTAAGCGGTCAGTCAGCGCCCCGCCGCGGTGACCTCCGGTGGGTCGGCCCGCGGCTACCGTCCGGCCTGCTGGCGCTGGTAGTGGCGGGCGACCCGGGCGCGGTTGCCGCAGGACGGCTTGCACCACTGCTGGCGCGCGTGCTCTTTGACGAAGTACCGCACGCAGCGTGGCGCCGGGCAGGCGCGCAGCTGCGCCCGCTCGGGCCCGGCGAGGAAGTCCACGGCGGCGCGGGCCAGTGCCGCGGTGAGCCGTAGCCGTGGCTCGGCCGGGCCCGAGTGCCGGGTGAGCGTCGGCGCCGCGTCGTCCGGCCAGTGCAGCCGGGGGCTGGTGGGCAGCCGGCCGGCGGCGGCGTTGAGCTGGCGCACCGCCTCGGCCGGCGTGAGCAGTGACGCGCGGTCGGCCCGGCTGGGCGGTTCCGGCGCGACCGCCCGGGCGAGCAGCGTGCGGACGGCCCGGCGCAGCGCGACCACGTCGAGCCGGGTCTGCTCGTCGGGCAGGTCGGCCGGCGGCGCCAGGTCGTGGTCGTAGCCGCGCAGTGGTCCGGCCTGGTCGCGTAGCCAGCGGGCGAGCCCGGCGGCGTCGGCGAGGTCGTCGGTCACGCCGCCGTTGCCGTCGTGCCGGATGGTGCCGGCCAGGGCGAGCGTGAGTTGGACAGCCATCGAACCTCCGTCGTCGCGTGCCGTCTTGTGGATCTTCAGAGGGCCAGTGTAGCGTCCCTAACGCCAAAAGCGCCGCAACCCATTAGGGGGCATCGTGCTGACCATCGCGCACCTCAGCGACACCCACCTCGACGACCACCCGCGCTCGGCGGAGCGGACCGCCCGGGTCATGGACCACCTGCACAACCTGGCCCGTCCGGTGGACGCCATCCTGATCACCGGCGACATCGCCGACCACGGACAGGTGGCCGAGTACGAGCTGGCCGCCAAGCTCTTCGCCTCGCCACGACCGGTGCTGGTCTGCCCGGGCAACCACGATGTGCGCGACGCGTACCGCAGGGGACTGCTGGGCGAGGCCGACGGCGGCGACGGGCCGATCAACAGCCGGCACGACGTCGGCGGCGCCACCTTCCTGCTCGCCGACTCCAGCATCCCCGGCCGCGACGACGGTCACCTGGACGAGGAGACCATGGGTTGGCTGCGCGAGCAGCTCGCCTCGGTGGCGGCCGACGTCCCGGTCTTCATCGCCTTCCACCACCCGCCGGTCGCGGTGCACCACCCGGTCATCGACGACATGCGGCTGCTGCCCGTGGACCCGCTCGCCGAGCTGGTGGCCGCCCATCCGCAGATCGTCGCCGTGCTGACCGGTCACTTCCACACGGCCGCGGCGAGCACCTTCGCCGGCCGCCCGCTGCGGATCGCGCCCGGTGTGGTCTCCACCCTGCGGATGCCGTGGGAGGGCGAGGGGACGCTGACCGACCAGCTCCAACCGCCCGGGATCGCCTTCCACGTGTACGACGACACCGGGCTGCTGACGACCCACTACCGGGTGGTGGTCTGACCGGTGACGGGGGTGGCCATGCTGGGCTTCGCGCTCGCCGTCGCGCCGATCACGCTCACCCCCGGCACCAGCTTCGCGCTGGTCGTCTCGCGGGTGGGCGCCGGCGGCCGGCGCCAGGGCTGGTGGGTGATCCTCGGTACGGTGACCGGGATCTACCTGCACGCGGCGCTGGCCGCGGCCGGTCTGGCGGCGCTGGTGCTGCGCTCGTCGCAGGCGTTCTGGGTCGTCAAGCTGGCCGGCGCCGGCTATCTCGTCGGGCTGGGCTGCTGGCTGCTCGTCTCCGCCGCCCGCCGGCGGCCCGACGCGCCCGAACCGCCGACCACGCGGGCCGGCTGGCGTCGGCTCGCCGGCCGGGTCCGCCATCCGTACCTGCAGGGACTGCTTGGCAACGTGCTGAATCCCAAGGCGGCGGCCGTCTACCTGACGCTGGCCCCGCAGTTCCTCGACCCGTCGCGGCCGGTGCTGGTGCCGATGCTGCTGCTGGCCACCGCGCACGCCGTGCTGCACACCGGCTGGCTGGCCGGCTGGACGGCGGTCACCGGCGCGGCCGCGCGGCTGCTGCGTACCGAACGGGTGCGCCGCGCGCTGGACTGGGTCACCGGCGGCGTTCTCGTCGGGCTGGGCGTACGGTCCGCGCTGAACTGACCGGTACCCGGCGCCGGACCTTACCGGAGGATTGACAGACCACTTTGTCGACACTGAGGATTGCCTCAGTCCACCGACCGCCACGGAACAGCCACTCGTCCACCAGATCGACGGCGCTTCCGCAACTCGGCGACGCGGGCAGCGCCGGTCCGCCGCAACCGGACACCATCACCTTCCTTTCACCGGGTCGTGACGCCGCGGGCGCGGCACGCGACCGACGGGGCGGAGCCGCGTACCCCGGGCGGGGCCCCTCGGCCAGCTCATTCGGTCACCCATGCCGAGAAACAGAAGGGTCGACAGATGCGTGATCCCCTAGGTCCCCGGTGGCGACGCCGCCTTCCGCTCCCCGCCGCGCTGGCCGGGGCCATGGCCGTGGTGCTGCTGGTCAGCCCGGCCTCGGCCACCGCGCCGCCGGCCGCTCCCTCGGTCGACCTGGTCCGGGTCGGCGACGAGGAGGCGAACGTCGTCGAGGTGCTGCTCGCCGACACCGCCCAGCTGGACGCGCTCGTCGCGACCGGCGTCGACCTCGACCACCACGTCGCCCGCACCGAGGACGGCGTCGTCGCGCACGCGGTCATCACGGCCAGCGAGGGCGCGGCGCTGACCGCCGCCGGGTTCCGGCTCGGCGAGGTGCTGCACCGGCCCGCCGACGCCCAGGCCCGGGTGGCCGAGCG
The DNA here is from genome assembly GCF_900090235.1 of Micromonospora echinaurantiaca. Taxonomy (NCBI): domain Bacteria; kingdom Bacillati; phylum Actinomycetota; class Actinomycetes; order Micromonosporales; family Micromonosporaceae; genus Micromonospora; species Micromonospora echinaurantiaca. The sequence continues at coordinate 3,234,777 of NZ_LT607750.1, read as the reverse complement.
GGCGGCGACCATCGCCGAGCACGCCGCGGACAACCGGCAGTTCGCCGCCGCCGCGTCCGACCCGACCGCGCCGGACGTCTCCGACGTCAAGATCATCCGCGCGGACTACTACACCTCCGGCACCAGCCAGATCCTGTCCGTGGAGGCGAAGTGGGCGCAGGGCCAGACGGCCAGCACGCCGCTCACCGTCGAGCGCGACAGCGGCCCGGGCACCGCGTTCGGCTCCGGCGGTACGCAGACCATCTCCCGCTTCGTCGACGCCGGCGTCTACCTGTACCACCGCGGCGCCGCGACGGTGACCACCCGGCCGGACCGCATCCGGATCACCAGCCCGACCGGTGACGTGGCCATCGCCACCGTCAAGGAGTGGCTGCCGACCCCGGGCGACGGCCCGGAGGGGCCCGGCTACCAGAAGGACTTCGTCACCAGCTACCTGACCCCCACCGAGCTGTACGCGCGGATCCACCAGCTGGCCGCCGAGTTCCCGGACCTGGCCGAGATCGTCGAGCTGCCGTACAAGACCAACGGCTACCGGCGGCACGCGCAGGCGGTGCTCGGCACCGCCACCGCCAGCCGGGTCGCGGTCGACTCGCTGGCCTGGGGCCACGAGGGCGGCAACGCCGTCTCGGTGGAGCTCGCCGACCCGGGGGCGCCGAACACGCCGCTGTCGGTGAGCGTCACCGGCTCGGCGGTGCGGGTGACCCTGAGCACCGACTCCGCCGGCACGGTGACCAGCACCGCCGCCCAGGTGGTGGCGGCGCTCAACGCCGGCGCCGGTTCGTTGCTGCGGGCGTACACCTATCGGGGCAGCCCGGGCACCGGCGTGGTCGCGCCGGCCGCGCGGACCCAGCTCACCGACGGGCTGAGCGCCCCGGCCAGCGTCTCCCGCGAACCGCACCCGGTGTACGCGATCCGGATCGGCAAGCACCGCGACGGATCCAAGCTCGGCGTGCTGGCCTACGCCCAGGAGCACGCCCGGGAGTGGGTGCCGCCGCTGGTCACCATCGAGACCGCCGAGCGGCTGCTGCGCAACTACGGCCACGACGGGCAGACCAAGCAGCTGTTGAACAACCTCGACATCTGGATCGCCCCGTCGGTCAACCCGGACGGCGGGCACTACTCCTTCTACGACTTCAACTCGCAGCGCAAGAACATGACCAACCACTGCCCGCTGACCGGCTCGGCGGACTTCCTGGCCCGCAACTCGTGGGGTGTGGACAACAACCGCAACTACACCGAGTACAGCCTCTTCGACGGCTACTCGGGCGCGTCGTCGAGCTGCACCAGCGGCACCTACGCCGGCCCGAGCGAGCTGTCCGAGCCGGAGAACCGGAACCTGGACTGGCTGGCCGCCCGCCCGAACATCCGGTTCTCGATGAACCTGCACTCCTCCGGCAACTACTTCATGTGGTCGCCGGGCGCGTACGCGCTGCCGGACCGGGTGTCGGCGCCGCGGCCGACCCTCGCCGAGGAGTCGGCGTTCTGGGGCGCCTCCTCCCGGATCCTGAGCGCCATCAAGCGGCACCGGAACATGGCGGTCACCCCGGCGCGGACCGGCCCGATCTCCGACGTGCTCTACTCGGCGGCCGGCAACTCCGGAGACATGCTCTGGTACAAGTACGGCATCTACGCGTGGAACTTCGAGGTCGGCACGTCCTTCCAACCGGAGTGGGAGGAAGCGCACGCCGAGGCGATGGAGTTCGCCAACGGGCTGGTCGAGCTGATGCGGGTGGCCCGGGACTTCGCCAAGGACAAGCAGCGGCCGGAGAGCACCTTGACGGTCGCGCCCAGCTCCACGCCCGGCATGGTGAACGTGACCTTCGAGACCAGTGAACCGGCAGCGGTCTTCTACACCCTGGACCGGGCCGCCCCGACGTACGCCTCCACGTTGTACGGCTCCGCCGGCATCCGCGAGGGCGGGGAGACGCTGACCGTCCCGGCCGGCACCCGGGTGCACTGGTTCTCGGTGGACTCGGCGGGCAACGTCGAGAACAACTACCGCCCGGACGGAAACGGACAGAACTACCGCAAGGGCACAGCGGTCCTGCCGTAGGGCGCACAGTCGAACATCGCGCACAGGGGGTGTGCGGGGGTTGCCGACCCCGCACACCCCCGCCTCTCACCGGCCGGGCAGGCTGCCGAGCAGAACGGCGCGGCTGCTGCGGTGGGCCAGATCCTCCGCCACGTTGCCCAGCAGCTTCTCGTCGAGCCCGTGCCCCCGCCGACCGATCACCAGCAGGTCGACGTCACGGGCGTCGGCGACGGCCAGGATGGCATCGACCGGGTGGCCGGCCACGATTTCCGTGCTCGCGTCGGCCAGTCCGTCCGGCAGAGTGCGCGCGGCCTCGTCCAGCATCCGGCGGGCCCGCTGGCGCTCCGCGAGCGCCTCGCGGTCGACCAGGTCCGGGTCGGTGACGGTGACCAGGACCAGCTCACTGGTGGTGCCGGTCAGCGCGTTCGCGACGGCGCGCAGCGCCCGGTCGGAGTCGGGCGAGCCGTCCAGGCCGACCAGGACGCGCAGGCCGGGCCCGGTGGGTGCCGGGGCCCGGGAGCGGACGTCGATCCGCTGCGGGGCGGCCCGACCACGCTCGACCGCGATCGGCACGAAGAGCGGGCCGAGCAGCCCACCGACGAGGTACCAGAGCAGGTTGCGGTGCCCGCCGCGGGTGACGAAGACCGCAGCGGTGACCAGCCCCGTCGCCAGCCAGGCCACCAGCGCCAACAGGGCCCAGCCCAGCTCAGCCATGGCCGCTCCGGCGGGCGGGCGGCGCGGGCGGGTCGGTCATGCCGGTGTCTACCCCCGGCGGCGGCGGGTACGCCCCCGCATCGCCGGACGCTGACCGCCTACCGGAGGGGTGTCGTGCACATGGACCGGGCCGTGCGCAACAGCCGGGCCATGGTGCGCCGGATCGGCACCGCCCTGCGCGACGAGGAGCCGGTCCCGGCCGACCTGCCAGCCGCCGTCGAGCGGTTCGGCGAGGCGGTGCGGGTGCTGCACCGCGAGTTTCTGGAGGCCGAGGAGCCGGTGCGGACGCGCGAGCGGGTGCTGCGGGCGGTGCGGCAGGCCGGCGCGGCGTGCCGGCAGGGCTTGGGTTTCTCCGGCACCATCGTGGTCTCCCAGCTGCGGACCGCCGCCAACGACCTGCTGCGCGCCACCGGGGTGCCCGCGAGGCGGCACGCCGGATGGTTCAGCGGGCCGCCGCCGGGTACTAGCGGTCCGCCGGGCGTCCGCCGTACGCGTCCGCCCGGCCAGCGGATAACGTTGTGGCTCTGGTGTGCCGGGAAGTCTGGTCGGCGATGGATGACGCGACCCCTGCCGACGAGGAGATTCCGTGACCGACGCCACTCGGCGCCGTACCAGCCTGTTCGCCCGCCGTTCCTGGGCCGAGACCAGCCGCATCTCGGAGATCCTGCGGCGGGAGACCGTGGGCGGCGCGCTCCTGCTCGTCGGGGCGCTGCTGGCCCTGATCTGGTCGAACTCGCCCTGGACGGAGCAGTACCAGGCGTTGCGGGACCTCCGGCTCGGCCCGGCCGCGCTGCACCTCGACCTGAGCCTGGGCACCTGGGCGGCGGACGGTCTGCTGGCGATCTTCTTCTTCGTCGCCGGGCTGGAGCTCAAGCGCGAGTTCGTCGCCGGTGACCTGCGGGACCCACGGCGCGCGGCGGTGCCGGTGGCGGCGGCCTTCGGCGGGGTGCTGGTGCCGGCCCTGCTCTACGTCCTGATCGCCGGCGCCGGCGCGGGCCGGGGGTGGGCGATCCCGACGGCCACCGACATCGCCTTCGCCCTGGCGGTGCTGGCCGTGGTCGGCCGCTTCCTGCCGCCGGCGCTGCGGACCTTCCTGCTCACCCTCGCGGTGGTCGACGACCTGATCGCCATCGTGATCATCGCCGTCTTCTACACCACCGACCTGTCGATCCTGCCGTTGCTCGGTGCGCTGGTGCCACTGGTGGTCTTCGCCCTGCTGGTCCAGCGGCGGGTCCGGTCCTGGTGGCTGCTGCTGCCGCTGGCGGCGGCCACCTGGGTGCTGATGCACGAGTCCGGCGTGCACGCCACCGTGGCCGGGGTGCTGCTGGCCTTCACCGTTCCGGTGATCCGCAGCGAGGCCGCCGGCGGACCGGCCGCCGGGCGCGGGCTGGCCGAGCACTTCGAGCACCGGTTCCGGCCGATCTCGGCCGGCGTCGCGGTGCCCGTCTTCGCGTTCTTCTCCGCCGGGGTCGCGGTGGGCGGCCTGACCGGCCTGACCACCGCGCTGACCGACCGGGTCGCGCTCGGCATCGTGGTCGGGCTGGTCATCGGCAAGCCGATCGGCATCCTGGGCGCGACCTGGCTGGTCTCCCGGTTCACCCGCGCCGACCCGGAGGAGGGCCTCAACTGGCTCGACGCGCTGGGGCTCTCGCTGCTCGGCGGCATCGGCTTCACCGTCTCCCTGCTGGTCGGCGAGTTGGCGTTCGGGGCGGGCAGCGAACGCGACGACCACGTCAAGGTCGCCGTGCTCACCGGGTCCCTGCTCTCGGCCCTGCTCGCCTCGGTGGTGCTGCGCGCCCGCAGCCGGGTGCACCGGCAGGTGTGCGAGGCCGAGTCGGTCGACCGTGACCACGACGGGGTGCCGGACGTCTACGACCCGGACCCGGACCGGCCCGACATCCGCTGAAGGGCCGGGCCGCCTCGTCACCCGGAGCCGTCACCGACCGGGGCGGTGCGGGCGTCGCCACATCGCCCACCCGGTCGCCGCCAGCAGCGCCGCGCCGCCGATCACCAGGATCCAGCGCGTACCGAGGGCGGCGTCGTCGTCGGCGTCGGCCACCCGGCCGGCCGGATCGTCCGGGTCGTAGCGCAGCCTGATCGGCGCGCCCACCTCCTGCCTGGTCCCCGTGCCGGGGTCGGTGACCTCGGCCGTGACCTGCTCGCCGGTGGCCGTCGTGAAGCGCACCGTGAGGTAGGTGGTCTTCCCGCCGCGGACCTCCACGATCTGACCGACCGTCACCACGCCGCGGGCGTCGAGCACCTGGTGGTCGCGCCAGGAGTCGATGCCGATGGCGAGCAGCGCGCCGCCCAGGGCAACCCCGACCAGGGCCGCGAACCAACTCGGCCGGTCGAAGCCGAGGCCCCGGGTCCGGCGTCCCGGCTTCGGCCCGCGCAGCGTCGGCCGGCCGAGGATCTCCCGCTGCTTGCCGGACGCCCACCGGCGCCGACGCCGCTCCCGCCGACCAACCACGGACCCAGTGTGCGGATCGACCCCGAGGACGACCACCCGGGTCGGTCCGAATCAGGGCCGCTGGCCCTTCGCCTTCTGTCGGGCGTAGTAGGCGCGGGCGCGGTTGCGGTCGCCACAGTCCTTCGTGTTGCACCAGCGGCGGTTCCGCCGCGGTGACGTGTCGAGATAGACCCAGCCGCACTTGACGTCTTCGCACTGGTGGAGGCGGTCGAGGTCGGCGCGCTGGGTGAGGGCCACGAGCCCGCGGACGATGCGATTGCGAGGCAGGTGGAGGTCGATTTCCCGGTCTCGCCATTGCCAGCGGGCGCCCGTGCGGACCAGGTCGGCCGCGGCGATCGCCGCCCGGTACATGGCCGCGAGATCCGCGGCGGCTTCGGGGTCGTCCTCGAAGAGGGCCGCGTAGACCCGCTCGCGCGCCGCGATGACCTGTTGCCGCTCCCGCTCGGCCTGGGCGTCGTCCTGGCCGGCGAGGTCGCGCAGGGCCACGGCCTCGTCTCCGCTGATCAAGTCGGACTCGATGCACCAGTCGACGACGTCCGAGAAGGTCTTCAGGTTCTCCGTGCAGTCGTGCCCGCCAAGGCGCCAGTCAACGGTGTTCACCAGGTCGAGCATGGGGTCGCCGGCGATGTGACCGAACCTCACCATCAGCTCCTCTCATGGCCAAAAGCATTGTTGCACGTGAGACAACTGCCCTGCCATACTCGCGCCCGAATAGCTGATCACCCATGAGAACTCGCCGGGAGATGATCGTGCCAGCCGCCGCCCCACGCAGATCGTTCACCGTCCTGTGGGCGTCCCAAGCGTCCTCGAATCTCGCCGACGGGCTGCTGCAGGCCGCGGCGCCGCTGCTCGTCGCCACGCTGACCCGTGACCCGCTCCTGGTGGCGGGCATGACGGTGGTGCAGTTCCTGCCCTGGCTGGTGGCAACCCTCCCCGCCGGCGCGCTGGCCGACCGGATGGACAGACGTCGGATCCTTGCCGCTGGCAACTGCCTGCGCGCGGCCGGGTTCGCGCTGCTCGCCGTGGCCCTGGCGAACGGATGGCGCCACGTCGCACTGCTGTACGCCGCAGTGTTCCTGGCCGGTTGCGCCGAGACGATGGTCGACAACGCCGCCCTGACCATCCCGCCCCGCCTGCTGCCACGCGAGCAGCTCGAGCGCGCCAACGGCCGGTTGTTCGCGACCCAGTCCGTCATCAACACCTTCATTGGTCCGCCCGCCGGGGCGGCGTTGTTCGCGCTGGCGGCATCAGCGGCCTTCTACACCGGCGCAGCCGCGTTCACCCTCGCCGGCCTGGCAGCTCTGCTGCTGCCCGCGCTGCGCCCCACCGGCGAGGAACACGAGCGCCGCCGCTCGACCCCAACCACCATCACCCAGGACATCCGCTCCGGATGGGCCCACTTCTGGCGCCACAATCTGCTGCGCCGAGTCGCGTTCATCTCGGCGGCGATCAACTTCTTCGGCGCGGCCACCGGCGGGCTGCTCGTTCTGCTGATCACCGGCCCGTACCAGCTGCCCATGGCGCATTACGGTCTGTTCATCGCGGTTCCCGCCGCCGGTGCGATCGCCGGCTCGCTGCTCGCCGAACACGTCGTGCCTCGCATCGGCGGCGGCCCCATCACCTGGCTCGCCGCCCTCGCCCCGGCCGCCAGCTACGCCATCCTCGGCCTGGGGCACCACACACCCCTCGCCCTCGCCAGCCTGTTCTGCGCCGCCATTGCCACCTCGCTGAACCAGATCGTCGTCAGCACCTTGCGCCAAGCAGCAGTTCCCGACGAACTCCTCGGCCGCGTCACCGCCGCCTACCGCCTGGTCGTCCTGGGTGTCGTCCCCTTCGGAGCCCTCGCCGGCGGCCTGCTCGGACGCAGCCTGGGGATCCGCGCACCCTTCATCGCCGCAGCCCTCGGCCTCGTGCTCGCCGCGCTCCTGCTCGCCTCCCGGGTCACCACCCAAGCCCTCCGTGACGCCGAGACAACCCGTCACCCCTCGACAGAAGTACAGCTACGGACGCAGGTCGCGGCGGCGGTAACCCCAGGCGCCCGCGCCCAAGGCCACGCCGGCGAGGGCTAGCATGACGGCCGCCGCCGGCCAGTTCGGCGCCACCTCCGGCACGGCCGCCAGATGGGCGTACGGTGACAGCCGGCCCACCCAGCCCGGTGCCGCCACGCTGTCCGCCACCACCTGGAGCAGGAAGCCGCCGGCCGTCGGCAGCATCCCCAGCGCCGCCACCGCCCGGGTGCCCAGGCCGAGGGCGAGTACCGCGGCGCCGAGGCTGAGCAGTGCCAGCGGGACCACGTTCCAGGTGCCGGCGAGCGCCGCGGCCAGCGGCAGGTCCGCGCCGACCGTGACCGCGCCGAGCCAGGTCGCCACCGCCGCGACGGTGACCAGGACGGCCACCCCGGCGGCGGTGGTCACCGCCTCGGCGGCGAGCAGCCGAGTGCGGCCGCTCAGGCCAGCGTGGAGCAGGGTCAGCCGTCCGCCCGTCTCGGCGGCGGCGAACGCGCCGAGCCGGACCGCGGCGAACGCGCCGACCGGGACGGCGAGCAGGGCGAACAGGGAGGCGGCGTAGCCGCGGACGGTGCCGAGGCCGACGAAGCCCGCCTGCGCGGCCAGGTCGGCGAAGCGGGAGTTCTCGGCGAGGAAGGTGGTCATCGAGTCGGCGAGCAGCCCGATCAGCAGGAAGTACGCGCCGATCCCGGCCGACCAGCCGGCGAGCGGCCGCAGTACCCGCCGGACGGCGAACGCCTCGACCGAGCCGAGCAGCCACCGGCGGGGCGGCCGACCCGCGGGAGGGCGGAGCAGCCCGTCCCGGACGTCCCGCCGGCCGGCCAGGGCGAGCGCGGCGCCGGCCAGTGCGACGGTGGTGACGGCGACGACGGCCAGCGGCGCCCACCGGTCGTCCTGGTACGGGCGGGTCAGCGCGAGCGGACCGTACGGGGGCAGCCAGCGCAGCCAGCCGAGCGGGGTGACGCCGTCGCCCACCATCCGGGCCACCAGGGCGACACCCAGCAGGGCCAGGGTGCCGCCGGTGGCGCCGGCCCGGGTGGGGAAGACCTGCGCGGCGAGGGCGGCGGCCGCGACGGCGTACGCGCCGACCAGGGCCAGGCCGGTGGCGTGCAGGGCGGCTCCCGGAGCCGGCGTGCCGGCGGCGGTGAGCGCCGCGGCGAGCGCGATGCCGGTCCCGGCCAGGGCGGCCGCCAGCACCGCGAGGTGCCGGCCGAGCACCCCGGACGGGGTCAGCCGGCCGGCGAGCAGCAGGTCCCAGCGGCCGGCCTCCTCCTCGCCGCGGGTGATCCGGGTGGTGGCGAGCAGGCCCCACACCGACAGCAGGACGGCCAGCACGGTGCCGGTGCGCCACGCGGTGAAGCCGCCGGCGGTGTCGAGGGCGACGGGTTCGCCGAACAGGGTGCGGACCGCCGGGTTGCGGGCCAGCGCGGCCAGCGAACCGGTGTCGAGCCCGTCGCCGACGGTGCTGGTGTAGGTGGTGGCGACCAGCGTCGACATGCCGACGGTCAGCGTCAGGACGACGAGCGCCGCCCGGCGGACCTGGCGTACCGCGAGCAGGGTGACGGCGGGGTTGGCCGTGGTGGAGGTGCGGCCGGGGTGGGTGGTGGCGGGTTGCGCGGTGGCGGTCACCGGTCCGCCTCGCCGTAGTAGTCGAGGAAGATCTCCTCCAGGCTCGGCTCGCGGACGGTGAGGGCGGTGACCTCGGCGGCCGCGAGGGAGCGCAGGGCCGGTGCGGGCGGCCCGGTCAGGGTGAGCCGCAGCAGCTCGGGACCCTCCGCGAGGATGTCGACGCCGGCGAGGCCGCGCAGGTCGGGCGCGGGGCCGGTGAAGCGGGCGGTCACCTCGGTGCGGTGCAGCCGGCGCAGCTCGGGCACGCCGGCCACGTCGACCAGCCGGCCGGCGCGCAGGATCGCGACCCGGTCGCAGACGGCCTCGACCTCGGCGAGCTGGTGGGAGCAGAGGAAGACGGTCTGGCCCCGGTCGCGGGCGTGTGCGACGGCCCGGCGGAACTCCCGCTCCATCAGCGGGTCGAGGCCACTGGTGGGTTCGTCGAGGACCAGCAGCGGCGCGCGGGTGGCGAACGCGGCGACCAGCGCGACCTTCTGCCGGTTGCCGGTCGAGTACGTCCGGCCCGGCTTGGACGGGTCGAGGGCGAACCGGTCGACCAGTTCGTCGCGGTAGGCGCGGTCGACGCCGGCCCCGGTGGCGGCGAGCAGTTGGAGGGTCTCCGCGCCGGTGAGCTGGGGCCACAGCGCGACGTCGGCGGGCACGTAGGCCAACCGGCGGTGGGCGGCGACGTCACCGGCGTCGGTGTCGAAGATCCAGGCGCGGCCGGCGGTGGGCCGCGCCAGGCCGAGCAGCAGCCGGATGGTGGTGGACTTCCCGGCGCCGTTCGGGCCGAGGAACCCGAACACCTCGCCGGCCGGCACGGTGAGATCCAGCCCGTCGAGGGCGAGCAGCGACCCGTAGCGCTTGATCAGGTGTTCGGTGCGGACGGCAGGGGTGGCCATGCGGCGCCTCCGGTCGACGACGTGTCACGACTGCCGACCAGGCTTCCCGGCGCACCACCGTCACCGTACTACCGATGGTGCGGCCGGGGAAGCGGGTGAGGGCGCGGGCGTCGATGCCGGCTCAGGGGATGGTGAGGCCGTACGCGGCGAGGACCTCGGTGATCGGCTGGTAGTAGGTGGTGCCGCCGCTGGTGCAGTTGCCGCTGCCGCCGGAGAGGATCCCGATGATCGTGCCGGTGGCGGCCACGTAGAGCGGGCCGCCGCTGTCGCCGGGCTCGGCGCAGATGTTCGTGCGGATCAGACCGGACACGCTGCCCTGCGCGTAGTTCACCGTCTGGTTGAGGGCGGTGACCAGGCCGCACCGTACGCCGGTGGTGGCGCCGCTGCGGCACACCGCCTGCCCGACGTACGCGTTGCCGGCGCCGTAGACGGTGAGCAGGCCGGGGTGGGTGTAGACGGCGCTGGGGTGGGCGATGCGGCCGGTGTAGCGCATCAGGCCGTAGTCGTTGGTCGGGAAGCTGCTGCCAACCCGGGAGCCGATGGCGGTGCTGTGCGCGGCGTCGGAATACCAGGTCGCGGCCGTCGTGGTGCAGTGCCCGGCGGTGACGAAGTAGTAGGTGCTGCCGCTGCGCACGTTCGCGCCGAGCGAGCAGCGTCCGCCGGAGCTGCCGTAGACGGCCTGACCGGCGGCGATGAGGATGCGCAACCGCCCTGGCTCGTGCCGGAGCGCGGCGCCGGCCCGGGCGGCGGTCGTGCGCAGCGCCGCGAGGTCGGCGCCGGTGACGGTGTCGTCGACGGTGACGGTCTGCCGGCCGGTGGCCGGGTCGACGCCCCAGGCGGTGCCGGGGGTGCGGATGGTGGCCAGCGCCGCCGCGGCGTCAGCGGTGGCGGGGGCGGCGTGGGCGGCGGCGTGGGCGGCGGGGGGCCCGCCGAGCAGCAGGGTGGCCAGGACGAGGGCGACGATCGGCAGGCGGCGCATCCGACCCCTCCTATATCGGTGAGCGTAGATGTATGCACAGCATCCGCCACCGGCGCGGCGCTTTCAACCAGGTGTCGGGCAACGGGCACCGCCCGCCGCGACCGGCCGGCCCGCGCCGGTCCTGCCATCCGCCTCCGGCCTGTTCCTCGTTACGGTCGGCGGCCGGTCAGCGTCCGTACCACGTCCTCGTCCACGGTGATGCCGAGGCCGGCGCCGCGCGGCACCGCGCACCGTCCGCCGATCGGGGCGGTCGCGTCCGGGGCGACCGCGGTGAGCGGGTTGGTGCCGATCCAATGTTCGAGCACCGCGAAGTTGGGCATCGCCGTCGCGCACTGGACGCTGGCGTACCAGTGCACCGCCGAGCCGATGCTCACGTGCGGAGTGGCCTGCGCGCCGAACGCGTCGGCGAGGGCGGCGATCCGCATGGTCTCGGTGATCCCGCCGGCCCGGCACACGTCCGGTTGCAGCACCCGCAGGGCGCCGGCGCGGAGGAACTCCAGCGCGCGGTGCCGGGTCGCCAGCGAGTCCAGCGCGAGTGGGATGTCCAGCCGGGCGGCGAGGGTGGCGTACCCGTCGAGGTCCTCCGGGGGTAGCGGCATCTCGAAGAACCCGACGCCGGCCTCCTGGAGGGCGCGGCCGACCCGGAGCGCCTGCGGCACCTCGTACTGGCCGGCCGCGTCGGCGTACACGGCGGCCTGGTCACCGAAGACGTCCCGGACGGTCTGCACGGAGGCGATGTCGTCCTCGGGGCGGGCGCCGATGGCCACCTTGACCGCGTCGTAGCCGAGGTCGCGCAGCCGTTCGGCTTCCTGGCGCACCGCCTGCTGGCCCCCTGCTCCGGAGCCGGCGGGCGCGGCCGGTACGCCGGAGGCGTACAGCCGCAGGGTGTCCCGGTAGCGGCCGCCGAGCAGGGCGTGCAGTGGCTGGTCGAGAGTGCGGGCGAAGGCGTCCCAGAGGGCGATGTCGAGGCCGGCGAGGGCCTCCAGCCAGAAGCCGCTGTCGTGGCCGCGGACCCGCATGCCGGTGTATACCCGGTCCCAGGTGCGGCCGATCTCGTCCAGCCGGGAGCCGACGGCGAGCGGCGCGATCAGGTCGTCGATGATGGCGGCGGTGGCGCGGGCGCCGACGGGCGCTTTGGCCTCGCCCCAGCCGACCACGCCGTCGCTGGTCTCGACGCGGACCAGGACGGCGTCGATGGTGTCGCTGTAGACGTAGCGGCGGCGTTCCATGGGCGGGTACTCCACCACCGCGCTGCCGTGGTCGGCGCTCCACGCCCGGGCCCCCCAGTACGTCTCGGCCGGCTCGGCGCGGACCGCATAGCTGCGGACGTCGACGACCTTCATCTCTCCTCCTCGGCGATGGCGCGATCCAGGGCGGCGTGCAGCACGGGGGCCTGTCCCCACGGGAAGACGCCGAGCGCGCCATGGCGGTAGTCGCGGGCGGCGCCGACCGGCGTTGCCTCGGACACCGCTAGCGCCCCGTTCGGGGCGAGCCGGCGCAGGGTGGCCGCCCACGCCCGGTCGGCCATCGCGCCGTGGGCCGGGTCGACCAGCCCGGCGTCGATCGCGTGCGGCAGGATCCAGGCGAGGTACGCGGAGGTGCTCGCCTCGACCGGCGCGTGCGGGTCGTCCACCACGGTGGACCACTCGCCGTCGCGTTCGTGCGCGGCCAGCGCGTCGACCAGACGGACGAGTCGCTCGGCCAGCCCGTCGTCGGGAGCGTGGAGCAGGGTTTCGGTGAGGCCGAGCAGTGCCCACGCCTGCCCGCGTCCCCAGGCGACGCCGTTGCCGTGTTCGGCCCGGGTGTCATAGCCGTGCTGGAACAGGCCGTGGGGCAGCTGCAGTGCGGTCGCGTACTCGGTGGCGTAGCTGACGGCCTCGTCGGCGTGCCCCAGCGCGGCCAGGCCGGGCCCGTCGGTGTGCATGCAGTCGACCCAGACCGTGGCCGACCAGGGCGGTAGGTCAGGGCGGTGCAGGCGGGGTCCTCCGGGGTGCGCGGGTCGGGCGTCGCGCACCGCGGTGAGCCACCGGCGGCAGGCGTCGGTCACGTCCAGGTCGGGTCGGTGGTCGGCGAGGGCGAGCAGCGCCTCGACCGCGATGAGGTGGTCGGTGGGATCCGGCGGTGCGGTGAGCGACGGCGCGACGAGGTCGACCACCCGCTGGGTGAGATCGGGACGGCCCAGCGTGTCACCGGCGCGCAGCAGCGCGGTGAGGATGCCGCCGACCCCGAAGCCCCAGATCCGCGGGGTGGTGGCGGCGGTCACCTGGGCGACCGCCGCCACCAACCGGGTGTCCACGCTGGTCACTTGATCAGGGCCTGCACCGCCCGGCCGGCCTCGCGCATCGCGTCCGCCGGCTTGCTCTTGCCGACCAGCACCGCCTGCACCTGCTCGGAGATGACCGTCTCCATCTGGGCGTACTGGGGGTACTTCCAGAACGGGTTCGGGGTTGCGGTGGCGGTGATCCGCTCGCTGAACTGAGAGGTGAAGGCGTCGGTCTTCACCTGCTCGGAGGCGAGCGCCGTGGTGGTGGTGGGCGGCAGGGACAGGTCCTTGAAGTAGCCGAGGACGGTCTGCTCGTCACTGGTCAGCCACTTGGCGAAGTCGGTGGCGGTGTTGGCGCCCTCGCCCTCGACGACCACCACGGCGTGGCCCCACTGTACGGCCCGGGGCTTGTCGCCGGCGTTCTTCACCGGGCGGGCGATCGGGTCCAGCTTGTCGGCGATGGACTTGTCGGGGGAGCCCTTGACGACGAAGTCCCGCCCGACGATGGCGTCGTCGTAGATGGCAGCCTTGCCCTGAGCGAACAGGGTCCGGGCGTCGACCCGCTCCACGTCGGGGGCGATGAGCTTCTCGTCGTAGAGCTTCTTGTACCAGGTCACCGCCTCGATGCTGGCGTCGTCGCCGACGGTGACCTTGTCGCCGTCGAGCAGCGGGCTGCCGAAGGTCTGCATCCAGATGAGGATGTCCTTGAGCTGGGCGACCTTGGTGGAGGCCGCGTACGGGATGACTCCGGTGCCCTTGAGCGCCCGCAGTGTGGCCTCGAAGTCGGTGATGGTGCTGGGCGCGGTGGTGACGCCGGCCTTCTGCAACAGGTCGCGGTTGGCGATCAGCCCGATCGCGGCGGTGGTCCAGGGCAGGCCGACCTGCTTGCCGTCGACCTGACCGGAGCTGAGCGCGGCCTCGGTGTAGCCGGCGCCCTTGGCGACCTCCCCGAGGTCGCGCAGCTTGCCGAGGGCGGCGAGGCCGGCGAGCCAGGCGATGTCCATCTGCGCGGCGCCGGTGAACTGGCCGCCGCGCACCTGGAGGGTGAGCTGGTTGAGGTAGTTGTTGTAGGCCAGCGGCACGCCGTTGACGGTGATGCCGGCCTTGCTGCCGTAGCCGCGCATCAGCTCTTCGATCTTGGCCTTGGAGGCGTTGTCGGCCAGGCTCCAGGAGGCGAAGGAGAAGTTGGTGGCGGACTTGGCGGTGTCCTCCTCGGGGCCGTCGGCGCTCGGCGCGCAGGCGGCGACGCCGCCCAGGCCGAGGGCGCCGGCGCCGAGCCCGACGAGGCGGAGCATGTCCCTGCGCGAAAGGTGGCTACTCATGGTTGGACCTCCGGGACGGGGGGTGGTGTTATCCCTTGATGGCGCCGGCGGTGATGCCGCCGACCAGGAATCGTTGGAGCGCGATGAACGCGACCACGACCGGCAGGGACGCCAGCAGTGACGCGGCCATCAACTCGGCCCATTGCGCGGTGGCCTCGCCGAGGAACGCGTTGACGAGGCCGGGTGGCAGGGTGGTCTTCTCGCGCCCGGCGAGGGTAAGCGCGAAGATGAAGTCGTTCCAGCCGCGGACGAACGCGAACAGTCCGGCGGCGATCAGCCCCGGCGCCGACAGCGGCAGGATCACCGAGTGGATGGTGCGCAGCCGCGAGGCGCCGTCGACGCGGGCGGCCTCGACGAGGGAGTCGGGAATGGTGTCGAAGAAGCCCTTGAGCATCCAGACGCAGAGCGGCAGCGTGAAGGTGGTGAACGACAGCACCAGCGCGGTGTAGGTGTCGAGCAGGTGGTAGGCGCTGAACAGGGCATAGAGGGTGACCAGCAGCAGCGCCTGCGGGAACATCTGGGACGAGAGCACGAAGTACATCAGGCTGCGCCGGCCGCGGAAGCGGAACTTGGAGAAGGCGTAGCCCATGTAGGCCGAGACAATGACGCTCAGCACCGCGGTGATGACCGAGACCACGATGCTGTTGAGCAGGTAGCGGGCCAGCGCCGGCTCGTCGGCCAGGTTGGCGAAATTGTCCAGGGTCAGTTCGGTGGGGATGAACGACGGCGGGTAGCGGAAGGTCTGCTGTGCCGGGGTGAACGCGGTGACGAGCATCCAGTAGACGGGCAGCAGCCCGAACCCGCCGAGGACCGCCACCGCGATCCAGGCGGACGCGCGGGAGCCGCGGCTGTCCCTCGCGGAGCGCTTGCTCACAGTTGCCCCTCTCGCTCGGACCGGCGGACGTAGACGGCGACCATGCCGAGCAGCAGCAGCATCCACAGCAGGCCGAGTGCCCCGGCGCGGCCGAGGTCGAAGCCCTGGAAGGCGGTCTCGTAGACGGCGGTGGCGAACGTCTCGGTGGCGCCGGCCGGGCCGCCGCCGGTCATCACGTAGATCAGGTCGAAGTGCTGGAAGTTCCAGATCAGTTCCAGCAGCAGGACGATGCCGATGATGCCGCGCAGGTGCGGCAGGGTGACGGCGAAGAACCGCTGCACCGGGCCGGCGCCGTCGGTCTCGGCCGCCTCGTGTAGTTCGACCGGTACGGTCTGCAGGCCGGCCAGCAGCATCACCATGATCCAGGGGAAGCTCGCCCAGGTCTTGGCGACGATGACGGCGGTCATCGCGGTGCCGGAGCCGGCGAGCCAGGCCTGTGGCTCGTCGATCAACCTCAGCGTCTCCAGCACGCCGTTGGCCAGACCGTAGTTCGCGTTGAAGATCCACATCCAGAGGAACGACACGACGACGCTGGGCACCAGCCAGGGGATGAGCAGCAGCCCGCGCAGGGTGGCGCGACCCCGGATCCGGGTGTTCAGCGCCAGGGCGAGGGCGAGGCCGACCAGGAACGGCGTGACGGTGGCGCCGACGGTGAAGACCAGGGTCTGGCGCAGCAGCCGCCAGAAGTCACCGCCGAGCAGCTCGGTGATGTTGGTCAGCCCGACGAAGCTGCGGCCGGGCTCGACGAGACTCTGCTCGAAGAACGCGGTGACCAGCGAGGCGACCAGCGGGTAGACGACGATCGCGCCGAGCATCGCCAGCGCGGGCAGCATCAGCAGCGCGGCGAACGCGCCGTCGCCGAGCGCGCGGGGTGGGCGGGCCCCGGTCGGCTTCGGGGCGGGCTTGCCGCCGGTGGTCCCGGTCCGGGCGGTCTCGGTGCTCATGCCAGCACTCCGTTTCGCTCGGTGCCGCCGGTTCTGGCCCGCCGCGCCGCCCTGCTGAACGACGCCGGCCGCAGCCACCCATGGGGCGCCCCCGCGCCGAGGTCGCCGCGCTCGGTCACCGGACGGCCTGCATGCGGGCTGGGATGCGGTCGGCGGGACCCAGGTAGCCCAGGCCGGTGCTGATCGCGTCGGCGGCTTCGATGACCATGCGGGACAGTTCGGCCTCCCGGCTGTCGAGGGCGATAGCGGACAGCGGGCCGGAGACCGACAGCGCGGCGCAGACGGTGCCGGTGTGGTCGAGGATCGGGGAGGCGACGCAGGCCCGCCCGCGGGCGAGTTCCTCGACCTCGGTGGCGTAGCGGCGCTGCGCGGCCTGTTCGACGGCGGCGTCGAGGGCGGCGTGGTCGGTGATGGTGGCCGGGGTGTACGCCGGCAGGTCCGGCAGCAGTGCCCGGCGCTGCTCGGCGTCCGTGCCGATCAGCAGGCACTTGCCGAGCCCGGTGGCGTGCAGCGGGTTGTGCTGGCCGATCAGCACGAACGACCGGGGGGCGAGGGTGCCCTCGAAGTTGCAGAGGTAGAACAGCGACGCTCCGCTGCGGATGGCGACGTTGGCGCCGAGGCCGAGTTCCGCGGCGAGGTTCTGGGCGCGTTGGCGGGCCTCGCGGTGCACCGGATGGTTGTTGAGCGCGACGCCGGCCATCGTGATCAGCGCCGGCCCGAGTTGGTAGAGGCCGCTGACCTGGTCGCGCTGCACGAGGTCGCAGGACTCCAGGGTGGCCAGTAGCCGGGAGGCGGTGGACTGCCCGAGCCCGGCGTGACGGGCGACGTCGGACACGCGCAGCGCGGGCTGGCCGGCGAGAAAGGCGTTCAGCACGGCGGCCGCCTTTTCCACGCTCTGGTTGGTGCCCTGATCACTGGCCACGAAGTCTCCTTCTGGACGTCCCATCCATTGCTGTGTCAGAGTGGCGCTCATGTTGCATCGTGTCAACCGCCGATTGCATACGAGTTGCAGAATCGTGGTCGCAGGGCGCAGCCATGACATCTGAGCGTGCAGTTCCGCCCTTTGACCAGCCCACCAAGATTGACGGTCACGCTGGCCCGCAGGGGCGGCGGCTGCTCAGCGCTGCCCTGCCGGCGATGGCCGGCAACGTCGCCGTCCGCACTGCCGTCCGGGTGCCCGAGCCCCGGCACGGCACCGGTGTCAGCGCCGCCGAACTCCTGCTCAACGCCAACACCGACCGGTGCTACGCGGTCGGGCTGCGGGTGCGTACCGGAGTGCGCTACCTGACCGTCACCCGGCACGCCGACGGGCGCGCCGAGCTGCTGGCCGACGACATCCTGGCGTACGACTTCGACCGGTGGCTGCCGGTCGAGGTGACCATCGTCGACGGCCGGATCACCGTCGGGGTCGACGGGAGTACCGCGGCCACCGTCACCGACCGCCTCCCGCTCGACGGCGGCGGCGTCGGGCTCGCCGCCACCGCCACCGCCGCCGAATTCGCCCCGGTCGAGGTGGTCGCTCTCGGTCCCCGCAGACCGCCGGCCGGCAGAACCGTCGACGCCGCCAGCCCGGACCTGACCGCTGCGGCCATCGAGCCGGCGGCGACGGTCGAGGGCCCCGGCTACCGGCTGGACGTCGCCGCGCTGCGCTGGGCCGGCGGGTCCGGGTACGCCGCAGAGCTGACCGTGCGGGCCGGCGACGGCTGGGTACGGGCGAGCGAGCGGTTCGGCGAGCGATGGCTGGTGCTGCGCGGCGACGCTGGCAGCCGGCGCGACCCGCAGGGCACCCTGGACCGGTATCCGGTCACCCTCACCGAGCTCGAGGTGCTCGGCGCCGACTCCGTACGACTGCGCGGCGGCCATCCGGAACTGTTCGCACTGACCGTCACCTGGCGGCTGGACGGCCCGCACCCCTACGCCGACATCGAGCTCACCCCGCGGGTCGATGGCCGCTTCGTGGTCGCCTACCAGGCGTTCACCGCCGTGCCCGAGGACGAGGTCGACGAGGTGCTGTGCGGGCCCCTGCGGCACGCCCGGATGATCGGCGGACCGGCGTCCGTCGGCCGCGACGAACTGTTCGCGCCGATGTGCCTGGTGCAGCGCGGCCCGGTCACCACGGGCCTGTTCGCCCCGGCCGGCGAGCTGCCGTTCGAGTACGAGTCGGCCCGTGGCGACGACGACCAGCCCTTCGGCATGGGCCTGCGCACCCCCGACGGCCGGGTGGCACCCACCCTCTACGCCCCCCAGTACGGCCGTCGTGCCGACCTGCGCGCCGGCGAGACGTACCGGTTCACCGTCGGCGTGTACGCCGGCCGCACCGAGCTCTACGACGCCTACCGCGACCTGCTGCGCGGCGAGTACGGCTACACCGCCTACCGGCGCAACGTTGCCGGCTGCTCGCTCACCGACACCGTGCACAACCTGATCGACCTACTCAAGGCCGGCCCGGATACCGACGACCCGGTCGACTACCAGGGCTCGCCGAGCGGCTGGTGGAGCCGGGCCAAGGGGTTTATCGACATCGAGAACAACCAGGCCGTACGGGCCACCACGACCGCGGTGCTGCTCGGCGCGTACCAACTCACCGGGGACGACGAGCTCTACGAGACCCGGGCGCTGCCGACGGTCGAGTTCCACCTGTCGCGCAACGGCTACGGCTGGACGCCGCGCGAGGACGCCACCGTGTACGGCGACCCGACGAAGCACGCCCTGTGCGGCACCCCGTTCGGCGCGCCCGCGCTCGCCCCGCTGCACACGCTGACTCGGGGCACCCTCACCGCCGCCCGCGAGCTGGCCCTGTCCAGCCTGGACGCGCAGGACTACTGGCTCAAGCGCACCCCGATGAGCGAACCGCTGGCGGCGTACCGGATGACCCGCGACCCGAAGCTGCTGCGCCAGGCCGAGGAGGCCGCCGAGCGGTACGTGGTCGAGGATCTCGACCAGCCGTACGGCGGCGAGGCCGACCCGCACGACTTCGCCCTCTACTACTGCCGGGCCTGGATCGAACTGCTGGAGATGTTCGAGGAGACCGGTCGACGCCGCTACCTCGACGCCGCGTACGCCGAGGCGAAGCGCTTCGTCACGATGGTCTTCGCCCGCCCGGTGCCGGACACCACGGTGACCGTGCCGGAACGGCCGCTCTTCGTCGACCGGCAGATCGAGCTGACCGGCTGGTGGAACCCGGACGACCTGTACGACTACCCGGCCACCGACGTGCCCGACGAGCAGGTCCCCGCCTGGCAGGTGTCACCCACCGGGCTGAGCATCGAGGCGCTGAACACGTACCGGTTCAACGGCTTCACCCTCAACCCCGGCTGGGCCCCGTTCCTGCTGCGACTGGCCGCGCACACCGGCGACGACCTGCTGCGCGACGTGGCGCACAACGCGCTGGTCGGCCGGTTCACCAACTACCCGGGCTACTACTACCGGCAGCTGACCGTGCACCACCTGCGCCCCGACTTCCCGTGGACCGGGCCGTTCGGCAACACCACCGTCTACTACCACCACGCGCCCGCCCAGCTCGGCATGGCGCTCGACTACCTGGTCACCGAGCACGAGACCCGCTCCGGCGGGGCGATCGCGTTCCCGGCGGAGTTCGAGCAGAACTACGTGTGGTTCGCCTTCCGCGTCCGCGGCCACGCGACCGGCCGCTTCCACGGCGAGGACGGCGTCTGGTTGTGGCTGCCGAAGGGGCTGGTGCGGCTGGACACCGAGCAGGTCAACTGGATCGCGGCCGAGGGCGGGGACCGACTCTGCGTCAGCCTCACCAACGCCGCCGCCACCGATACCACGGTGACCGTGACGCTGGACCCGGCGTGGGTGCCGATGACCCCCGGTGTCGCGTACCGGGCCACGGTGATCCGCGACGGCGGCGTGCCGGAGCGGGCCGAGGTCGTCGACCACCGCCTGACCGTGCCGGTGTCCGGGCACGGCATCACCGCCATCGTGGTGCACGGCCTCGCGCTCGACGTACCGCTGCACCGGGCGGGCGCCGCCCCGGTCGGCGCGCACCGGTTCGACGACGGCCCGGTGGGCGCGGTGCGGGGCATCCTGATCCCGAAGCCCGACGGCAGCCGCTACCACGCCTACGTGCAGGCCGCGACCCGAGAACCGGCGACGCTGCACTGGTCGCTCGACGACGGCGCCAGCTGGCAGCGGGCCGACCGCGCGGTGCTGCCGAACGAGTGGACCGTGCCGGTGGACGACCTGTCCGCCGCGTTCAGCTACGTGGTGCAGGTCGGCGACCGGCGCACGGAGCCGGTGCGGCTGGCCTGCGGACAGGAGGCGTGATGCGGATCCGCGAGGTACACACCCACGTGCTGAAGGTGCACGCCGACGAGGCGTACCTGGGGCCGAAACGGGACGGCAGCCGCATCGGCGGCGGCTACGAGGTCCGCGAACCGTGGCGCAGCCTCTACTCGTCCCGCTACGAGACGCTGCTGGTGGAGGTGGTCGCCGAGGACGGCACCACCGGCTGGGGGGAGGCGCTCGCCCCGGTGGCGCCCGAGGTGCCCGCCGCCATCGTCGACCTGCTGCTCGCCCCGGTGTTGGTCGGCATGGACGCCACCGCTCCCCGCCCCGCCTGGTACCGGCTGCGCGACCTGATGCGCGAACGCGGGCACCTGGTCGGCCACCAGGCCGACGCGCTCGCCGCCGTGGACATCGCGCTCTGGGACCTCGCCGGCCGGCTCGCCGGGCTCGGCGTCGCCCAACTGCTCGGCGGGGCGTTCCGCACCCGCCTGCCCACGTACGTCTCCGGCCTGCCCCGCCCCACTGACCCGGAGCGGGCCGAGCTGGCCCGGGACTGGGCCGACCGGGGCGCGACCGCGGTCAAGCTGCACCTCGGGCACGGCGTCGCGGCCGACCTCACCACCGTCGACGTGGTCCGCGCGGCCGCCCCGGGCCTGCGGGTCGCCGTCGACGGGCACTGGGCCTACGGGGTGGACGAGGCCGTCGCGTTGGCCCGCGGTCTCGCCGAGCGGGGCGCCTGGTTCCTGGAGGCGCCCCTGGCGCCGGAGGACGTCGTCGGGCACGCCGAACTCGCCGCCCGCTCGACCGTCCCGGTCGCGGTCGGCGAGGCGCTGCGCAACCGGTACGAGTTCGCCCAGTGGCTCGACGCCCGGGCGCTGCGGATCGCCCAGCCGGACGTGGCGCGTACCGGGATCACCGAGGCGATGGCGATCGCCGAGCTGTGCGCCGCCCGGCACGTGCCCGTCGCCCCGCACCACTCCGTCGGCATGGGGGTCTCCCTCGCCGCCGGCCTGCACGTCGCGGCGGCGGTCGCCGACCTCGCCGCGTTCGAGTACCAGCCGACCTCCACCGAGGTCGGATCACGCATCCTCACCGGGCCGGTGCCCCTGCACCCGGCCGCGTTCGACCTGCCCGCGGGACCCGGACTCGGCGTCGACGTCGACGTCGAGGCGGTTCGCGCCCTGGCCAAGGAGTCCTGAGTGCCCCACACCGTGCACGGCCTCGTGCCGATCCTCGCCACCCCGTTCGGGCCCGACGGCGCCCTGGACCTGCCCAGCCTGCGTCGGCTCACCGAATTCCAACTCGCCAGCGGCGTCACCGGCGTCGCGGTGTTCGGCATGGCCAGCGAGGGTTTCGCCCTCACCGCCGACGAGCGGGCCCGCATCCTGGCTACGGTCACCGACGTCGTGGCCGGCGCGGTGCCGGTCGTCGCGGGCGTCAACGGCACCTCGACGGTCACCGCGATCGAACAGGCCGACGCCGCGGTGGCCGGTGGTGCCACGGCGCTGATGGTGCTGCCCCCGTTCATGGTCAAGCCCACCCCCGACCAGCTGCTCGCCTTTTACAGCCACGTGGCGGCGGCCGCCGGCGTCGAGGTGATGGTCCAGGACGCGCCCGGCGCCACCGGTGTCACCATGGCGCCCGCGCTCATCGCCGAACTCGGCAAGCTCGACGGCGTCACCTCGGTGAAGGTGGAGACGCCGCCGACCGCGCCGAAGGTCGCGGCCGTCGTCGCCGCCCGCGCCGACGACAGCTTCGCCGTCCTCGGCGGCCAGAACGCCCAGTTCTGCCTCGAGGAGTACGGCCGCGGCGCTATCGGCACCATGCCGGCCTGCGAGTTCCCCGACCTGCTCGGCCCCGTCCTCGCCGACTGGGCGGCCGGCCGGCACGTCGAGGCGCGGGCCGGGTTCACCCGGCTGCTGCCGCTGATCCTGTTCGGCCTGCAGCAGGGCATCGCCTGGGCGGTGCACAAGGAGGTCCTCGTGCGGCGCGGGCTGATCGCCGACGCCACCGTCCGCTCGCCGGCCCGACCGCTCGACGCGGCCGGCCGGGCGTCGCTCGCCACCATCCTCGACGACCTGGGACTGGGGCGGTGAGCGGCCGGGGCGTCCTCGTCGTCGGCGCCTCCTCGCCGATCGGTACCGCCATCGCCCGGGTGTTCGCCGACGCCGGGGACCGGGTGGTCGGCGTCAGCCTCGACGAGCACGCCGATCCGGCGTTCACCACCGAACTGATGGCCGACTGCGCCGACCCGGACGCTGCGGCGGCCACCGTCGCCGCGGCCCACCGGGTGCTCGGCCGGCTCGACGTGGTGGTGCCGGCCGCCGCCGTCATGCCGGTCGCCTCGGCGGCCGAGACCACCGACGGGCAGTGGCGGATCGCCATCGACGCCACCCTCGACTCGACGTTCTACGTCGTCCGGGCTGCCCTGCCGTTGCTGCCGCGCGGCGGCGCAATCGTCGCGGTCAGCTCCGTCAACGCCACCCTCGCCGCTCCCGGCCTGCCGGGCTACGCCGCCGCGAAGGCCGGCGTCGAAGGGTTGGTCCGCCAGCTCGCCCTGGAGTACGGGCCGGCCGGGATCCGGGTCAACGCCGTCGCTCCCGGCATGATCGGCAGCGCCGACCTGCCCGCGGTCACCGAGGGCTATCCGCTGCGCCGGGTCGGTCGTCCCGAGGACGTCGCCGCCGCGGTGGCGTTCCTCGCCTCCCCGGCGGCGGACTTCGTCACCGGCGCGGTGCTCCCGGTGGACGGCGGGTTGTCCATCTCTTCGCCCGCCGCCTGGCTCCGGCCCGACCTGCGCGCCCGATGGCTGTGAGTGTCGAGGACGTCGACTGGTCGGTGCTGGGCGAGCTGCGCTGCGAGCTGGGGGAGAGCCCGGTCTGGGACGCCGGGCGGTTGCACCTGGTCGACGTCACCGGCCACACGGTCTGGACCCTCGACCCCATCGCCGGGACGGCGCACGGCGTCACCTGCGCGCGGCGTCTTACCGCCCTGGTGCCCGCGGCCGGTGGCGGGTGGTGGCTGGGAGTCGCCGGGCGGGACCTCGGCGCCTTCGACCCGTACGACGGAACCTTCCGGACGGTGCTCAGCGTGCCCGGGCCGGCCGACCTGGCGTTCAACGACGCGGTGTGCGGGCGGGACGGGATGCTTTACACCGGCTCCGTCGACCGTGGCCGGGCCGGGCGGGCCGCCCTCCACGTGGTCGGCGCGGACCTGGGTCACCGGGTGGTCGCCGCCGGGGTGGGCGCCTCGAATGGCCTCGACACCAGCCCGGACGGCACCGTCCTGTACCACGCCGACACGTTCGCCGGCACCGTTACCGCGTACGGGCCGGACCGGCGCCGGGTGGCCTCCGTACGCGTCGACCGCCCGGACGGCATCGCGGTCGACGCCGACGGCGGGGTCTGGGTCGCACTGTGGGGCTCCGGCCTGGTCCGCCGCTACACCGCCGAGCTGCGGCCGGACCGGGCGCTGCGGGTGCCGGCGCCGCTGGTCAGCAACGTGGCGTTCGGCGGGCCGGCTCTGCGGGTCATGTTCGTCACCACGGCCCGGACCGCCGGCGTGCCAGGATCCGGGGCGGTGTTCACCGCCGATGTCGGTGCGCGTGGGCTTCCCGCGGCACGGTTCGCTGTTCGTCCCGGCATCGGCCACGAAGGGTCGCTCTGACCCCGTCTGGGTCGTTCGCGGCTGATCTTGTCACACAACTGTCATGGAACCGCAGGGTCGCCTCCACGATCGGCTCCGAAAGTGGTGGCCGCACAGTCGCGGCGTCGCGCTGGTCGCAGTCCAGCGAACGCCGCCCGCCGCGACTGCTTCCCGAGTGCCCGGACCGCTCCGGTCGGCAGGGCCGAGACAGGGACGCGGGGACGGACGCGCGATCGCGCCCAGGCAGGTGGCCCGCGTCCCGTGAGACCACGGAGGGTCCACAGACCATGACCGTGTCTGCCAAACCGGCGACAACCGAGGACAACACCGAGCCAGGCGGTCCGCCCATCGGGCCGGACGGCGGCCAGCGAGGCATCGACCGGACCGTGCTCGGCGTGGCCGCCGCGGCGTCGGTGCTCTTCGTCCTGTGGGGCATCCTGGCGACCGACAACCTGGCGTCGGTCACCGGGACGGCGCTCGACTGGGTCGTCAGCGTGTTCGGCTGGGTCTTCGTACTGGGCAGCGCGGGCTTCGTGGCGCTGTCGATCTGGCTGGCGCTCAGCCGGTACGGCCGGATCAAGCTCGGCCGCGACGACGAGAAGCCCGAGTTCTCCACCGTGTCCTGGGTGGCGATGATGTTCAGCGCCGGCATGGGCATCGGCCTGATGTTCTGGGGCGCCGCCGAGCCGCTGTCCCACCTGGGCACCCCGCCGCGCGGGCTCACCGAGCCGAACTCCCAGCAGGCCGCCCGGGTGGCCATGGAGTACTCGTTCTTCCACTGGGCGCTGCACCCGTGGGCGATCTACGCCGTGGTCGGCCTGGCGATCGCCTACTTCACCTTCCGCAAGGGCCGGCGCGGCCTGATCAGCAGCGCCTTCTTCCCGCTCATCGGCGAGCGCGCCAACCGCGGTCCCGGCAAGGCCATCGACATCTTCGCGATCTTCGCGACGCTGTTCGGCTCCGCGGTCTCGCTCGGCCTGGGCGCCCTTCAGATCAACAGCGGGCTGACGAACCTGTGGGACGTGCCGAACTCCACCCCGTTGGCGATCGGCATCATCGCGGTGCTCACCGCGGCGTTCGTGGTCTCCGCCATCACCGGCGTCAAGCGCGGCATCCAGTTCCTGTCGAACACCAACATGGTGCTCGCGGTGGCGCTGCTGTTCTTCCTGCTCGTGGTGGGCCCGACCGTCTTCATCTTCAACACGCTCACCGCGTCGACCGGCGGCTACCTCTACGACCTCATCCCGATGAGCTTCCGCACCGGCGCCTTCGGCGGCGAGGAGTGGATGGCCGGCTGGACCATCTTCTACTGGGCGTGGTGGATCTCCTGGACGCCGTTCGTCGGCGCGTTCATCGCCCGGATCTCCCGGGGCCGCACGATCCGCCAGTTCGTCCTCGGCGTGGTGGCCATCCCGAGCCTGGTCAGCTTCGTCTGGTTCTCGGTGTTCGGTGGCACCGCCATCAACCTGCAGCTCGGCGGCACCGACCTGTCCGCCGCGGTGGCGGAGAGCCCGGAGGCGGCGCTCTTCGCGGTACTGCGGGAGTTCCCGCTCTTCACCGTCACCGCGATCGTGGTGATGGTGCTGGTGGCGCTCTTCTTCGTCAGCGGCGCGGACGCCGCCTCGGTGGTGATGGGCACGCTCTCCTCCCGCGGCGACATCGAGCCGAAGAGCTGGCTGGTCGCCCTGTGGGGGGTGCTGACCGGGCTGGTGGCCGCGGTGCTGCTGCTCGCCGGTGGGCTGTCCGCGTTGCAGTCGCTGACCATCCTCGCCGCCCTGCCGTTCCTGTTCGTGATGGTCGGCATGGTCGTCGGGCTGCTCCGCGAGCTGCGTCGGGAACCCGCCACCGCGACGATGGCCCCGGAGTTGCGCGCCCTGACCCTCGCCGCCGAGCGGCAGGCGGCCGGGAGCCCCGAGGCCTCCTGACCGGTACGCTGAGGCGGGTCGGCCCCGAACGGGGCCGGCCCGCGTCGTGCGGTGCCGACCTGCCTGGCCCCTGACGCGCCGCCTGCCGCCGTTTCCGCCCGGCCGGGGCCCGCCCCCGTGCGAGCGTGGGCTGGTGACCCGGGCCGCCGGCGCGAACGCCGGATTCCGGCCGCCGGACAGGAGGGATCGGCTCGGATGGTGACCGCGTTGGCGCTGGTGCTCGGCGGCCTGGTGGTGGTCATGGTGGCCAACGCGGTGGCCCACCGCAGCGGCCTGCCGGCGTCGGTGCTGCTGGTCCTCGCCGGCATCGGCTACGGCTACCTGCCCGGCCCGAACCTCACCCTCGACCCCGAGGCCGTGCTCTACCTGGTCATCCCGCCGCTGCTCTACGCCGCCGCGTTGCAGTCGAGCCTGACCGCGCTCCGCACCAACGCCCGTACGGTGGCCGGGCTGTCGGTGGCCCTGGTGCTGGTCACCGCGCTCGCCGTCGGGTTCGGGCTCAACGCGACCGTGGCCGCCGTGCCGCTGAGCGTCGGCATCGCGGTGGGCGCGGCGGTCTCGCCGCCGGACCCGGTCGCGGCGCTGTCGATCGGCCGGCGCGCCGGCCTGCCGCCCCGGCTGATCACGCTGGTCGAGGGGGAGGGGCTGCTCAACGACGCCACCGCCCTGACGATCCTGCAGGTCGCCGTCGCGGCGGCGGTCGGCGGGGCGTTCTCCGTCGGCCACGCGGTGGGGGACTTCCTCGTCGTGGCCGCCGGCGGGCTGCTGGTCGGCCTGGTCCTCGCCGCGGCCATCGCCCAGCTCCGGAAGAGGGTCAGCGACCCGCTGATCGACAACGCGCTGTCACTGGGCACCCCGTTCGCCGCCTACCTGGCGGCCGAGAAGCTGCACGTGTCCGGGGTGCTCGCGGTCGTCGTGGCCGGCCTGTGGCTCGGCCACCGCAGCGCGTCGCTGCAGTCCAGCCGGGCACGCCTGCAGACCCGCGCGGTATGGCACCTGGTGGAGTTCCTCCTCGAGGGCTACGTGTTCCTGCTGATCGGCCAGCAACTGCCGGCGGTCGTCCGCGGCCTGCGCGACTACGACGTCAGCACGGTCGTCACCGCCGCCGCGGTCACCGTCGGCACGGTGCTGCTGGTACGGCCGCTGTGGCTGCTGCTGGCGGCGCACCTGCCCACGCGGATGCACGCCCGGCTGGGCGGCGACCCGCGCCCGGGCAACCCGCCGCTGTCCGGGCGGGAACTGCTCGCGCTGAGCTGGGCCGGCACCCGTGGGGTGATCACCCTTGCCGCGGCGTTCACCCTGCCCGCCGACACCCCCGCCCGGGACCTGCTGCTCTTCTGCGCCTACCTGGTGGTGCTGGTGACCCTGATCGGCCAGGGGCTGACCTTCGCCCCGCTGCTGCGCCGGCTGCGGCTGCCGGGCACCGAGGTCAGCCGGGCGCTGACCCGCAACCAGGCGCGCGCCGCCGCCGTGCAGGCCGCCCTGCAGCGGCTGGACTCGCTCGCCGCGGCCGACCCCACCGTCGGGAAGATCGCGGCGCCGCTGCGTCACGCGGCCGAGGTCCGCCAGCAGCGCTACACCACCCGGGTCGAGCTGCTCTCCGCGGTCGAGGACCAGATGCTGCCGACCGACGAGGAGTACCTGGCCGCGCTGCGGGCCCGGCGGGAGATGATCGACGCCGAGCGGGAGGAACTGCTCGCCTGGCGGGACGCGGGCCGGCTCGCCGACGCCGACATGCGGGTGCTGGAACGCGAGCTGGACCACGTGGAGAGCGTCCTGCCGCCGCTGCCCCCGTCCTGAAACCGGGGCTCAGGACGGCAGATCCAGCTGCACGCAGCAGGCGCCGGGGCGGGGCGCCAGCCGGGCCTCGGCGCCCGCCGCGCCGAGCCCGTCGAGCAACCCGGTGAGGAAGGCGTGGTTGAGCCCGCAGACCAGCGCGGTGTGCCGGGTGGCCAGGGCGTGGAACGGGCAGTTGTGCAGCAGCACCCGGCGCGACGCGTCGGGCCGCGGTTCGAAGCCGAGCCCGTCCAGCGCGGACAGGATCCCGCACCCGTCCGCGGCCAGGCCGGCACCGAGGTCGCGGCCCCGCTGCCCGGCGAGGCGACGCGCGGCGTCGTCGGCGCGGGTCGGGTCCTCGGCGACCGCGTCGGCGAGGATCTCGGCGATCAGCTCGTAGCGGCGTTCCGGGATCGTCACGGCGAGCCCGTCGCCGGCCGGCTCGTACACCTTGGGGCTGCGGCCCCGGCCCCGGGGCTGGTCCGCCGGCGCCTGGTAGTGGGCGCGCAGCAGGCCGGCGTCGACGAGCTTGTCGAGGTGGAAGGCGGCCAGCCCGCGGGTGATCCCG
Source organism: Micromonospora echinaurantiaca (assembly GCF_900090235.1). Classification (NCBI taxonomy): domain Bacteria; kingdom Bacillati; phylum Actinomycetota; class Actinomycetes; order Micromonosporales; family Micromonosporaceae; genus Micromonospora; species Micromonospora echinaurantiaca. The sequence goes on along the minus strand of NZ_LT607750.1, from coordinate 3,206,498 downwards.
GTTGCGTCGGCGGCCTCCTCGCGGCTGACCGGGTGGTCCTGGTGACGGACGTGGTCGTACAGCGCCCGCCGGGACGGATCGGCGAGCGCGGCCACGGCGGTCCACCGGTCCGGCACCCCCCGAGATTATCACCAGCGTCCGCTATTGAAATTCTGCCGCGCCGGGTCCAGCATGAATAACGACAACGGTGGTTGGCGAAAACGGATGGGTGGCCGACATGGACCTGATGGACCCGGCGTCCACGACCGACGGTGCGTCGGTCGCCGAGGACGAGGCCGGACCGGGCCCGCTGCGGGTGCTGCGGCGTCGGCCCGGCCGGGACCTGGCCGCCGCCGAACGGGCCGCGGCCGACTTCCTCGCGGCACTCGGCGTCGACATCGACGCCGACGGGTTGGCCGACACGCCGGGCCGGATGGCCCGCGCCTACGCCGAACTGCTCACCCCGCGCGAGTTCCGGCTCACCACCTTCGACAACGACGAGGGCTACGACGAGCTCGTCGTCGCCCGCTCCATCCCGATCCGCTCGGTGTGCGAGCACCACTTCCTGCCGTTCCTCGGCGTCGCCCACGTCGGCTACCTGCCCGGCGGGCGGATCCTCGGGCTGTCCAAGCTCGCCCGGGTGGTGGAGCTCTTCGCGCACGGGCCGCAGGTCCAGGAACGGCTGACCCGGCAGATCGCCGACTGGCTCGCCGCGCAGCTGCGGCCGAAGGGGGTCGGGGTGGTCGTCGAGGCCGAGCACCTCTGCATGAGCCTGCGCGGGGTGCGCGCGGTCGGCGCCACCACCGTCACCTCGACGCTGCTCGGCACGCTGCGCGACGACCCGCGCTCGCGCGCCGAGTTCTTCGCGCTGACCGGCGTCGGCGCCCGCCCGTGAATCCGTACGAGGAGGAACAGTGACCGAGCAAGGTCCGATCGTGATCGTGGGCGCCGGCCTGGCCGGCGCCCGGGCCGCCCAGACGCTGCGCGAGGAGGGGTACGACGGCGACGTCGTCCTGCTCGGCGAGGAGGCCGAGCGCCCGTACGAACGGCCGGCGCTGTCCAAGGGCCTGCTGCTGGGCACCGCCGAGCGGGACAGCGTCCACGTGCACGACGCCGGCTGGTACCCCGAACACGACGTCGACCTGCGCACCGGCACCCGGGTGACCGCGCTGGACCGGGTGTCGCGTGCGGTCGAGACGGCCGACGGGCAGCGCCTGCGCTACGGCGGGCTGCTGCTGGCCACCGGGGCGCGGGCGCGCACCCTGCCGGTACCCGGCGCGGACCTCGACGGGGTGCTGCGGCTGCGTACCCTCGCCGACAGCGACCGGATCGGCGAGGCGCTGGTCGACGGCGCGAACGTGGTCGTCGTCGGCGCCGGGTGGATCGGCCTGGAGGTGGCGGCCGCCGCGCGCACCCGCGGCGCCACCGTCACCGTCGTCGAGGTCGCCGACCTGCCCCTGCACCGGGTGCTCGGCGACCGACTCGCCACCGTCTTCGCCGACCTGCACCGCGACCACGGGGTCACCTTCCACTTCCGGGCGCAGGTGCGGGAATTCCAGGGGACGGGTCGGGTCAGTGCCGTCCGGCTGGCCGACGGCACCACCCTCCCGGCCGACCTCGTGGTCGTCGGCGTCGGGGTGCGGCCCGCCACCGAACTCGCCGAGCGGGCCGGCCTCGCGGTCGACGACGGTGTCCTCGTCGACCACACCCTGCGCACCGACGATCCGCACGTCTGGGCCGCCGGCGACCTGGCCAACGCCCAGCACCCGCTGCTCGGCACCCGGGTCCGCGTCGAGCACTGGGCCAACGCCCTGCACTCCGGGCCGGCCGCCGCCCGCGGCATGGTCGGCCGGCCGGTCAGCTACGACCGGCTGCCCTACTTCTACACCGACCAGTACGAGCTGGGCATGGAGTACACCGGCCACGCCCCGCCGGGCTCGTACGACCGGGTGGTCGTCCGCGGTGACCTCGACGGCGGCGCGTTCATCGCGTTCTGGACCTCGCGGGGGCGGGTGCTGGCGGGCATGAACGTCAACGTGTGGGACGTGACCGACCCGATCAAGGAGCTGATCCGCTCCCGGCAGCCGGTCGACCCCGACCGGCTGGCCGACCCCGGCGTCGCCCTCGACAGCCTGCTCACCCACGAACCCGGCTGACCGCCCTCGGTCACTGGGCTTCGCAGATCCGCCCGCTGAAGGCCGGGTCGGCCTCGCGGTTCGCCGACCAGATGGGGTTGAGCCCGATGGCGAGGGGCGGCGCCTGCCAGGCGGCGCCGAGGTGCTGGAACAGCCGGTACTCCCGGCGGGGCCGGTTGACCGGCTCGTCGGCCAGGAAGGCCATCACGGTCTCCTGCACCAGTGCCTGGTCGAGCGGGAACGCGTGCAGCCCGGGCACCTCGACGGTCGGGATCCGGGAGTACTCGCCCGGCGGTGCCTCGACGGCGGAGACGGTCGGCAGGAAGGCGATCATGCGCACTCCGGCGACCGGGCACAGCGTGCGGTTGCGGTAGAAGGGCGCATCCGCGAGCACCGACCGGACGAACGGCTCGTCCGGGTCGCTGTCGACCTCCTTGGTGAGGTTGGACAGCGCCGCGACCAGCCGCAGTTCCCATCCGGCGACCACGCCCCAGCCGTCGTACCCGGCCGGCGGGTAGTACACCCGGCCGGGGCGGGTCAGCGGGCTGAACATGATGACCGCGTCCACCGGTGACTCCGGCCACCGTTCCAGGTACATCCGGGCCACCATGGCGCCCTCGCTCTCGCCGAGCAGCGCCACCGGCCGGCCGGTCCGCCGTTGCAGCGAGTCGATGTGCTGGGAGAGCAGCGCGGCGCTGGAGCCCACCGACTGGTGCGTGTCCTGCGGTTGGTAGGGCAGCGGGCGCTCCCGGTCGTCCAGGCCCCGGTAGGAGAACCGTTCCACCCGAGCGTCCACCGCGGGGCGGCCGTCGTAGCTGGAGTTGTGTCCGGCGATGGCGATCACGGCGTACGGGATCCGCTCCTCGAGATGCTCGGTGAGCACCGGAGCCCGCCAGTCGCCCGGCCCGCCGGCCGCGATGCCGACGCCGGCCTCGGCGAAGACGGAGCCGGCCATGGTGACGACGATCGCCAGCGGCGCCACGGGCACCCGGCGCAGGCGCACCGGCGCCTGGAACGCCGCGGCGGCGACCGTGCTTCGCCAGAGCAGCCCGTTGGCTGTGCCGGCCGCCGCGGCGATCGGGACGCCCCACCACAGCGGCACGGCCGACATGATCGCCCCGGCGGCGGTGAGGACCAGGAAGTTGAGCAGCGACCAGCCGAACAGGGCCGCCGAGGGCAGGCCGCGCCACCACCGGCTGACCACGCCGCCGCGGGCCAGGAACGGCGCCAGCACGAGCATGGGCAGCAGCGACGCGAGCAGATACCACGACAGCGCGACCGCCGAGTACGCCACGGCGAGGGCGGCCCACGGCGAGATGATCACCGTGGCGAGGGCGGCCACCTCGATGTTGCGCCGGATCAGCCAGCGGTACGACGGGCGGGGCGTGTGCGCGGGCCACGCGAGGCCGGTCATCCACGCCGACAGCAGACCGCGCACCGCGGTCACCGCCAGCAGGCCGAGCAGGAACATCGACCAGGAGTTGTGGTAGACCAGCAGCCAGCGTAGGTCGTGGTAGGAGTCGTACGGCCAGACGGCGGTGGCCTGCGGCGCGAGCCCGCTCGCGGAGTAGAAGCTGAGCGCGGCCAGCACGGCGGCCTCCAGCGCGGGCGGGACGGCGGCCAGCGTGAGCAGCGGGAGGGTCCTCCCGCGCCGTGGAGCCACCGCGGCCCCCTCGGACGTACGCACGTCAAGCAGCTCCTGCCGGCAACCGATCCTGCGTCGCGGGGTCCCCGCGCGTGGCGCTGCTTACCCCGGTTGTCGCCGTTTGTGCTGCTCCGTTCGGTGTAAGTGGGCCGGCGGTCGCGGGCGGGCCGCGCGGACCGGGTGCCGCCCAGAGGCTGGTGTCGCCGGTCAGCCGGCCACGCCGTGCAGGACCATCGCCACCGTGCGGTCGACGAAGGCGTCGTCGACCGGCCGCCCCCGGAACACCGCGCGGCACCACACGGCTCCGGCGAGCGCGTCCATGATCGTCATGGGGTCGGCGTCGGGGGCCAGCTCGCCCCGGCGGACGGCCCGTTCGAAGATGGGGCGCTCGCGGGCCAGCCGGTCGGCGAAGAACCGCTGGGTGGCCGACGCCAGCTCGGCCCGGTGGGCGGAGGCGGCGAGCGCCGCGACGGCCACGTCCGATGAGGGCGGCGTGGTGAGGAGCGCGACGATGGCGCCGACGACCGCCGTCAGGTCACCGCGCAGGGTGCCGGTGTCCGGGGTGTGGAGGTCGAGCAGCGGCGCTTCGACGAGCGCGTCGGCCAGCAGCGCGGCCTTGGACGGCCACCACCGGTAGATCGTCGTCTTGTTCACCCCGGCGCGCTCGGCCACCGCCTCGATGGTGAGGCCGTCGTAGCCCTTTTCGGCCAGCAGCGTGAGCGTGCTGTCGAAGATCTCCTGCTGTCTGCGTGGTGCCACGTCGAGCAGGATAGCAACGCACCGTTGCGTTGTGTTCTACTGGAATCGCAACGCACCGTTGCGTTGCGGTTGGAAAGGAGCGCAGATGGCCCTGCCCGTCGTCCTCGTCCACGGCATCCGGGTCAGCCGCACCATGTGGGAGCCGGTGGTCAGCCAACTCGACCGGCCCGCCCACGCGGTCGACCTGCCCGGCCACGGCGCCCGCCGCGGCGAGACCTTCACCATGGCCGCCGCCATCGAGGCGGTCGCCGCCGCGGTCGACCACGTCGGCGGCCGGGCGCTGGTCGCCGGCCTGTCGCTCGGCGGCTTCGTCGGCATCGCCACCGCCGGCCGCTTTTCCGAGCGGGTGGCCGGGCTGGTCGCCATCGGCTGCACCGCGCGGCCGACGCGGCTCGTCGGGCTCTACCGCGGGGCGGCCGCGCTCGCCGCGCGCTTCCCGGAGCAGGCCAACCAGCTCAGCGCGTACGCCTTCCGCCGCGCCCTGCCGCGTCCGGCGGCGGACGCCGTCGTGGCCGGCGGCCTGTCCAGCGAGGTGATGCCGGCGGTGGTCGCGGCGGTCGCCGGCCACGACCAGCTCGGCGCCCTGGCCGCCTACCCCGGCCCGGTCTGGTTGGTCAACGGCGACCGGGACCCGTTCCGCGCCGACGAGCGGCAGTACCTGGCCGCCTGCCGCGACGGTCGGCTGATCCGGCTGCCGCGCACCGGCCACGTCACGGTGCTGGCCGACCCGGTCCGGCTGGCCCGGCTGATCGAGGACGCGGCCGCCCACGCCGAGCGGCGCCATCCCGCCGCACGCTGAGCCGGGCCACCCCGCCCCGCCCGGCGCCCGGGCCGCCGGTTCCTCCGTTCGCGGTACGTGGCCGCACCCGCTCGGCCACAGTGGGGGCGTGGTCGAGGAGACGGCATGACCGGGTTGCGGACCGACCTGTACGAGCTGCGGATGGCGGCCAGCTACCTGCGCCGTGGCCTGGTCGAGCCCGCCACGTTCAGCCTGTTCGCCCGCCGCCTGCCCGCGCGGCGCGGCTTCCTGGTGGCGGCCGGGCTGGCCGACGCGCTGACCTTTCTGGAGAACTTCGCGTTCGACGACGACGACCTGGCCTACCTGCGCGACGTCGGCGGCTTCGACGAGCAGACCCTGACCGCGCTGGCCGGGATCCGGTTCACCGGCGACGTCCGGGCCGTACCGGAGGGGCGGGTGGTCTTCGCCGACGAGCCGTTGCTGGAGATCACCGCGCCGCTTGCCGAGGCGCAGCTCGTGGAGACCGGCGTGCTGAACCTGATCACCTTCCAGACCACCGTCGCCAGCAAGGCCGCCCGCTGCCGGCTCGCCGCCGGCGGCGCCCAGCTGATCGACTTCGCCTTCCGCCGTACCCACGGCATCGAGGCGGGGGCGGGGGTGGCCCGCGCCTCGGCCATCGCCGGCTTCGCCGCCACCAGCCACGTCGAGGCCGCCCGGTGCTACGGGCTCAAGCCGTCCGGCACGATGGCCCACTCGTACGTCGAGGCGTTCCCGGACGAGCGGGCGGCGTTCCGGGCGTTCGCCACCGACTTCCCGACCAACCCGATCTTCCTGGTCGACACCTACGACACGCCGGCCGGCGTGCGGGCGGCCGTCGACGTGGTCGTCGAACTCGGCCTGACCGGGCCGCTCGGCGTCCGGCTCGACTCCGGCGACCTGGCCGCGCTGGCCAAGCAGACCCGGGCGATCCTGGACGACGCCGGGCTGACCCGGGCGCAGATCGTGGCCAGTGGCAGCCTCGACGAGGACGTCATCGCCGCGCTCGTCGCCGCCGGTGCACCGATCGACGGGTACGGCGTAGGCACCCGGATGGGCGTCTCCTACGACGCGCCGTCGCTGGACAGCGCGTACAAGCTGGTGGCGGTCGGCGACCGGCCGGTGCTCAAGCTGTCCCCGGGCAAGGCCACCCTGCCCGGACCGAAGCAGGTCTTCCGCGATCCCACCGGCGCCAGCGGCGACGTGGTGGGGCTGCGCGACGAGCCGCCGCCGGGCGACCGGGAGCCGCTGCTGGTGCCGGTGATGCGCGGCGGCCGGCGCCTCGAGCCGGCCGACCCGGCCGGCGAGGTCCGCGCCGCCCGCGCCCGCTTCGACGCCGACCTCGCCTGGCTTCCGGAGGCGGCGCGGCGGCTGGTCGACCCAACGCCGCTCACCGCCGCGGTGAGCCCGGCGCTGGCCGCGCTGCACGACCGGGTGGCCGCGCGGGTCGGCGGTGGTGGCCGGTACTGACCGTGCCGGTGCCGACCACGGCGGTCACCAGCCTGCCGGGGCAGGGCCGCGGGGAAGCGCCTAGTCTCAGTGGATGGCGAGGTACTACGACGTGCACCCGGACAACCCCCAGCCCCGGGCGTTGCGGCAGGTCGTCGACCTGATCCGGGACGGCGGGCTGGTCGCCTACCCCACGGACTCCTGCTACGCGCTGGGCTGCCAGCTCGGTAACCGGGACGGGCTGGACCGGATCCGGGAGATCCGACACCTGGACGACCGGCACCACTTCACGCTGGTGTGCCGGGACTTCGCCCAGCTCGGCCAGCTCGTCAAGGTGAGCAACGCCGCCTTCCGGCTGGTGAAGGCGAGCACCCCGGGCAGCTACACGTTCATCCTGCCGGCGACCCGGGAGGTGCCGCGCCGGTTGCTGCATCCCCGCAAGCGCACCGTCGGCGTACGGGTTCCGGACCACACGGTCGCCCAGGCGCTGCTGGCCGAGCTGGGTGAGCCGCTGCTGTCGAGCACCCTGGTGCTGCCGGGGGAGGACGAGCCGCTGACCCAGGGCTGGGAGATCAAGGAACGGCTCGATCACCTGGTCGACGCCGTGCTCGACGCCGGTGACTGCGGCAAGGAGCCGACGACCGTGGTCGACCTGTCGCAGCCGGAGCCGGAGATCCTGCGCCGGGGCGCCGGGGACCCGTCCCGCTTCGAATGACCACCCCCGGTCTATGTACCATTTGGTACATGGACTACGAGGAGACAACCACCACCGCCGCCGACCCCGCCCGCGCGTGGGCGGCGGTGCGGAACGTGCCGGCGTATCCACGGTGGACGGCGTCGATGTCCGCGGTGGAGCCGCTCGACGGGCCGGCGCTCACGGTCGGCAGCCGGTTCCGCGTCCGGCAGCCCGGCCTCCCGACCACGGTGTGGCGGGTCCGCGACCTCCGCGAGGGCGCGTCGTTCGCCTGGGAGGCAACGGCGCCGGGCGTGCACACCGTCGCGTACCACCGGGTCGAACGCCAGCCGGACGGAGCCACCCGGATCACCGTGGGCATCCGGCAGACCGGTGTCCTCGCCGGGCTGGTCGCGCTGCTGACCGCGGCGAAGACCCGACGCTACCTGCGGATGGAGGCGGCCGGCCTGGCCGCGGCCGCCGAGGATCCGGCGGCTGCGGCGGCCGGCGACGGCGCGGCGCCCACCGGTGGCCGGTGACGCCCGCGCGGCGCTGCTCGACCGCTGCGTCGCCTTCCTGACCGAGGGCGGGTTCAGCCAGCTCAGTCTGCGCGAGATCGCCGCCGGTACGGGCACCAGCCATCGCATGCTGATCTACCACTTCGGCAGCCGGGAGGGCCTGCTCGCCGAGGTCGTCCGGCGTATCGAGGCCGAGCAGCGGGCGGCGCTCGTCGCCCTCGCCGACGGGCTGGACGACCCGGTCGAGGTGAGCCGGCGGTTCTGGCGGCGCCTCGCGGACCCCGAGCTGGCCCCGGCGGAACGGCTGTTCTTCGAGATCTACGCCCAGGCACTGTTCGGTCGTAGCTGGACCGAGTCGTTCCGGGCCACCGTCATCGCCGCCTGGGCCGGCCCCGTCGAGGACCTGTTCCTGCGCCTCGGCTTCGACGCGGCGCAGGCCCGCCAGCGGGCCCGGCTCGCCCTCGCCGCCACCCGTGGCCTACTGCTGGACCTGCTGGTCACCGGCGACCGGGAGGTGCTGGGCGCGGCCGCCGACCTGTTCGCGCGGCTCATCACGGCCCCGCGGCCGGACTGACCGGCGCGCTCGTCGCTACGGCGCACCGGGTGCCGGGCTCGGTGCCGGATCCGCGGCACGTGCCGGGCCGTCGTGCTCCCGGCGGCGGGCCTCCCGCGCGTACCGGAACATCGCCTCGCCCTTGACGAACCACGCGGTCCCGAAGGCGAGCACCGCGACCGCCTCGCACCAGAACAGTGGCCGCAGCGTGTCGCGAGTGGATTCCGGGAGCGCGTTGCTCGCCACGGCGAGCGCGATGGCGGCCAGGATGACTCCACCGCAGGCGCGGTAGAGGCCGACGCGGACCCGGGTCCGCGCCTCACCGATACGCGGATCGGTCCGCGGGAACAGGACGAGGCAGAAGATCGCGAGGATCACGAACAGCGCCGCCGCCGAGACCTGGTGCACCCGACCGACCAGCACGTCGGTGGCGGTGACCGGGCCGCCCGGGTCGTGCGTCGCGGCCGGGAACAGCGCGACCGCGATGGCCAGCACCCCGGCGATCGTGCCGAGCAGGTCGTCGACCTTGCGCTGCCGGTAGGAGATGAGGAAGACCCCGACCGCGCACATGCTGCCGACGAAGACGTCCCGCAGCTCGGTGTAGTAGTAGGCGCTGATCGAGGTGAGCAGGGTCGGTGTGCCGGTGACCAGCGCGTGGCCGACGGTCAGCACGAACGGCAGCGCGATACCGACCACCCCGATGCCGAGGCGTAGCCGGCGGATGGTCTGGGCGTCCTGCGGTGGCCTGACGGGCGAGGAGTCCATGATGCCTCCCAGGTGTCGCAGGCGGCGCCGGTGCGCACCGGGCGCCCGGGTGCCGCTCCCACCAGTGGAATCCCGGACGGCGCCCGGTGTCAATCCGGCCGCCCACAGTCACCGTTTCGCGGCGGAACCCTTCGCCTGTTCGACCGGGTAGCGGGCGGCGGCCTCGTCCAGTTTGGCCAGGGCGGTCTCGGCCAGGTCGACGCCGAGCACGTCGGCGAGGCGGGTCAGGTAGATCATCACGTCGCCGATCTCCGCCCGGACCCGGGCGCCGGCCGCCGGGTCGGCGAGCACCTCGGCGGACTGTTCGGCGGTGAGCCACTGGAACTCGGCGAGCAGCTCGCCCACCTCACCGGCGAGCGCCATGGCGAGGTTCTTCGGCGTGTGGAACGGCTGCCAGTCGCGTTCCTCGGCGAACCGGCGGACCCGCTCGCGCAGCAGGGAATGCGCGCAGCGCCCGGGCTCCTCGGGTTCGGCCGTCATGGTCGTCGAGGATACGGGCCCGGACGGCGGTCGAGGCACCGGCGTGCACGGAGGAATGTCGCCTGGTCGAACTACTCTCCCCGCCATGAGTTCCACCTCTCCCGAGCGGCGTGGCGTCGACTCCGCGTTGGACCCCTCACCGGCAACGATCAGCGACCTGGCCGGCCAGGCCGTGGAGTGGATGGCCGCCTACCACGCCTCGCTCCGCGACCTGCCCATCGCTCCGCGCGCCACGGCCGCCGCGGTGCGGGAGCACCTCGCCGAGCCGCTGCCCGTCGAGGGCCGCGACTTCGCCGACCTGCTCGAGGTCTTCCGCGAGGTGATCGTGCCGGGCAGCCGGCACAACGGTCATCCGCGCTTCTTCGGCTACGTCTCGGCGCCGGGCACCGCTGTCGCGTCGGTCGCGGACCTCCTCGCGTCGACGCTGAACGCGAATCTGCCCGCCTGGCGATCGGCGCCCGCGCCCACCGAGCTGGAGCACGTCACGATCGACTGGATCAAGGAAGCGCTCGGGTGTCGTCCGAGCGCCGGCGGCCTCTTCACCAGCGGCGGCTCGATGGCCAACTTCACTGCGCTCGCCGCCGCCCGGCATCGTCACTGCGGCGACGAGGTCGCCACCCGTGGCGCGAGCGCCCACCCCGCACCGCTGCGCGTCTACGTCTCCACGCAGACTCACCACTCGGTGCACAAGGCGGCCGCGCTGCTCGGCATCGGCCGCGCGAACGTCCGAGAGGTGGCGGTCGACGCCCGGTGCCGGATGGACGTCGACGACCTCGTCCGCGCCATCGAGGCGGACCGGGCCGCGGGCGCGGAACCCTTCTGCGTGGTGGCGACCGCGGGCACTGTCGTCACCGGGGCGATCGACCCGCTGCCGGAGATCGCGGCGGTCGCCCGCCGGTACGGGCTCTGGATGCACGTCGACGCGTGCTACGGCGGCTTCGCCCGACTGGCCCCCTCGGCCCGCCCACTCTTCGACGGCTTGGCGGAGGCCGACTCGATCGCCCTCGACCCGCACAAGTGGCTCTACCTGCCCGCCGACTGCGGCTGTCTGATCTACCGCGACCCCGAGGCGGCGCGCGCCGCCTTCAGCCTGGACGCCGACTACACCCGGGTCACGCAGACCGAGCCCGCCGAGGCCTTCGCGTTCTGGGACTACGGCCTGGAGCTCTCCCGGCGCTTCCGGGCCCTCAAGGTGTGGATGCTGCTGGGGCACGCCGGTTCCCGGGCGATCGGGGAGGCGATCGAGGGCAACCTCGACTGTGCCCGGCACGTCGCGGAACTCATCGCGGCGAGCGACGACCTCGAACTGCTCGCCCCGGTCGGGCTCTCCATCTTCTGCTTCCGCTACCTGCCACCAGCGGCGCGCACCGGGTCCCGATCCGAGGCCGACGAGGAGGAACTCGACCGCCTCAACGAGCGCATCATGCTGTCGCTGCAACAGGCCGGCAGTTCGTACCTGTCGAACGCGACCGTCAACGGCCGCTTCGCGCTGCGCGGTTGTGTGCTCAACTACCGCACCACCCGGTCCGACATGGAAGTCCTGCTGGACGACGTACGCCGCGCCGCCGCGCTGTCCGGCGCCGAGTAGCCACCGTAGGAGCCGCCGCAGCCGCCGAGCGGCGGCTTCTACGGTCGTGTCCCGTCCCTCATCGCCCTACGGACGCGAGGCTCGGCAGCCATCGACGAAGGTCTTGCGTCAGGCTTCGTATACAACATACGCTCCCCGAATCGCCCACTCGAGGAGCTCCCAATGACGAACCTCTCCGTCAGCGAAACGAGCCCGCGTCGGCTCCGTCCATTCCGGGCCACTGTGGCGGCGGTCGCTGTCGTCTGTGTCGTCGCGGCCTGCTCGCCGGTGTCGAACAGCGGGAGTGGCACGCAGTCCGGTGACAGTCAGCCGACCGGCCAGGACTTCTTCGGTACACCGGCAGACCCGGCCGCGGTGAAGCAGGGCGGCAAGCTCGTCATCGCGCTCTCGGCGGAACCCGACGCGCTGGACCCGACCCTCTCCCGGAGCCTCTACTCGCGCTACGTCTTCCAGGCGATGTGCCAGAAGCTCTACGACGTCGACGAGCGGGCGCAGGTCGTGCCGCAACTGGCGACGGCACTACCCACCACCAGCAGCGACGGCCGGTCAGTGACGATTCCGCTACGTCAGGGCGCGCGTTTCGCGGACGGCACGCCGTTCGACTCCGCCGCGGTCAAGGCCACGCTGCAACGACACCTGACCAACTCCCGGTCGGCGCGCAAGAGCGAACTCGGCCCGATCGAGAGCGTGGACACGCCCGACGCCCAGACCGTCGTCGTACGCCTGAAGCAGCCGTTCGCGCCGTTGCTCGGCGCGCTGGCGGACCGGGCCGGCATGATCATGAGTCCGAAGGCGCTGCAGAGCCTGGGCGACGACTTCGCCTCGGCCCCGGTCTGCGTCGGGCCCTTCAAGTTCGCCAAGCGGGTGCCGCAGAACTCCATCGACGTCGTGAAGGACCCGAACTACTACGACGCCGCCAAGGTCCACCTCGACGCCATCTCGTGGCGCATCCTCAGCGACGCGAGCATCCGCGCGGCCAACCTGCGCTCCGGCGACGCCCAGGTCGCCGACAGCGTCTCCACCCAGGACGTCGCCGCGTTGCAGTCCGACAGCTCGATCTCCGTCCTGCAGTCGCAGTCCCTCGGCTACCAGGGGCTCACCTTCAACATCGGCAACGTCGACGGCGTCGGTACGACGCCGAAGCCCATCAACCGTCCGATCGCCCAGAACGCCAAGGTCCGGCAGGCCTTCGAGCACGCGATCGACCGGAAGGCGCTGGTCCAGGCGGTCTTCAACGGCATCCCCGCCGTCGCCTGCTCACCGATCTCGCCCGCGAGCCCGTTCTCGTCACCGGAGGCGCAGACCTGCCCGGCGCACGACCCGGCGAAGGCCAAGCAACTGCTCGCCGAAGCGGGCGTCCAGACGCCGTACCCGGTGACGATGCTCGCGTCGAACACGCCCGACACGCTGCGCTTGGCGCAGGCGCTCCAGGCCATGGTCAAGGACGGCGGATTCGACCTCAAGATAAACCCGGTGGAGTACTCCTCCCTCCTCGACGAGCAGGACCGTGGCAACTTCGAGCTGCTGCAACTGGGCTGGAGCGGGCGGATCGACCCGGACGCTAACATCACGAACTTCGTGGGCACCGGCGGGAGCCAGAACGTCTCCGGCTACAGCAACCCCCAGCTCGACGCCGTGCTGACCCAGGCTCGTCAGTCCAACGACCTCGAGGAGCGCAAGAAGCTGTACGGCCAGGCGGTGACGATCCTCCAGCAGGATGACGCGCTGATCTATCTCTACCGGCAGCGGAACCTGACCGCCGTCTCCAAGACCGTCCAGGGCCTGCAGGTCTTCCCGGACGGCGTGATCCGTGCGGCCTTCGCCGGGTTCACCAAGTAGGTCTCGTGGCCCGGTATCTGATCACGCGCGCCTGGCACTCAGCGCTGACCCTGCTGCTGTCGACCGTCGTGGTGTTCCTCGGTGTGCGGGCCCTCCCCGGGGACCCGGCCCTCGCCCTCGCGGGGGAGGACCGGTCCCCGGAGGCGCTGGCGGCCATCCGTCACCACTACGGCCTGGACCAACCGCTGCCACTGCAGTTCGCGCAGTACGTCGAACGCGTCGCGCAGGGCGACTTCGGCGAGTCGATCCGAACCGGCATCCCGGTCTCGTCGATGCTCACCACCGCCCTGCCCGTCACGGCCGAACTCTCCGTCCTGGCGATCCTCATCGCCGCGGCGCTGGGCGTCGGCGCCGGGGTGCTCGCGGCGGTGCGCCGCGGGCACCCGGCGGAGTGGCTCGCCAACGGGCTGGCCCTCGTCGGCCTGTCGGTGCCGCACTTCTGGCTCGGTCTGCTCGCGATCCTCTACCTCTCCGTGGCCACGGGGCTCTTCCCGGCCTCCGGATTCGTGCCGTTCCTAGAGGATCCGCTGGACAACCTGCACCACATCGTCCTGCCGGCCGTGATCCTCGGCACGGGCCTCGCCGCCATCATCATGCGACAGACGCGCTCGGCGATGCTCGACTCGCTCTCCTCCGACTACGTGCGTACGGCGAAGGCGAAGGGGCTTCGACCACGGGCCGTCATCACCCGGCATGCCCTACGGAACAGTCTGATCGTGGTGGTGACGATCGTGGGCCTCCAACTCGGAGGGCTGATCTCCGGCGCGGTCGTGACCGAGCAGATCTTCGGGCTCCCGGGCTTCGGCAAGATGACCATCGACGCGGTCTTTCAGCGGGACTACCCGGTGATCCAGGCCGTCGTCCTGCTCACCGCGACGGCCTACATCGTGATCAATTTCCTGGTGGATCTGCTCTACTCGGTCATCGACCCACGAATCAGGGTGACGGGGGACCCGGCATGAGCGTCCTCACCGTTCCGATGGCGGAGACCGGCCCCGCCAGCATCACCCGGCGGACCCGGGTCCTGCGGCGGTTGCGAAGGAACCCGCTCGCCGTCGTGAGCTTCGTCGTCCTCGCGGTGGCGGCCGTCATCGCCCTGCTGTCGCCCTGGATCGCCCCCTACTCGGTCGAGCAGACCGACTTCGCCCACACGTTCTCGCCCCCGGGCACGCCGGGGCACATGCTGGGGACCGACGACCTGGGTCGTGACGTCCTGTCTCGCATCATGCTCGGAGCTCGGGCCTCCCTGCAGGTGGCACTCCTGGCGGTAGCCACCTCCCTGGCCATCGGGGTTCCGCTCGGCCTCGCGGCGGGCTACTTCCGGGTCTGGGACGCCGTGATCTCGCGCTTCACCGACCTGCTGCTCGCGTTCCCGTTTCTGATCATGGCGGTGGGGCTGGCCGCCATCCGGGGCGCCAGCCTCGGCAACGCCGCTGTGGCCATCGGGGTGGCCCAGATCCCGGGTGTGATCCGCGTGGTGCGTTCGGACACCCTGCGGCTCAAGTCGCTGGACTTCGTCGCGGCGGCCGTCGTGGACGGCGCGAGTGACCTGTGGGTGCTCGCCCGGCACATCATGCCCAACGCGACGTCGGTGATCCTGGTGCAGGCCACGGTCGCGATCCCGGCCGCGATCCTGGGCGAGGCGGTGCTGTCCTTCCTCGGCCTCGGCATCCAACCCCCGGCCCCCAGTCTCGGAACCATGCTGGCCACCGCCCAGCAGTTCGCGGCTCGCGCCCCGTGGGCGGCGGTCCTCCCCGGTGTCGTGATCATGGGTCTGGCGCTGGCGTTCAACGTCTTCGGCGACGCCCTGCGGGACGCCCTCGACCCGAAGGGAGACCGGTGATGACGACGGTTGAACGAGCCGGTGCCGGCGCCGTCGTCGGCGCACCCGTGCTGGCGGTACGCGATCTCTCGATCTCGTTTACGACCGAGGGCGGAACCGTCTCGGCGGTGGACCGGGTGGACCTGGATCTTGCCTCCGGAGAGATCGTCGGAATGGTGGGCGAGTCGGGTTGCGGAAAGAGCGTCACGGCGATGAGCATCGCGGGCCTGCTCCCGGACAGCGCCCGAATCTCCGGCTCTGTGCGGCTGAACGGGACCGAGCTTGTCGGCAGTCGGGAGTCGGTGCTGCGGCGGGTGCGTGGCAAGGAGATCGCCTACATCTTCCAGGAACCGATGACGTCGTTGAATCCGGTGCTCACCGTCGGGCGTCAGATCGCAGAGGTGCTCCAGGTCCACGAGCGGATGTCCCGGCGGGCCGCCCGGGCCCGGGCCGTCGAGCTGCTGTCGCTTGTCGGTATCCCCTCAGCTCCGACGCGAGTCGACAACTATCCGCATCAGCTCTCCGGGGGCATGCGCCAGCGGGTGATGATCGCGATGGCGGTGGCCTGCGGCCCGAAGGTGCTGGTGGCCGACGAGCCGACCACCGCCCTGGACGTCACGGTCCAGGCCGGCATTCTCCAGGTGCTCCGAGACCTGCGCGACCGGCTGGGCACGACCATCCTCTTCATCACGCACGACCTCGGCGTGATCGCCGACATCGCGGACCGCGTCGTCGTCATGTACGCCGGGCGGGTGGTCGAACGAGCGCAGGTCACCGACCTGTTCGCGCACCCGTTCCACCGGTACACGGCCGGGCTCCTGTCGGCTTCGCCGACGCCGGGCAGGCACGCCGGCACCGAGCGCCTACAGGAGATTCCCGGTCTCGTGCCGGTGCTGTCGGCCCAGCCCGATGCCTGCACGTTCGCGGACCGTTGCCCGACCGCGGACTCGCGGTGCCGCAACAATGCCCCGGCGCTCGAGGTCGTGCGGACCGGAACCACGCCCGCGGCGACGGACCACCTCGCGGCCTGCTGGCATCCCTGCCCGACGCCTCGGACGCAGCCTGAGGAGAGGAACACATGACGCCGCAGCCGAACGCCCTCGAACTCGAGGACCTGGTGATGCACTTCGGGCCGGTGCGGGCCGTGGACGGCGTCTCGCTCGTCATCCCCAAGGGCCGAGTCACCGCGTTGGTGGGGGAGAGCGGCTCCGGCAAGTCGACCGTGGGTCGATGCGTGGTGCGGCTCGTGGAGCCCACCGCGGGCGTGGTCAGGATAGCCGGGACGGACGTCACGCACCTGTCCCGGCGACAGCTGCGCCCGTACCGGAGCAGCGTGTCGATCGTCTTCCAGGACCCCGCCGGCTCGCTCGACCCGCGGATGCTGGTGGGTGACATCGTGGCGGAGCCGCTACGCCTGTCAGGTCGGCGGTACTCGCGACGTGACCGGGAGGCTCGCGTTGCCACGGAACTGGGCAGGGTCGGTCTCCGGGCCGAGGTAGCCCGCCGATATCCCCACGAGCTTTCCGGAGGGCAACGCCAGCGCGTCAGCATCGCCCGGGCACTGATCTCCGAGCCCATGCTGCTCATCGCGGACGAACCCACCAGCGCGCTCGATGTGTCCGTGCAGGCGTCGGTGCTCAACCTCCTCGCCGACCTGCAGCGGGACATCGGATTCGCCTGCCTCTTCATCACCCACGACCTGTCCGCGGTGGAGTACCTGGCCGACGACATCGCCGTCATGTACCTCGGCCAGCTCGTCGAGAAAGGTTCCCGCGAGCAGATCTTCACGCGACCCGCTCACCCCTACACCCAGGCGCTGCTGGCGGCCGCACCGGTGGCCGATCCGGTCCGCCAACGCCAGCGTCAGCCGGTCCTGCTCGGCGACGACCTGCCGTCGGCGCTGGATCCTCCGTCCGGCTGCCGCTTCCGTACCCGGTGCCCGCTCGCGTTCGAACGGTGTGCGGCTGAGGTGCCGGAGCAGGTGGAGGTCGGTGGCGGCATGGCCGCCTGCCACCTGGTCCAGGCGGACGGCAGCCGGCCCGATGTCCGGGCCGCCGACCCGAATGAGGTGTTGTCATGACGTTCACCACCAGGCCGACGTTGCAAGGAACCTTCGGGATGGTCTCCTCGACGCACTGGCTCGCCAGCCAGGCGGCCATGGGCATCCTTGAGCGCGGTGGGAATGCCTTCGACGCGGCCGTCACCGCGGGGTTCGTCCTGCACGTCGTCGAACCGCATCTCAACGGGCCCGGCGGTGAGGTGCCGGCGATCGTGGCGACGGCCCAGGACCCGGCGCCGAAGGTGCTGTGCGGGCAGGGGCCGGCGCCCGCCGGCGCCACCATCGCGCACTTCCGGTCGCTCGGGATGGAGCTCATTCCCGGGGCCGGCCCGCTCGCGGCGGCGGTGCCGGGCGCCGTGGACGCCTGGTTGCTCCTGCTGCGAGACCATGGCACGTCCTCCCTGGAGGAGGTGCTGGGGCCGGCGATCGGTTACGCCGGCGCCGGTCACCCGCTGGTCGGCAGGGTCGGCGACACGGTCGCCGCCGTACGGTCGCTGTTCGAGGAGCACTGGCCCACCTCCGCTCAGCTATGGCTGCGCAACGGCAAGCCGCCGACGGCGGGGGAGTTGTTCGCCAACCCGGCCTACGCGCGGACCCTGCGGAGACTGATCGACGCCGGCCGGGCGGTCGGCTCCGACCGCGAGGCACAGATCGACGCCGCACGTCGCGCCTGGCGGGAAGGCTTCGTCGCCGAGGCGATCGACCGGTTCAGTCGGCAGCCGTTCCAGGACTCCAGCGGGCGGTCCCACGCCGGCCTCGTCACCGGCGCGGACATGGCCGCCTACTCCGCCACCTGGGAGGAGCCGGTCACCCTCGACTGGCACGGCTACTCGGTGGCAAAGACCGGCTTCTGGGGCCAGGGCCCGGTACTGCTCGAGACGCTGTCCGTTCTCGACGCGCTCGACGACCCCCGGGTGTACGACCCGGCGACCGCGGCCGGCATCCACGCCCAGGCCGAAGCGCTCAAACTTGCCTTCGCCGACCGCGAGGCCTGGTACGGCGATGGTGACGTGCCCGCGAAGGCACTGCTGTCCCGGGAGTACGCCAGGGAGCGGGCAGCCCTGGTCGGGGAACGGGCGTCGGCGGAGCTGCGGCCGGGGCGCCCCGACGGGGCGGATCCCATCCTGCCGCGCCAGGTCTGCCGCGGTGCGGGACGTCACGCCGACCCGGCGGATCCCACCACGGGGGAGCCGACGGTGAAGGCGGACGGCGTGACCCGCGGCGACACCTGTCACGTCGACGTGGTCGACCGCTGGGGGAACATGATCTCCGCGACGCCGAGCGGCGGCTGGCTGCAGAGCTCTCCCACCATTCCGGATCTCGGCTTCCCGCTCGGCAGCCGGCTGCAGATGTTCTGGCTGGAGGAAGGAGTCGCGTCGTCGCTCGCGCCGGGACGCCGACCGCGTACCACCCTGAGCCCGACGATGGTGCACCGCGACGGGGAGCCCGTACTGGCGTGCGGCACGCCCGGCGGCGATCAGCAGGACCAGTGGCAGCTGCTGTTCCTGCTCCGCCATCTCGCCGGGGGACAGTCCCTGCAGGAGGCCATCGACGCGCCCATGTGGCACACCGCCAGCCTGCCGGCGTCGTTCTACCCGCGCGACTTCGAACCCGGCGTCCTGGTGATCGAGGACCGCCTGGACCCGGAGGTGCTGGCGGCCCTGCGGGCATACGGGCACGAGGTGCGGCTGTCCGACCCGTGGAGCCTCGGCCGGCTCTGCGCCGTGACCCGCGACCCGACCAGCGGAGTACTCGCAGCCGGAGCGAACCCCCGCGGCATGCAGGGCTACGCCTGCGGCCGGTAGCCCTCAGCGGGCCCCGTACCCGCCCTCGGCGTTCTCGTACGCCGCCGCGGACGCGGCGTCGAGGTGGGCGAGTGCGGCCCGTTCGGCCCGGTCGCCGTCGCCGGACTCGATCGCGTCGACCAGCTGGATGTGCTCGGCCCACGAGTGCGGCGCCCGTTCCGCGGCCCCGAGCCGGAAGACCCACTGCACATGGAGGTACAGCGCCTTGGCTATCGACGACAGCCAGGGGTTTCCGCTGATCTGGAGGATTCGCAGGTGCAGGGCGCTGTTCAGTTCGGCGACCCGGCGCAGGTCCTGCCGCTGCGTCGCCTCGCGGCCCTGGTCCAGCAGGTTCCGCAGCGCGGCCACGTCCGCCGCGGTGGCCCGCTCGGCCGCCAGCCGGGCGGCCAGCGCCTCCAAACGCTCGCGTACGGCGAACATGTCGGCGATGGTGCCGCTGCTCGGCGAGGCGACGACCGCCCCGCGGCGGGGCAGGATCACGACGAAACCCTCCGCCTCCGCGACGCGCAGCGCCTCCCGAACCGGGTTACGGGAGACACCGAAGTCCTCGGCCAACCGGTCTTCGGTCAGCCGCTCTCCGGGAAGGTAGTCGCCGTTGATGATGGCGGTCCGTAGTGCGGCGAGGACCTGGTCGCGTAGCGGCAGGTGTTGAGCGCCGAGCTTGTCCCGCAGGTCTTCAGTCAACCCGGTCGCCTCTCCGTGAACCGTCCATGGCGAAGTGTATACGAAGAACAATCGGTCTAGGGATGGCTGACAGTGCTGAGAACAGTGCCACGAGTCATACGTGCACGAGTCATGCCGGGAGGGCAACCGGACCTGCTCCGACGCCGGCACGCCCTCGTCGTCGTGCTCACCTTCCTGACCGGAAGCGCCGACGCCCTCGGCTTCCTCTCCCTCGGTGGGGCCTTCGCGAGCGTCATGACGGGCAACATGGTCCTGCTCGGGCTATCGGCGGGCCGCGGCGAAGCCGAACTCGCCCTGACCTCGGGCAGCGCCATCGTCAGCTTCATCGCCGGTGTCCTCGCGGGCGCGCGGCTCGCCGGCGCGGCTCAGCCTGACGATCCCGTGTGGCCACGGCGGGTCACCGGAGCGCTCGTGCTGGAGCTCCTGGTGTTCGTCGTGTTCCTCGTCGTCTGGGAGGTCAACCTTGCCAACCGCTCGGAGCACGTCGATCTCGCGCTCCTCATGCTGTCGGCAGCGGCGCTGGGGGTGCAGAGCAGCGCCGTCCAGCGGTTCGGCGTGCCCGGCCTCTCCTCCACCTACCTGACCGGCACACTCACCAGTCTGATCGCCGGCGTCGCCGCCCGAAAGCCGTGGCCGAGCCTTCGGCCGAAGACACACGTGTTGCTGGCCCTGATGGGCGGAGCCGCTGTCGGTGCGTTGGTCGCCCTCCGCCTGCCGGCCTTGGCGCCGGCACTGCTGATCGTGCCGCTCGTGTTCGTCATCGCCGTGTCCGCGCGGATGGCGGAGAAGCCTTCCTCCGATGTCAACGCCCGCCGGAGCTGATCGGTGGCCAAGGGCTGGTGCTCGACGAGACGACGGCTACAGCCGGCGTCCGGCCCGGACGTCGGGTTCGACGTGGACGGCGGGGTTGGGCGTCAGGTCTCGGTTCAGCGGCGCCGCCAGCCCCAGCGGCGCGGCCGGGGCACCCCGCCCCGCTGCTGGGCCAGCATCTCGGCGGCGACGCGCAGCTTGAGCGCGGGTTCGGCGCCGGCCGGCCCGAGCGTGTCGACCAGCTTGTTGCCCAGCTTCAGCACGGTGCCGGCCCGGTCGAACTCGTTGACCAGCACCAGGCACTGCGCGTACACGCCGTAGGTGTTGGCCAGCTCCCAGAAGGCGAGCGGGCGGGCCGGGTCGAGCAGGCCCTGGCGCAGCTCGCACGCCCGGGAGGCGGCCAGCGCCGCCTCCGTCAGGTCGCCGGTCGACCCGGTCAGGGCGCGGTGCAGCAGCGCGGTCGCCTGGTTGTGGTACGCCGTGCCGAGCGCCTCCCGGGTACGGGGGCCGGCGGTCGTCGGGGTGCCGACCGTGAGCAGTCCCGCGGCGATTGCCCGCTCCAGCAGTTGGACGCGGGCGGCGGGTTGCCCGGCCGCGAAGGCGATCTCGGCGACGTCGACCACGGCGGTGACCAGCTCGGCCAACGCCTCGTCGCGGCGGGGCGTGGCATGGTCCTGGCCGGTGCCCCGCGCCGCGTCGTTGAGCTGCTCGAAGATGGCCACCGCCTCCCGCCCGGGCACCATCCCGGGGCCGGGGCGGCCCAGCGCCGACAGCAGCATCGCCCGCCGCCACAGCGCCCGGGCCAGCTGTCGCCGGTCCTCCGAGTCGACCGGGCCGGGACGGCGGGTGGCCTCCCGGTAGGCGTCGATCACCCTGACCCAGAGGCGGTCCGCCTCCGTCCACCTGTGCTGGCGGGTGGAGTACTCGCGCGCCTGCTCGAACAGCCGTTTCCGTTCGTCCGGCCCCATGCCCCGCACCGCCCTCCGCCGTACCCGCCCGGGACCCCCGGCCCGCTGGGCATGAATCGTCATCGATTCTATGGCGGCCCGACCAGGTCTCCGCGGTGCCGCGGTGGGCGATTCCCGGCCGTCGGGCCCGGCGTGAGGTCAGTCGGCCGTGCCGACCCGCTCGAACGCGCGGGCCAGTCGAGCGAGGTCGAAGCCCTGGAAGTGGTCGAGGAACCGTCGTCGTACCGCGGCCAGGTGGCTCGGCCAGGCGCGCTCCAGCCGCGCGAGGCCGGCGTCGGTGAGGACGGCGTTCCAGCCCCGGGCGTCGTCGGCGCACTTGACCCGCTCGACCAGGCCCTGGCCCTCCAGGCGGTTGATGGTGCGGGTCATCCCGCTGAGCGAGAGTTCGCAGGCCGTCGCCAGCTCGTTCATCCGCAGCTGGCGGTCCGGCGCCTCGGAGAGGTGCATCAGGGCGGTGTACTCGGTGAGCGGAAGCTGCCCGTCGCCCACCATGTCGGCGTCGATGGTGCGCGGGAGGACGTACATCACCCGGCGCAGGGCGCGGACCAGCGCCTCCTCCTCGGGGTTCAGCGGCTGCGGACGCTCGTCGGCCATGCCACCAGCATAGTTGCTTGACCGAACAACCAGTCTGTGACCGGGGCCATGCCGGGAAGATATTGCTTGACGAAGCAAGTTCTGTACCGTGGGCCCAGCCAGGGCTCGACCTCCACCGTCAGAAAGGCACCACGATGACCAGGATCGGCATCATCCTCGGCAGCACCCGCCCCGGGCGTAACGGCGAAGCCGTGGCCCGCTGGGTCCTCGACGTCGCCAAGCAGCGCACCGACGCCGAGTTCGAGCTCGTCGACCTGCTCGACTACCAGCTGCCCCACCTCGACGAGAGCATCCCGCCCTCGCTGGGCCAGTACACCCAGCCGCACACCCAGCGCTGGGCCAGCACCATCGCCTCGTTCGACGGCTTCGTGATGGTCACGCCCGAGTACAACCACTCCACCTCCGGCGCGCTGAAGAACGCCATCGACTTCCTCTACGCGGAGTGGAACAACAAGGCGGTCGGGTTCGTCAGCTACGGCTCGGCCGGCGGCACCCGGGCAGTGGAGCACCTGCGGCTGATCGCCGGCGAGCTCCAGATGGCCGACGTACGCGCCCAGGTCGCGCTGTCGCTCTTCACCGACTTCCAGAACTTCAGCGTCTTCACGCCCAACGAGTTCCAGCGCGGCGCGCTCAACACCACCCTCGACCAGGTGGTGGCCTGGAGCGGCGCGCTCGCGCCGCTGCGCGCCCGCTGACCCGGTCCGGACGCGCCCGCTGGCGGCCGAGGACCGGGGACGCGGCGGGGCTTCCGGCCGAGCAGGTCCGGCGGCGGGAGAGCGCCCGCCCGGCGGGTTGACCGCCGCGGGTCCGCACCCGGCCCGGCGCGGGGGAGCGCGCCGGGCCAGCCCGGGGCGAGCGCGGGGGAGCGCGTCGGCCCGGCACGGGGGAGGCATCGGCCGGACGCGGTCAGCGTGGACCGCTGGCCGGTGCCTCCCGCGTCACAGCCGGTGGCGTACCCAGACGTTCGGCTCGACGTAGACGGCGTGGTCGTGCGTCAGGTCGCAGTGCACCGGCACGAGCGCACCCGGCACGTGCACCGGCCCGTCGGCGTCGAACGGCAGTCCGGTCCAGCCGCGCCAGTCGTCCAGCGTCCCGCTGATCACCATCGACCGGGGCGCCACCCGCTCGATGCGGCCGCCCGCGCGTACGTGCACCCGCAGCCACGGGTCGACCGGCAGGCCGTCCGCGCGGACCTGTCCGGCGTACTCGGTCATCGGCACGTCGGGCTGGCTGTGCTTGCCGTTCGGGCGGACCGGCGCGACCAACGTGTCGTAGCCCCGCTTCCGCACCGCGTCGCGCATGGCGGCGAGCATCCGCGCGGACAGGCCGGTGCCGCGCCGGTCGGGCCGGATGCAGATCTCCAGGGCCGACACGAGGTTCGGGGTGGCGCCGCCGAGCCGGTTGAGGGTGGCCCGCTGGATCACCCGGTCCCAGCCGCCGTCGGGAAGCTCCGCCTCGGTCCAGCGCAGCGGCACGGCGTACGCCTTGGCGACGGCGCGTTCCGGCTCGTCCGAGTCGACGGCGGCGAACACGAACTCGGGGTACAGCTGGTGGGCGACGCCGTAGTACACCGCGCCCATCGGGTCCCAGAGCATGAACGGCGGCCACGCCCCGGGGAAGTCCTCGTCCAGCAGCGGGGCCAGGTCCGGGCGGTCTGCCAGGCTCATGATGTCGATGGTCACCGCGGCACCTTAAGAGGCCCGCGCCGTCAACCGCACATCAATTACCCGCCCGGAGTGCGGCGGTGGGGCCTGCTTGACACGCTAGAAGGTTAGGCTAACCTAAGCGCGTGTCCGACGACCGAGTGTTGCTCCGTGACGAGAGCCTGCGTGGCGTGGACCTGCACCTGGGGTACCACGGCACCACCGTGGTCCGGGGCGCGTCCATCGCGCTGCGGCCGGGAGCGGTCACCGCGCTGGTCGGTCCGAACGGCAGCGGAAAGTCCACCCTGCTGCGGGCGCTGGCCCGACTGCACCCGATCGGCGGCGGCTCGGTGCTGCTCGCCGACGGCAGCGCCGCCGCCGGGTTGCCGGCCCGGGAGTTCGCCCGGCGGGTCACCCTGCTGGCCCAGAGCCGGCCGGTGCCCAGCGGGGTCACCGTCCGGGACGTGGTCGGCTACGGCCGACACCCGTACCGGGGGCGCTGGCGGGCCGACGACCCGGACGGGCCGGCCGCGGTCGGCCGCGCCATGGAGGTCACCGGCGTCACGGCGATGGCCGACCGCCCGGTCGACGAGCTCTCCGGCGGCGAACTCCAGCGGGTCTGGCTCGCCACCTGCCTGGCGCAGGACACCCCGGTCCTGCTCCTGGACGAGCCGACCACCTTCCTCGACCTGCGCTACCAGGTGGAGATCCTCGACCTGATGCGGGATCTCGCCGACGACCACCACGTCGCCGTGGGTGTCGTCCTGCACGACCTCAACCAGGCCGCCGCCGTCGCCGACGAGGTGGTCCTGCTGCACAACGGTCGGGTACGCGCCGCCGGCGCCCCCGTCGACGTCCTCACCGAGGACGCCCTCACCGAGACGTACGGCATCCGGATCGAGGTGACCACCGATCCGGTCAGCGGAATCGTCACGACCCGCCCGGTGGGCCGGCACCTGACCCGGCTGCCGGCCTGACCCATCATTCCCGTTCGTACCCGAGAAAGATCACCATGACCCGTACCCGTGTCACCGCCCTGGTCGCTGCGGCGGCCGCGCTGCTGCTCAGCGCCTGCGGCACCACCGAGAACGCCGCCACCCCGGCGGCGTCCAGCTCTTCCGCCAGCGGCCCGGTGACCGTCACCGACAGCCGGGGCAAGCAGGTCACCCTCAAGGCCCCGGCGACCAAGGTCGTCGGCCTGGAGTGGGGCGAGGTCGAGATGCTCGTCAGTCTCGGCGTGATGCCGGTCGGCGTCGCCGACACCAAGGGCTACGGCACCTGGGTCACCGCGGCCAAGCTCGACGCCGGGGTGAAGGACGTCGGCACCCGGGCGGAGCCCAGTGTGGACTCCATCGTCGCCCTCCAGCCCGACCTGGTGGTGATGGAGGACGACCGGGGTGGTGCCCTGGTCACCCAGCTGGAGAAGTACGTCCCGGTGATCGTCACCAAGGGCAGCGACGCCAAGGACAACCTCGGCCGGATGCGGTCGGACCTCAACCTGATCGCCCAGGCGGTCGGCAAGACCACCGAGGCAGAGAAGCTGCTCGCCGACTTCGACGCCGCCATCGCCGACGGCAAGAAGAAGATCGCCGACGCCGGGGCCGCCGGCCGGCCGTTCGCCATCGCAGACGGCTGGAAGGAGGGCAGCACGGTCAGCATCCGGATGTTCGGCCAGGGCGCGCTCGTCTCTCAGCTCGGCATCCAGCTCGGTCTGACCAACGCCTGGACCGGCAAGACCGACGAGGTGTGGGGCCTGGGCCAGACCGACGTCGAGGGCCTGACCGGGCTCAAGGACCCGAACCTGCACTTCTTCTACAACGCCTCCGACGGCGACGACGTCTTCGCCGACGGGCTCGCCAGCAACGCGATCTGGAAGTCGTTGCCCTTCGTCAAGCAGGGCAACCTGCACCGGATGCCGGACGGCATCTGGACCTTCGGCGGGCCGCTCTCCGGCAAGCAGTACATCGACCAGCTCGTGAAGACCTACACGGTGTGACCACGCTGACCGCACCCCCGCGCCCGGAGCCGGCCACCCGGCCGGCTCCGGCCGGGCCGCTGTCCGCGCCCCGGGTGGTCGGGGCGTTCGTCGCCGGGGCCCTGCTGCTGCTCGTGGTCGCGGCGGTGCACCTGACCCAGGGCACCTCGACCGTCGGCGCCCTCGACCTGCTGCGACTGGTCACCGGCGGCGAGGACGAGGCGGCCCGGGTCCTGGTCGCCTCCCGGATCCCGCGGCTGCTCGCCGGGCTCGCCATCGGCGTCGCCCTCGGGTGCGCCGGCGCCGCCCTGCAGTCCATCGCCCGCAACCCGCTCGCCTCGCCGGACACCCTCGCCGTCAACGCCGGCGCGCACCTGGCCATCGTGACGGTCGCCGCGTTCGGCATCTCGCTGCCCGTGCTGCCGGCGGGCGGGCTCGCCCTGCTCGGCGGGCTGGCCGCGGCCGCCCTGGTGATGGCGTTGTCCGCCGGCGGCCAGTCGAACACCACCCGGCTCATCCTGGCCGGCTCCGCCACCGCGTTGGCGTTGAACTCGGCCACCATGCTGCTGCTGATCCTGTTCGAGCAGGGCACCATCGGCCTGTTCGCCTGGGGCAACGGCTCGCTCGTGCAGAGCGACCTGAACGCGCTGACCCAGCTCGCCCCGGTCATCGGCGTCGCCGTGGTCGCCCTGGTGCTGCTCGGGCACCGCCTCGACATCCTGGCCCTCGGCGACGACACCGCCACCGTGCTCGGTCTCGACGTACGGCGTACCCGGCTGATCGTCACCGTGCTGGCCGTGCTGCTCTCCGCCGCCGCGGTCACCCTGACCGGCCCGGTCGGCTTCGTCGGGCTCTGCGCGCCGGTCATCGTCCGGCTGCTCGGGCCGCTGGTGCCCGGCGTGCACCGGCACCGCGTGCTGCTGCCGCTGTCCGGCATCGCCGGCACCATCATCGTGCTCGGCTCCGACGTGCTGCTGCGCGCCGTGATGGGCGCGCAGGCCGGCGTGGACATCCCCACCGGCGTGGTGACCACGCTGTTCGGCGCGGCGATCCTGATCTGGCTGGCCCGCCGGCACCGCGACGCCGGGCCGACCCGCCGCCCGCCCGGCGGCCACGCGGCCGTGCGGTCGGCGACCTTCCACCGCGCCGTGGTCGCCTGCTGCGCCGTGCTCGCCGTCACCGCGGTCGTCGTCGGCATGCTCGCCGGCGACACCTGGGTGCTGCTCGGCGACATCGTCAACTGGGTGCAGGGGCGCACCGGGCCGGCGTACACCTTCGTGCTGGACCAGCGGTGGCCGCGGGTCGCCGCGGCGGTGCTGGCCGGCGCGGCGCTCGCGGTCGCCGGCACCACCGTGCAGGCGGTCTGCCGCAACCCGCTGGCCGAGCCCGGCATCCTCGGCATCACCGCCGGCGCCGGCCTCGGCGCGGTCTCGCTGCTCACCTTCGTGCCGCTGGCTGGGGTGTGGGCCGTCTCCGGGGTCGCGGGTCTCGGCGCGATCCTCGCCTTCGCGCTGGTCTACGGCGCGGCCTGGCGCGGCGGGTTGAGTTCCGACCGGCTGGTGCTGATCGGGTTCGGCGCCTGGTACGGCGGCATGGCGGTGATCACGTTCCTGATCGTCGCGTTCGACCCGTGGAACACCGCCAAGGCGTTGACCTGGCTCTCCGGCTCCACCTACGGCCGGACCGCGACGCAGGTGCTACCGGTGGCGATCGCGCTGGTGCTGCTCACCCCGGCGGTCGTGGCCGCCCGGCGGGAGCTGGACCTGCTCGCCCTCGACGACGACACGCCGCGGGTGCTCGGCGTGCGGTTGGAACGCGCCCGCTTGGTCGCGCTGGTCGCGGCGGCGCTGCTCACCTCCACCGCCGTGTCGGCGGTCGGCGTGATCGGCTTCGTCGGGCTGGTCGCCCCGCACGCGGCCCGCGTGCTGGTCGGTGGCCGGCACAGCCGGGTGCTGCCGGTCGCCGCGCTGCTCGGGGCGCTGCTGGTCAGCCTCGCCGACACCCTGGGTCGGACGGTCATCGCGCCGGCGCAGATCCCGGCGGGCCTGGTCACCGCGTTGATCGGCACGCCGTACTTCGTCTGGTTGCTGTGGCGTTCCCGCGCCGTGGTGTCGCCCTCAGCCCGCTGACGAGTCGCCGCGTCCCGCTCGTCCGCGCTGTCCTGCCGGCCCTTCATCCACCTCGTGGCGGCCGGCAGGCGGTGCAGAAGCGGGTCGACGGGCGGTGCGCGAGCTGTTCGATCGGGATGTCGCGGGCGCACCGCTCGCAGCTGCCGTAGCCGTCCTGTTCCAGGTAGTGCAGGGCGCGGGCGATGTCGCCCAGGGCCCGGCGCGACGCGGCCGTCAACGCGGCGGCGGCCGCCGGATCGGCGCCGGGCAGCTGACTCGCCTGCCGGGCCAGCAGCGCGAGCTGGGTGGTGTGCCGCTCGTACTGCTCCTCCAGGACGATCCGCAGCACCCCCAGCTCGTCCTGCCTGCTCACGGCGTACACGTCGGGTTTCCCTCCGGTGGGCACATGGCAGAGCGGGCGGAGCGCCGCCGCGCTCCGCCCGCTCGTTCAGTGGTGGTCAGCGCAGCGGGTCGAAGGGGCGCAGCTCCGCCGGCTGCCGGCCGGTGGTGATCTGCTCGGCGAGCAGCGTGCCGGTCAGCGGGCCGAGGGTGATGCCCCACATGCCGTGGCCGCCGGCCGCGAAGACCCGCGACGACCGGGTCCGGCCGATCAGCGGCAGGCCGTCCGGGGTGCAGGGGCGCGAGCCCACCCACTCGTCGGTGCGGGCGTCCAGGTCGGCGCCGCGCAGCAGCGGCCGGGCGGCCTCGGCGATGGCGGTGATCCGGCGGCGGTCCAGCGGCGCCTCGGCGCGGCGGAACTCCATCATCCCGGCGACCCGCAGCCGGTCGCCGAGCGGCGTGCAGGCGACCCGCTGCGCCGGGAAGTACACCGGCCCGGCGGGCATGTGCTCGATCGGGACGCTGAAGCTGTAGCCGCGGCCGGCCTGCACGACGGTCCGGACGCCGAAGCGCCGGGCCAGCTCACCGAACCAGGTGCCGGTGGCCAGCACCACCGCGTCGTACCGGTCGTCGGCGCCGGCCGCGGTCACCACCCGCACCCCGGCGCCCTCGTCGCGGACGTCCACCACGTCCACCCCCGTCACGATCGAGGCGCCGCGGGCGCGGACGGAGTCGGCGAGCGCGTGCACGTACTGGCCGGGGTTGACGAAGCGCTGGCCGTGCAGGCGGATGGCGGCGCCGACGTGGTCGGAGAGGGAGGGCTCCACCTCGCGCGCCTCGGCCCCGGTCAGCACGTCGAACTCGATCTCCTGGCCGGCGGCGTGGATGTGCCCCAGCTCGTCCAGCAGCACCGAGCGTTCGGTCTCGGTCCGGTACGCCGCGATGAACGACTTCGCCTCGTTCGCCCGGGCGGTGACCCCGCCCGCCTCCAGCGCCTCGAACGTCTCCAGCGCGCGGCGGTTCATCGGGATGTAGGCCCGCATCGCGGTGCGCCACTTGGCGGCGGTGCTGTGCCGGGTGAAGCCGGCCAGGAAGCGCAGCAGCTTGACGTCCGCGCGCGGCGGCACGTAGACCGGCGACGACGGGCTGAGCACGGCGCGCAGCCCGTAGCGGAGCACCGCGGGCTCGGGCAGGGGAGTGGTGATGCCGGGGGTGAGCCAACCGGCGTTGCCCCAGGACGCGCCCGCCGCCACCCCGGTGCGGTCGAGCACGGTGACCCGCACCCCCCGCTCCTGCAGGAACCAGGCGGTGGCCAGCCCGACCATCCCGGCGCCGATGACGGCGACGTGCTGGGGAGCGGGCCCGGGCTGGGCGGCAGGCATCGGTTCTCCTTCGGATCAGCGGGGGATCGGGCCCAATCCTGGCCGCGCCGGGCCGGAACGTCATTGTCCGGCCCGGCCAACGATCGCCCCGCCCATTGGCCGCAGCGGACAACACCGAGGCATAATCATCATCATGATCACCGTGGGTGGCGTGGTGGACGCCGTCGGTGCCGCGCTGCTCCAGGTCGTCGTCAGCGGCGCCACGGCGGAGGTCCGCGACGTCACCTTCGCCGACCCCGACGACGCGACCACCGGCGAGCGGGGCGACCTCGTCCTCGGCGCCGGCATCGCCACGCCCGAGCAGGCGATCGGCGTGGTCGCCTGGTGCGCGGAGACGGCCGCGGCCGGCCTCGTCCTGAAGCCGCCGCTGGCCACCCACCCCGAGGTGACGGCGGCCGCCGCCGGCCGCGACCTGACCCTGGTCGAGCTGCAGAGCCACGGCTCGTGGGCCCAGCTCGTCTGGCTGCTCCGCGGGGTGATCGACCGGGCGGTCGCGCCGGGGCCGCCGGAGACCGGCGAGGCCGGGGTGTACGACGAGCTGTTCGCCCTGGCCGACGCGACCGCCGCCATCGTCGACGCGCCGGTGACCATCGAGGACGCCCAGTCCCGGGTGCTCGCCTACTCCTCACGCCAGGACCGCACCGACCCGGCCCGCGTCTCGACCATCGTCGGGCGGCGGGTGCCCGGCGAGGTGATCGCGCACTTCCGGTCGCGTGGGGTGTTCCGCAAGCTCGCCACCGGCAGCGACCTGATCTTCGTACCGCAGGGGCCGGACGGGACGCTGCCCCGGCTGGTGATCCCGATCCGGGCCGGCGGCGAGCTGCTCGGCTCGATCTGGGCGGTGGTCGACGGCCCGGTGCCGGACGAGCGGCTGCGCGACCTCCAGGGCACCGCGTCCCAGCTGGCGCTGCACCTGCTCCGGCTGCGGGTGCAGGCCGACGTCGCCCGCCGCGCGGCGGCCGACCGGCTACGCGCCGCGCTGCGCGATCCCGGCCGGCTCGGCCGCGAGGAGCTGGGCCTGCCCGCCGGTCCGTGGCGGGTGGTCGCGCTCGGGGCCCACGGCGGTACGCCGGAGCTGGTGCACAACCTCGCCCTGTGGGAGTCGATCACCCGCCGGCACGGGTGGCGCCAGCCGCTGATCGCGGACCTCGGTGAGGTGCTGTTCGCCGTGGTGGCCGCCGACGGCGAGGCGCCCGGCTCCTGGCTGTGGCTGGAGCGGTTGATCCACGACATCGCCCGGCACGACCCGGGGCTGTCCGCCGCCTCGGGCGGTGTCGCCCGCACCCTGCCGGACCTGCGGCGCTCCCGCGCCGAGGCGGCGGAACTGCTCGCCCTGCACGGGCCGGCCCGGCGCGGCCCGGTGCTGCGGTTCGAGGACGTCTGGGCGGACGTGGTCGTGCACCGGGTGGTCAGTACGGTGCCGCGGGCCGACCTGCTGGTCGGCGGGCCGCTGCCCGCCCTCGTCGCGCACGACCGGCAGCACGGCACCGACTACGTCGCCACGGTCGCCGCCTGGATCGAGGAGCAGGGTGACCCGACGAGGGCGGCCCGACGGTTGCACGTGCACCCCAACACGCTGCGGTACCGGATGCGCCGCCTCGCCGAGGTCGTCCCCGTCGACCTGGGCTCGGCGCGTACCCGGCTGGCGCTGCAGATCCAGCTCGCCGCGCTACGCCGGGAACCGCTCG
Source organism: Micromonospora echinaurantiaca (assembly GCF_900090235.1). Lineage (NCBI taxonomy): Bacteria > Bacillati > Actinomycetota > Actinomycetes > Micromonosporales > Micromonosporaceae > Micromonospora > Micromonospora echinaurantiaca. The sequence continues at coordinate 3,175,463 of NZ_LT607750.1, read as the reverse complement.
CGCCAGGCGGGTGACTAGCTGGTCCGTCAGCCGCGCTGCCAGCGGATCTCGCCGCCGACGACGGTGGTCAGCACCCGGGTGCGCAGCACCGCCTCCGGTGACTCCCGCAGGGGATCGGTGTCGACCGCGATGAAGTCGGCGAGCATGCCGGGCGCGAGGACGCCCTTGCGCTCCTCCTCGCCGGCGGCCCGGGCCGCGCCGAGGGTGTGCGCGGCGAGCGCCTCGGCCATGCTGAGCCGCTGCTCAGGCTGCCAGCCGCCGGCCGGCGTCCCGTCCGGGCGGCTGCGGGTCACCGCCGCGTAGAGCGCGGGGAACGGGTTGGGATGCTCCACCGGGGCGTCGGAGCCGAAGGCGAGCGGCACGCCGGCGTCCAGCATCCCCCGCCAGGCGTACGAGGCCAGGTCGTGTCCGGCGAGCAGGCTGTCCACCAGGTCGATGTCGCTGGTGCAGTGCACCGGCTGCATCGAGGCGACGATGCCCAGCCGGGCCATCCGGGGCAGGTCGGCGGCCCGCAGGTGCTGGGCGTGTTCGATCCGGTGCCGCAGCCCGGGCGTACGGCCGATGGCCTGGTAGGCGTCGATCACCAGATGGTTGGCCTGGTCGCCGATGGCGTGCGTGGCCACCGCGATGCCGGCTTCCGCGGCCCGGGCGAAGAGCTTGACCAGATCCTCGTACGGGGTGACCGCGATGCCCACGTTGTCGTGCTCGCCGGCGAACGGCTCGCTCATGTGGCAGGTGTGCGAGCCCAGCGCGCCGTCGCTGAAGATCTTCACCGGCCCGGTGCGGAACCAGTCGTCGCCCTGCCCGGTGCGGCGGCCCTCGGCGATCGCGGCGTCCAGGTGGCTCATCGGGATCGCCTTGTGCACCCGCAGCTTCAGCTCGCCGGCGGCGCGCAGCTCCAGGTAGGCCGCCCGGCAGTCCTCGCCGTCGATGTCGTGCACGCTGGTCAGGCCGAGCGCCAGCAACTCCTCCTGTGCGGCGCGGAGCTGGTCGCGCAGGTCGGGGGAGACCATCAGGTCGCGCAGCGGCCGGCAGGCGGACTCGCGCAGGATCCCGGTCGGTTCGCCACGCTCGTCCCGGACGATCTCCCCGCCCACCGGGTCGGGGGTGTCGGCGTCGATGCCGACCAGTCGCAGCGCGGCCGAGTTGGCCCACACCGTGTGCCCGTCCACGCTGGGCAGCGCGACCGGCAGTTCGGGGCAGACCGAGTCCAGCGCGTACCGGTCCGGCTGGACCGGCGGATCCCAGGTGTTGCTGTCCCACCGGCCCCCGAACAGCCACCCGCCGGGTCGCAGCCGCGCCGCGTGCGCGGCCACCCGGGTCAGTGCCTCGGCCAGCGAGCGGACGTCCCGCAGGTCCACGGCGTCCAGGCTCTGCGCGTACTGCGCGGTGTGGATGTGGGCGTCGTAGAGGCCGGGGAGCACCGCGGCGCCGGCCAGGTCGACCAGCTCCGCGCCCGCTCCGGCGGCCGCGCGTACCTCCGCCTCGGTGCCGACGGCCAGCAGCCGCTCGCCGTCGACGGCCATGGCCTGGGCCGACGGGTTGGCGCGGTCGCCGGTGTGGATCGCGGCGTTGCGGTACACGCGGATGCTCATGGCACCTTCCGGGGTCGAGGGACGGGTGGCCATCACTGTAGGAGGGGGAGCCGGCGGCGGGAAGATCGTCGAGCCGGATCCGGCGCGGCTCCGCGCGGTCCCAGGCCAGCGGCGGACCGTCCACCGTGGTACCCGCACCGTCGCGTCCTCACCTATCCTCGGGTCATGCGAGACCGGCGGGTGCTGCTGCTCTGGGCCGGGTTCGCGGTGACCGCGCTGGTGTCCACGCTGCTCGTGCTGCGCCGCGAGGACCGCCTCTCCGACCTGCACATCTACTACGGGGCGCTGGCCGACCTGCGGGCCGGCCGCCCGCTCTACGGCTACGTGGCGGAGAACGGCGGCCCGTTCACCTACCCGCCGTTCGCCGCGCTGGCGCTGTGGCCGATCACTGTCGTGCCAGAGGGCGTGGCGCAGGTGGTCTGGCTGCTGGCCACGTACGCCGCGGTGGTCGCCGTCGCCGTGCCGGTCGGCGCCGCCCTGACCGCCGGCCGGTCCCGGCGGGCGCTGGTGGTCGCGGCGGTGGCGCTCGGGCTGCTGCTCTCCGCGCCGGTGCAGAGCAACCTGCGCTTCGGGCAGGTCAGCATCTTCATCGTGCTGGCGGCGCTGCTCGACGGGATGGGCGTCGTGCCGGCCCGGCTGCGCGGGATCCTGGTCGGGGTGGCCGCGGCGATCAAGCTGACCCCGCTACTGTTCGTGGTCTACTTCCTGGCCACCGGCCGGTGGCGCGACGCCGCCCGGGCGATGGCCGCCTTCGTCGCCTGCGCGGGCATCGCCGCCGTCGTGCTGCCGGGGGAGAGCTGGACCTACTGGGCCGGCACCGTGCTGGAGACATCCCGGATCGGCAACCTGGCCTCGCTGGGCAACCAGTCGGTGCACGGGATGCTGCTGCGCGTCGGCGTCGACGAGGCCGCCCTGCCGCTGGTGTGGGCCGCCCTGGTGGCCGCGATCTGCGCGGTGGCGCTGCTGCGCGCCCGACACCTGGCCGCGCACGGCCGGCCGGGGCACGCGGCGGTGCTCATCGGCTGCGCGACAGTGGCCGCCTCCCCGGTGTCCTGGACCCACCACCAGATCTGGACGGTGCTCGCCGCCATGCTGCTGATCGGGCTCGCCGGCGTCGCCCGCCGGGTGGCCGGCGTCGCGCTGCTGGCGACCATGGTGGTGTCGCTCGGTGCCGTGCTCAGCCCGATCTCGACCCGGCCGGGCGTGCAGTTCCTCTTCGAGAACGCGCGCACGCTCGGCGTGTGCCTGCTCTGCCTGGCCGGGTTCGGCGGGGTGGCGGTCGCCGCCACCCGCACCGCCCGTACGGCGGCGCCACGCCGGGCCTGGCTGCGGGTCGGCGTCGCGGCCGCCGCCACCCTGGCGTTCTTCGCCGTGCAGCCGCTACCGGCCGGCGCCGATCCCACCTTCAAGGCGTACGACCTCGACGACGTGGTCAACCCGCGGTACTTCTTCGTCTGCCGCGGGCCGGCCGAGTGCGCCGCCTTCGGCACCGACGCGCCGGTCACCTTCGGCACCCGGGTCGAGAAGACGAAGGTACGGGTCAACGGGGTGGTCGCGCCGCGGGTGGCGCGGCTGGCCTACTACTCGGCGCCGGGCGGCGCGCCCCGGGAGATCCCGCTGCTGGCCGCCTACCCAGGAACCCGGACGTTCTCGTTCCGGTCGGCGACCATGGCGCACGGGCGGCTGGTCGCCTACGCCGCCGACGGCCAGCCGATCGCCACGTACGACGAGGAACTCGCCGCCGGGTTCCGCGCCGACCCGCCGTAGGCCTCGGTCACGACCGCCGATGGTGCGGGGCGACCGCGCGGCAGCTTGGCCTGTTGTCAATGTAGCGTTGACAGGGTGACCTCGGAGCTGGCCCAGTTGGCCGACCTGCGCGCCGCCCGCGCCCGGCTGGACGAGCAGGAACTGGAGCTGATCGACCGGGCGCGCCACGGCGGCGCGACGTGGGCGCAGGTCGCCGCCGCGCTGGGCCTGATTAGCCGGCAGGCCGCCGAGCAGCGCCGGCACCGCCTGGCCGCCGCCCGGTCGGCGCGCCGGCGCAGCCTTGACCTGCGCTACCCGCCGACCATCGCGGCGATCCGGAACGCGGTGGCGGACCTGCGGCGATGGATCGACACGGACCGCCGGTGGGACAGCCGGTTCCGCCGGGCGGAGCTGGTACGCCGCACCGCCGAGGCCGCCCTCGACGCCCCGCCGGGGTCGCTGTACGCGCTGGCGCTGCTGATCGCCGCCGACCTCGCGCAGGCGGGGCCCGAGCGGCTGCCCGCACCCGTCCAGGACGTCGCGGCGATCCTGGACGCCGCCCTGTCAACAGGGCATTGACAGCTCCTCGCCCATATTGCCTGTTGTCCGCGCAAGTCTGAGGATGTGAGTCGTCCCGGCTCAACTCTGGAGGGCTCATGCGCCGCAACGCTGGCCTGTTCGTGGCGATCTCGCTGTTGTCCGGCTTCGGCAGCACCGCGATGGCCCTGGTGGTCGGCATCTGGATCCTCGACCTCACCGGCTCCACCAGCCTCGCCGCCCTCGCCGGCCTGTGCGTGTACGCCCCGGTCCTCGCCGGCCCGTGGCTGGGCGCCCTGCTCGACCGGGTGCCTCGGCGTCCGCTCGTCATCGCCGTCAACCTGGCGTTGGCCGCCGTCCTGCTGAGCCTCCTCGCCGTCCGGGGGCCCGGGCAGACCTGGCTGCTGTTCGCCGTGTCGTGCGCCTACGGCCTCAGCTACGTCCTCATCGACGCCGGCGAGACGGCGCTGCTGCCGGCCGCCCTGTCGCCCGCCGAACTCGGCGACGTCAACGGGTGGCGCTCCAGCGCCCAGGAGGGCATGAAGTTGGTCGCCCCGGCGGCCGGCGCCGGCCTGTACGCCTGGCACGGCGGTCACGCCGTGGCCGTACTCAGCGCCGCCATGCCCGTGCTGGTCGCCGCCCTGTACCTGGCGGTGCGACTGGTCCACACCCCACCCGACCCGCCGACCCGACGGCAGGGTGGCCTCCGGGCCGGGCTCGCCGTCCTGGCCGGGCAGCGGGCGACCCGCGTCCCGGTGGCGCTGGCCGCGGTGTCGATCGCCATGTCCGGCCTCACCACCGCGGCGCTGTACGCGATCGTCGTCACCGAACTGGACCTGCCGGCGACGTTCCTCGGCGTGCTGGTCAGCGCCCAGGGAGCGGGGTCGCTGGTGGGCGGTCTGATCGTCGGCCGGCTCATCGCCCGGCGCGGCCCGGCCGCCGTCGCCGTCGCCGGCACCGTGCTCTTCGCGGTCGGCTGCCTGGCGCGGTGCCTGCCGTGGTGGCCGGTCACGGTGGTCGCGTCGGTGGTCGCCGGTGTCGGTCTGCCGTGGACGCTGGTCGCGGCGGTGACCGCGGTGCAGACGCACACCCCGGCGGCGATGCTCGGCCGGGTGGCCGGGACGGCGAACACCGCGATGTTCGGGCCGATCGCCGTGGCGATCCCACTCGGCTCCGCCGCCGTCCACCTCGGCGGGCGACCGCCGCTGATCGCGGCGGCGGTGATCTGCCTGATCTCTGCGGCGGTCGCCTGGCGGAGCCGTCGGCCCGAAAGTTTCGAGGCTCCGGCCGGCGCCCGTGCCGGCATGGTGACGGAGCCTTCCCGGTGAGACATCAGCGGTAAGGGGCTGTTCGGGGCTGGCCGTGAGCCGTTACGGTGGGCGAAATCTTGACGCTACCCGGCAGCGATTTCCGGAAACCTGCCGGGAGGAGAATCTGGAGGAGTCGACCATGTCGACCGAGATCGCAGAGTTAGCCACCGCCCGGTCGATCCGCAACCCCGTCCTTACCGGCTTCCACCCGGACCCGTCGATCCTCCGCGTGGGCGACGACTACTACCTGGCCACCTCGACGTTCGAGTGGTACCCCGGGGTGCGCGTGCACCACTCCAGGGACCTCGTGCACTGGCGGGCGCTGGGCGGCATCATCACCGAGCGCCGCCTGCTGGACCTGCGCGGGTGCGGCGACTCCAACGGGGTGTGGGCACCCGACCTGTCCTATCACGACGGCCTGTTCCACCTGGTCTACAGCGACGTGGCCAGCTTCGCCAGCGGCTACTGGGACGCCCAGAACTTCCTCACCACCGCGCCCGACATCACCGGCCCCTGGTCGGATCCGGTCGCGCTGCACGCGCACGGCTTCGACGCGTCGCTCTTCCACGACGAGGACGGCTCCACCTGGCTGCTGTCCATGAGCGCCGACTGGCGGCCGGGACGCGACCGGTTCGGTGGCATCGAGATCCAGCGTTACGACCGCGCCCGGCGGGAACTGGTCGGCGACGCGAAGATCATCTTCACCGGTACGGACGTCGGCCTGACCGAGGCGCCGCACATCTACCGCCACGACGGCTGGTACTGGCTGGTCACGGCCGAGGGCGGCACCAGCTGGGAGCACCAGGTCACCGTCGCCCGCTCGCGGGATCTGCTCGGCCCCTACGAGGTCGATCCGGCCGGGCCGCTGCTCACTTCCGTCGGCCGGCCGGACCTCGCGCTGCAGAAGGCCGGTCACGGCAGTCTGGTACGCACCCAGCGGGGCGACTGGTACCTCGCCCACCTCGTCGGACGTCCCTACACCCCGCTGGGCAACTGCGTGCTGGGGCGGGAGACCGCCATCCAAGAGGTCAACTGGCCGCGCGGCGGCTGGCCCCGCGTTCCCGGCGGCGTGCCGGCCACCGAGATCCCCGCCCCGGACCTGCCCGCCCACCCGTGGCCCGACGAGCCCGCGACCGACCACTTCGACGCGCCGCGGCTGGCCACCTGGTGGTCCACGCTGCGCCGCCCGGCGACGGCCGACTGGGTCGACCTGCGGTCCCGCCCCTCACACCTGCGCGTCCACGGTGGTCAGTCGCCGGTCGGCAAGCAAACGCCGAGTCTGGTCGCCCGGCGGGTCGGGGCGGCGCGTTGCTCGCTGGAAACGGTCGTCGAGTTCGACCCGGTCGACCACCGGCACCTGGCCGGGATCACCGGCTACTACAACACGCTGAACTGGTACTACCTCTACCTGACCCGGGCCGACGACGGCCGGGTGGTGCTGGAGCTGCTCAGCTCGGACAGCGGCCGACGGACCGCCTACCCGGAGCTCACCGTCGACGTCGGCACCGCCGCCCGCGTCGGGTTGCGCGTCGAGTTCGACGGGCCGGCGTTGCGGTTCGGCTACGACCTGGGCGACGGCTGGCGCCAACTCCCGGTCGAGTTGGACGCCACCATCCTCTCCGACGAGCACGCCGCCGTGATCGTCGACGGCGAGCCGGCCGCGTGGGGTTTCACCGGCGCGCTCCTGGGGCTGTGGGTGCAGGACCTCGGCGGCGACGGGGTGTCCGCCGACTTCGACCACGCGACGTACCTCGAACACTGAACCGCCGGGTCACCGACCAGGCCGGGCCGCTGGTCGGGCCCGGCCGCCGGTGCGGCCCGGCGCCCACGCCTGGACCCGCCGGCCCGAAAGTTTCGGCAGCTCGCCGGCCGGCATCGACTCGATGACGACGTCTGAGCCTGCCGGAAGCGCCCATTGACACGGCAGGTATCGACTCCTAACGTTCCGAGCTAGTTCCGGTTAGAGCCCCGAAACTTCCGGCGCCCCCGGTCGGAAGCCTGGCCGCACGGCCACCACCAATCCTTGATCGCCACGTCGGGTGCCGGCGGCAGACGTCGTGCCTCGGCTCGTCGGCGGCGGTCGATGGTCAGCCCGAAAGGAACGCAGATGAAGCTGAGACGGTGGATAGCCACCGGTGTGGTCGCGGTCGCGACCGTCGCCACGCTCAACGCCCTGCCGGCCACGGCAGGCCGCCAGTACGACCCCGCCGAGCAGAGCCTGCGTACGCTCGGCCAGCGACACGGCCTTCACATCGGCACCGCTGTCGATCTGGCCGTCCTCAACGACCCCGCCGACCCGCGGTACCGCCAGCTCGCTGCGTCGGAGTTCTCCTCCGTGACGGCCGAGAACGCCATGAAGTGGGAGAGCCTGGAGCCGACCCGGGGCAGCTACAACTGGGGGCCGGCCGACGAACTCGTGGCCTTCGCCCGCCAGAACAACCAGAGCATCCGCGGTCACGTGCTGGTCTGGCACAACCAGCTGCCCGGCTGGCTGACCAGCGGCGTCGCCGACGGCTCCATCAGCAAGGAGGAGCTGCGCGCCCTGCTGAAGAAGCACATCACCACGGTGGTGAGCCGGTACAAGGGCAAGATCTGGCAGTGGGACGTCGTCAACGAGGCCGTCAGCGACCCGTGGGACAACCCGCCGACCCTGCACTACAAGGGTTTCTGGGCCCAGCACCTCGGGCCCGGCTACATCGCCGACGCCTTCCGCTGGGCGCGGGCCGCCGACCCGAAGGCGCTGCTGTTCTACAACGACTACAACATCGAGGCGTTCGGCTCGGGTGACCCGGCCAACGACAAGACGCAGTTCGTCTACGACATGGCCCGGCAACTGCGGGCCGAGGGCGTGCCCATCGACGGCATCGGCAGCCAGGGCCACCTGGGCACCCAGTACGGCAACTACGACACCCTGCAGGTGGCGGCGGCGCTGAAGAAGTTCTCCGGGCTGGGCCTGGCCACCGCGTTCACCGAGGTCGACGTGCGCAGCCAGCTGACCGAGGGGGTCCAGGCCGGTGACTCCGCCGAGATCAACCCGCGGCTGCAGGCGTCCGCGGCCAACTTCAGCGTGCTGCTGCGCGCCTGCCTGGCCGACCGGCACTGCCTGTCGTTCACCGTCTGGGGCTTCACCGACAAGCACTCCTGGGTGCCCGGTTGGTTCAGCGACCCGCCGGAGGGCATGGCCACCATCTACGACGAGAACTACCTACCCAAGCGGGCCTACCACGAGATGAAGGCCGACCTGATCTACGCCGGCCCGCCGTACGTACTGCCGCGCGTCCCGCACAGGCCGCGCCGGTGAATCACTGGCGGAGGCGGGGCCGCACGGCCATCCTGCTCGTCGTAGCACGGCAGGCCGGGCGGTCCCGCCGCCACCTCGACCACCTCGGCGGGCGGCGACGGGGTGCCGGGTCGTGACCGGGACCGACGGGTCAGCCGCCCGCCGTCGCGGCGCGGGACAGCGGCACCCCCGGGCCGGGGCGGTACGGGCCGCACGAGGCGCGGACGACCAGTTCGGTGGGCAGCCGGATGTGCGTGTCGCGCTCGACGCCGGCGATCAGGTCGACGAGCAGACGCAACGCCTCGGCGCCCATGCGCTGCAGCGGTTGCATGATCGTCGTCAGCGGCGGGTCGACCAGCGCCGACTCCGGGATGTTGTCGAAGCCGATCACCGACAGGTCGTCGGGCACCGTGAGGCCCATGCTCCGGGCGACGTCCATCGTGGAGATGGCCGAGAGGTCGTTGCCGGCGAAGATCGCGGTCGGCCGGTCGGGGAGTGCCAGCAGCTCCGCGGCCGTGCCGGCGGTGCTCTCGATCCGGAACCCGCCGACGCGTACGAGCCGCTCGTCGACCGGCACGCCGGCGTCGGCCATGGCCTTGCGGAAGCCCGCCTCGCGCAGGCGCGCCGACTCGAGGTCGGGGCGTCCGCTGATGTGCCCGATGCGGCGGTGGCCGAGCGACAGGAGGTATTCGGTCGCGAGCACGGCGCCGGCGAAGTTGTCGGAGTCGACCGTCGGCAGGCCGGACGGGCCCGTGTGCGGGTCGACGGCGACGACGTGGAAGCCCGGCTTGGTCTCGACCACGGTCGGCGTGACGATCACGGCCCCGTCGATGAGGGTGCCGGACAGGCGGGCCAGCGACCGGCGCTCCCAGCCGATCGCCGCGCCGCCGCCGTCACCGCCGGAGTAGGCCAGCAGCTGGTAGCCGGTGCCGGCGACCTCCCGCGACGCCCCCTTGAGCAGTTCGGTGGAGAACGGCTCGAACTCGGCGACCAGGATGCCCAGCACGTTCGTGCGGTGGCTGCGCAGGCTCTGCGCCCCCAGGCTGGCCTCGTAGCCGAGCTGGCGGATCACCTGCTGGACCCGCTCCACGGTCGCTTCTGCCACGCCGTACCGACCGTTCACGACCTTGGACACGGTCGCCACCGAGACGCCGGCCGTACGGGCCACGTCCGACATCTTCACACGCTGCGGAAACGCCACGCCGACGATGATACGAGCGCCCTCCGCAGCCCGTCACCGCAGATTCGAAAACGTTATCGATAACGATTGACACGAGGTTACACGGCTGTAAAACTCGGCCACCAGCCGAGTATCGCGACTGATTAGTCGAGGAGACACCGATGGCGATGAAGCGCCGTGCGGGCGCCGTCCTAGCGCTGTTCCTGACCAGCGCACTCCTTGTCACCGCCTGCAACGGCGGCGACGACGAAGCGCCCGCCGAGAGCGAGCTCTACAAGAACCCGGTGACCCTGACCTGGTGGCACAACGCCTCCCAGGACGGGCCCGGCAAGACCTACTGGGAGAAGGTCGCCAAGGACTTCTCCGCCCTGCACCCGACCGTCACGATCCAGATCGAGGCGATCGAGACCAACCAGCTCCAGCGCACCCGGCTCCCCGCCGCGCTGCTCACCAGTGACCCGCCGGACATCTTCGCCGCGTGGGGCGGCGGCGAGATGCGTGAGCAGGTGGAGGCCGACTACCTGAAGGACATCACCGACCAGGTCAAGACGGAGGTCGCCAACATCGGCAGCGCGACCGAGATCTGGCAGGTGGACGGCAAGCAGTACGGCCTGCCGTTCCGGATGGGCATCGAGGGCATCTGGTACAACAAGGACATGTTCGCCAAGGCGGGCATCACCGCCCCGCCGACCACCTTCGAGGAGCTCAACGAGGCGGTCACGAAGCTCAAGGCGATCAACGTCGTCCCGATCGCCCTGGGTGCCGGTGACAAGTGGCCCGCCGCGCACTGGTGGTACAACTTCGCGCTGCGCGCCTGCTCGGTCGACACGCTGAAGAAGGCGTCCATCGACCTGGTCTTCGACGACCCGTGCTTCGTCAAGGCCGGCCAGGACCTGAAGACCTTCATCGACACCAAGCCGTTCCAGGCCAACTTCATCGCCACCCCCGGGCAGAACGACCCGACCAGCGCCAACGGCCTGCTCGCCAACGGCAAGGCCGCGATGGAGCTGATGGGGGACTGGAACCGGGGCACCCTGGAGACCGCCGCCGAGGACCCGGAGGCACTGAAGAAGTTCCTCGGCTGGTTCCCGGTACCGGCGATCTCCGGTTCCGCCGGTGACCCGAAGGCGGCGCTCGGCGGCGGCGACGGGTTCGCCTGCGCCAAGAACGCCCCGGCCGAGTGCGTCGAGTTCCTCAAGTACATCGTCAGCCCCGAGGTGCAGAAGGGCTACGCCGAGACCGGCACCGGCCTGCCCGTCACCAAGGGCGCGGAGGGCGGCATCGCGGACCCGGCGCTGAAGTCCATCCTGGAGGCCACCTCCGGAGCGACCTACGTGCAGCTCTGGCTGGACACGGCCTTCGGCAGCACCGTCGGCAACGCGATGAACGACGCGATCGTCGCCATCTTCGCCGGCAACGGCAGCCCCGAGCAGGTCGTCTCGGCGATGAAGGCGGCCGCGAAGAAGTGACCTCCACCAACCCGACCCTCAACCCCGCCGGCGGCGCGCTCGCGCCGCCGGCGGGCCCCCCGGCCGCCCGACGCTCGTCCCGCGCGGCCGAGACCAGACGCAAGTGGTACGAGATCATCGGGCTCACCACACCGGCGATCGTCGTGTACGTGATGTTCGTGCTGGTGCCGATGGGCTTCGCGGTCTACTACAGCCTCTTCCGCTGGCGCGGGGTCGGGCCGCCCACCGAGTACGTCGGTTACGACAACTACGTCCTCGCCTTCCAGGACCCGATCTTCCTCGACGCGCTGCGCAACAACGCGATCATCGTGATCGGGTCGCTCGTGGTCCAGGGCCCCCTCGCACTGGGCATCGCCCTGCTGCTCAACCGTCGCTTCCGCGGGCGCACCGTGTTCCGCCTGCTGGTGTTCGTGCCGTACGTGCTCGCCGAGGTCACCGTCGGCATCATGTGGAAGCTGCTGCTGACCGACAACGGGACGGTCGACGCGCTGCTGCGGTCACTGGGGCTGGGCGGCCTGGTGCAGGCGTGGCTCGCCGACCTCGACATCGTCATCTGGACGATGCTGTTCGTCCTCACCTGGAAGTACGTCGGCTTCGCCATCATCCTGCTGCTCGCCGGCCTGTCGAACGTCCCGCCGGAGTTGACCGAGGCCGCAGCGATCGACGGCGCGAGCTGGTGGCAGACCCAGCGCCACGTCACGCTCCCGCTGCTGGGCCCGACGTTCCGGATCTGGATGTTCCTGTCGATGATCGGTTCGCTGCAGACCTTCGAGGTGATCTGGGTGACCTCGGTGCCCGCGGTGCGATCGCTCGGCGCCTCGGCCACCATGGCCACGTACATGGTGGACAACGGCTTCTTCGCCCGGCTGTGGGGCTACGGCAACGCGGTGGCCGTGATCCTGTTCGTCATCTCGTTCGTGGCGGCGCTGCTGTTTCAGCGCTTCCTGCTCCGCCGGGACATCGAGGGCGCCATCACCGGGAGGGTGAACTGACAGTGGTCGCCAATCCAGTTCCCTCCTCGAGCCGCCGCCCGGTGGCGTGGGGCACGCCGCTCACCTACGTGCTGGCGCTCGCGGTCGCGGCCGTGTCGATCACCCCGGTGGTCTACGTGATCGTCGGCGGCTTCCGCACCACCCCGCAGATCATCGCGGACCCGGCCGGCCTGCCCGATCCGTGGGTCGCGGACAACTACGTCCGGGTGCTGACGCAGAGCGACTTCTGGCAGCAGGTGGTCAACAGCGCGGTGATCGCCCTGGGTACGACGCTCGGCGTGGTGGTGCTCGGCGTCTGCGCCGCGTTCGTGCTCGCCCGGTACACCTTCCGCGGGCGGGAGGGGCTCTACACCTTCTTCACCCTCGGCCTGCTCTTCCCGGCCGGGGCGGCGATCCTGCCGCTCTACCTGATGCTGCGTGACCTGAACCTGATCAACTCCTATTACGCGGTGATCCTCCCGCAGGTCGCCTTCCAGTTGCCGCTCACGATCGTGATCCTGCGTCCCTTCCTTTCCGCGGTACCCCGCGAGCTGGAGGACGCCGCCGCGATCGACGGTGCCGGCCGGCTCGGGTTCCTCTGGCGCATCATGCTGCCGCTGTCGCGGCCGGCGCTGGTCACGGTCGGGGTCCTCGCGTTCGTGGCGAGCTGGAACGCGTTCCTCCTGCCGCTGCTCGTCCTCGGCGACGCCGAGTTGCACACCCTGCCGCTGGGTGTCCAGAACTTTTCGAGTCAGTACACCTCGGACACCGCGGGAATCCTCGCCTTCACGTCGCTGGCGATGCTGCCGGCCCTGCTCTTCTTCACGCTGGCCGAGAAGCAGATCGTCGGCGGCCTGCAGGGCGCGGTCAAGGGATGAGCGACAGCGGTACCAGCACAACGAAGGGGAAGCACATCATGACTGAGGTTCGGGGTGCGGTGGGTGGGTCGGTGTCGGTGCCGGTCCAGGCGGAGCCGGACCACGACCTGCGGGACGGGCGCGACGGCGAGGCGCGCCTTCGCGAGCTGCTCGGCCGGATGACGATCGAGGAGAAGGTCGCCCAGCTGGTTGGCTTCTGGGAGAAGGAGGACGGCGAGGCCGTCGCACCGCTGCAGGGCGAGTTCGGCGACAGCAGCAAGCTGGAGGACTTCTCCCGGCACGGGCTCGGCCAGCTCACCCGGCCGTACGGCACGCGTCCCGTCGACGCCGCCGCCCGCGCGTCCTGGCTGTGGAAGTTCCAGTCGGACCTGGTGACCGGCACCCGGCTCGGCATACCGGCGATCGTCCACGAGGAGTGCCTCACCGGGCTGTCGGCGTGGAAGGCCGCCACCTTCCCCACGCCGCTGGCCTGGGGGGCCGCCTTCGATCCCGAGCTGGTCACCGAGATGGCCGCGGCGATCGGGGCGTCCATGCGGTCCCTGGGCATCCACCAGGGACTCGCCCCGGTGCTCGACGTGATCCGTGACCCGCGCTGGGGTCGGGTCGACGAGTGCATCGCCGAGGACCCCTACCTGGTCGGCACCCTCGGCACGTCGTACGTGCGCGGCCTGCAGTCGCAGGGGGTGCACGCCACCTTGAAGCACTTCGTCGGCTACTCCGCCTCGCGCGCCGGGCGCAACTTCGCCCCGGTGCACGCCGGCCCGCGGGAGGTCGCCGACGTGCTGCTGCCGCCGTTCGAGATGGCGATTCTCGACGGCAACGCGCGCTCCGTGATGCACTCCTACGCCGAGATCGACGGCGTGCCCGTCGCCGCCGACCCGACGTTGCTCACCGGCGTGCTGCGGGACAGATGGGGCTTCGACGGCACGGTGGTGGCCGACTACTACGGGGTGGCGTTCCTGAACCTGCTGCACCACGTGGCGGGCGACCACGCGGAGGCGGCCGTGCAGGCGTTGACCGCCGGGGTCGACGTCGAGCTGCCGACGGGCGACGCCTACCTCGCCGTGGCGGAGGCGGTGCGGGCGGGCAAGCTGAGCGAGGCGCTCGTCGACCGGGCGGTGCTGCGGGTCCTGCGGCAGAAGCTGGAACTCGGGCTGCTGGACGCCACCTTCACGGAGGAACCGCCCCAGGGGGTCGACCTCGACTCGCCCGAGCACCGGGCGATCGCCCGCCGCCTCGCCGAGGAGTCGATCATCCTGGTCGCCAACCGGGACGCGCTTCCGCTGCCCGCGGGCCGGCGCGTCGCGGTCATCGGCCCGAACGCCGACCGGCCGGGTGCGCTGTTCGGGTGCTACTCCTTCCTCAACCACGTCCTCGTCCAGCATTCCGACGTGGAGACCGGCATCGAGGTCCCGACGGTCCTCGACGCGATGCGAACCGAGTTCGGCGCCGATCTCGTCACCGCCGCCCGCGGCTGCGATGTGGACGACGACGACCGATCCGGTTTCGACGAGGCCGTCGCCACGGCGGCCGCCGCGGACGTCGCCGTCCTGGTCGTCGGCGACCACGCCAGCCTCTTCGGGCGCGGCACGGTCGGCGAGGGCTGCGACCGGGACGACCTGGAGCTGCCGGGCGTCCAGCGCGAGCTCGTCGAGGCGGTGCTGGCGACCGGCACACCGGTCGTCCTCGTGCTGCTCACCGGCCGCCCGTACGCGGTCGACTGGGCGCTGGCCCGCTGCGCGGCGGTGGTGCAGGCGTTCTTTCCTGGCGAGGAGGGCGCCGGGGCGATCACCGGGGTGCTCTCCGGGCGGGTCAACCCGTCGGGCAAGCTGCCGGTCAGCCTGCCCCGGTCGGCCGGGGCGCAGCCGTACTCGTACCTGCACCCCACGCTCGGCGAGGGCAGCGAGGTGACCAACCTGCCCACCACGCCCGCGGCGCCGTTCGGCCACGGCCTGTCCTACACCACGTTCGAGTACACCGACCTGACCGTGCCCGCCACGGTGCCGACCGACAGGGCGCTGCCGGTGACCGTACGCGTGACGAACACCGGCGCGGTCGCCGGCGACGACGTGGTCCAGCTCTACGGCCGTGACCTGGTGGCGTCGGTGACCCGGCCGGTGGCGCAGCTGCTCGGCTACCGGCGGGTCCACCTGGCGCCCGGTCAGTCGGTCACTGTCGAGTTCACCGTGCCCACGACGCGGCTGGCCTTCTCCGACCGCACGCTCACCCGGGTCGTGGAGCCCGGTGACGTCGAGGTCTGGGTCGGTACGAGTGCGCGCCGGGACGCCCAGGGGCTGACCACGTTGGTCGGCGACACCGTGCCCGTCACCAACTCCTCCGCCCGGTGGACGACGTCCGAGATCAGCTGAGCTACGCCCGCCCGCCGGCCGTCGATTCGGGACGGCCGGCGGGCGTCGTCCGGGTCGCACCGTCCGGGACGTGCCACCCGGTGAGCGGATGGCCGAGCCATTCCCGCGATCGGCCGGTGGCCGCGTGGCCGAGAGGGACGTTGTGCCCGGCCGGACCCGCGCAGAAGCGCGACAGCGGTCCGTGATCTGACTCGACCGATGGCTTTACCTACCCGTCGGTGCGGCGGACGATGAGCCTTGCGAGACGTGAATGCGCTGCTCATCCCTCGTCTGCCCGGCATGGCGCCGGCGGTAGCCGGCAGATACCTCCGCGGGCGAGCCACGACCGGAGTCGGCCTGACGCGATCGCCACCGACGCTGCGCGGAGGTCACCATGGCCGAGATACTCGTCGTGCACGGCACAGTCCGGCCCCGGGCGACCGGAGGGTCGGTGGAGGGCTACCGCGTGCAGGTCAGCCTGCGGGCGGAACGGACGCTCGGGGACGCGGTGCTCCGGTTTCCCGTTGTCGGCTCGGCGCGGCTACCCGCCGACGGCGAATTCCGGATCGAGGTCACGCCGGACGGCGTCCCGGTCGACCCGGTGGAGATCTCCGTGGCGGCCGCGACCGGTGTCGAGGTGCACCGGCTGCGGCGCTCGCTCGAGCAGCTGACCAAACCACTCCGGTTGCGGGTCCCGACGGTCGACCGGGTCGAGGTCGTGCCCAGCGACGAGCCCAACCTGGGTGCCCGTGCCCGGATCACCGGCCAGGTCGTCGACCAGCAGGGCCGGCGGGTTCCGCCCGACCTGCCGGTGGTGATCTGGGGCGTCGACCAGGCCGACGGGTCCGACATCGAGGGTGACAGCCGACCGGCCCGGCCCCTGGTCATCACCGCGACCCGGTCCGACGGCCGGTTCGGCGCGGACTGGGTCGACGACGTGCTGGCCTCGGCCTCCGGCAGCGTGGCCGGGGGAGCGCGGCAGCCCGTGTCACTGGCCGCCGACGGCCGGCTGCCGCGGGCGATCCTGCTGGTCGTCGACCTTCACGACGACGAGCTGCCGGACGACGATTGCGGCTGCTCCGCGACGCCGCCCCGGTTGCCGGACCAGGCCGATCTGACCGGCAGCCCGGAGGCGTTCTCGCAGGACCTGGGCGGTGGCTGTGTCGATCTGACGATGCCGAACCGGGCCATCGAGGAGTTCGCGTACTTCCAGGTGGTGCGGACCTCGGAGCCGCGGGTCGCCGGGCTGACCCTGAACCCGCGCCGGGCCGTACCGTCGGATCTGCTCGCCGACCTGCTCGGCGTGTCGATCGCGTCGCAGGCACTCGGCCTGACCCGGCCGACGTCGGTGGCCCTGCAGACCACGAACCTCACCCTCGACGTGCACGCGGCGCGTTCGCTGGTCCGTACCGACCGGCCGCCGAGCGTCGCCGCGATCACCCGCGCGGCGTGGCTGTCGGAGGTGACCGCCACCACGGACATGATCGACGCCGGGCTGCGGACGGCGTGGGATCGGACGGTCCTCGACGCCGAGGACGCCATCGACTGGGACCACACGCCGCGGATCCACCCGGCGCTGGACATCGCGTACGGTCACCTGCTGCAGTTCCGAGAGGTCTGGCGCGCCGACGGGTACTCCCTCGGCGACCTGCTCTACTCGCTGCCGCTCGCGCCCGGGCAGCGTCGCCAGGTCGCGGTGGTCGACTGGGACCGGCGCACGTCGTCGGCGCGGGAGGAGCGGCTGGAGTACGAGGAGCACCTCGACGCGCTGCTCAGCCGCGACCGGGCCGTGCTGGAGATGGTCGGTACCGACCTGCACGAGGAGATCTCGTCCGGCTCACGCAACACCACCTGGGGGGTCGCCGGCGGGCTCGGTGCGGGCTTCATCGGCAGTGGTTTCGGCATCTTCGGCGGCGTCGCCGGCGGCACCAGCGGGTCCAGTTCCTCGTCCTGGCAGGACGCCGCGCGGACGTTCGCCGCCGATTCCATGCAGCAGTTGCGGGACCGGGTGGCCCAGCGCAGTTCGGCGCTGCGCAGCCAGCGCTCGTCGGTGGTGCAGAGCGTCAGCCAGGGGGAGACGCTGCGGGCCGAGACCGAGGTGGTGGCCAACTACAACCGGTGCCACGCGATGACGGTCGAGTACTTCGAGGTGCTGCGGCACTTCCTGGTCACCCATGAGCTGGCGGACGTGCGCGAGTGCCTGTTCGTGCCGCTGCCGCTGGCGCCCTTCGACCGGGCGAAGGCGCTGCGCTGGCGCGAGGTGCTGGGACGCTTCCTCCGCAGGGGTGAGCTGCGCGGCGGCTTCGACGCCATCGAGCGGATCGCCGACAACTGGGTGGGCTGGGACTTTCCGGTGGCCCGCTACAGCGAGGAGGCGCCCGAGTCGATCGAGGGCGAGCTGCGGGTCAGTTTCCTGCTGCCCCGCCCGCGCGACGCCGCCGACGGCAAGTACCAGGTCGACATGTGGCAGCCGCTGGCGCCGTTCCTGAACGTCGACACCCTGGAACTGTTCACCGCCAAGCTGAACGAGCGGACCGCGCGCGAGCGGGACCGGATCTTCCGTACCGAAATCGCGCCCGGCATCGCCGAGCGTCTGGTGCAGCGGCTGCGGCTGGCGTTCGTCGGGCCGAACGGTGGCGAGTCCGAGGTGCCGGTCGACGCCACCCTGGTGTCGCGCTACGCCGAGAGCGTGCCGCTGTACGTCACGGTCAACCAGGCCGGGGCGGTGCCGGGCGTCCCGCGCGACGACATCGCGCACGTCAAGATCTGGTACGACGGCCCGCCGCTGCCGCCGGACGCCCAGGTGATCGTGCACTCCGGCCGGTTGCGCTACCGGACGCCGCACCTGTCGGCCGTGCTCTTCGACGACGCCCGGATCATCGACGACATCAAGCTCGGCGACGCGGTCGTGGTCGCCGCGCCGCTGTCCCAGCGCGAGCTGCGCAACCCCCGGCAGGAGGACGTGAAGCTGGCCGACCTGCTGGTCGCCCACCTCAACGACCACCTCGAGTTCTACCACCAGGCGATCTGGATGAGCCTGGACGCGCAGCGCCGGTTCATGCTGCTCGACGCGGTCGAGGTGCCGGGGCTGGGCGGCCGCAGCGTGGCCAGCCTGTGCAGCAACCAGCTCATCGGCATCGTCGGGAACAGCCTGGTGCTGCCGGCGGCACCCGGGCTGCGGCTCGACCCCACGCTCACCGAGGCCGGCGGCGAGGCGGCCCCGGTGCCGCTGGTCAACGCGTACGCCGCCCCGCCGGCGCCGCCGCTGCGGGTCAGCGTGCCGACCCGTGGCGTCTTCGCCGAAGCCGTCGCCGGTTCGTGCAACGCCTGCGAGAGCGTCGACGACACCCGCTACTGGCGGTGGAGCACCGACGGGCAGCTCGAGCTGCCGGAGATCTCCCCCGTCTCCACCGAGAGTCGGGCCGGCGACGAGCCGGACCTCACCCCGACCCCGCTGCCGGCGCCGCTGGTGCAGATCCAGAACGCACCCGCGGTGCCCGATCCGGTCGGCCTCCGGGCCGCCTTCGAGCTGCTCTCCAAGCCGGGCCTGTTCCAGGACGTCACCGGACTGGAGGGCACCCAACGCAACGCCGCGGCGGCGTTCGAGGCGTCGCTGTCGGCCGCTTCGGCACTCGGCGACGAAGCGGCGAAGCTCGCCAGCCAGCAGGAGCTCGGTCGCAACGCCGAGCGGATGCTGGACCGCATCAACCAGGCGCGGGGCGACGGCCTGCTCTCCCAGAGCGAGGCGCAGGAGCTGGCCTCGTCCGCATTGCGCGGCCTGGTCGGCGAGCCACGGTCGGGATCGCAGAGCCCCACCACGGATCCGATCGTCGACGGCGTGATCGACAAGGCGGCGCAGGGCGCGAAGGCCGACATCAAGGTGAGCAGCCCCAGCGAGACGGTCGAGGTCAGCTTCGCCGACGAGCGGGGAGTCGTCGGCGGCGGGCTCACCCCGTCGCCGCCCCTGGAGCTGTTCCACCAGATCCCGCAAGTGGTGGTCATTGAGCCGTTGTGGGAGACGAGCCTGACCCCCTTCGTGATCGACACGTACGACACCCTGAAGGCACTCCTCGGCGACCACCTCGAGAAGCCGGAAGCGGCCGGGCTCATCGAGCAGGATCCGCTCGATCCGACGAAGTACCTCGTCGAGCGGCGGCTGCGGATCGTGCACCCGGCCGACGCCGCCACGCCGACCCGGGTCGCCGGAACCGGCCGGCTGCCGGTGGCGGTGATCCTGCACGGGCAGTCGATGCCCGGCAGGCTCATCCCGAGTTTCAACGGCTACCAGAAGCTGCAGGAGGAGTTGGCCCGGCACGGGATCGTCTCGGTATCGGTCGACACCAATGTCGCGAACCTCTTCGACTCGATGATCGAAATGCGGACGCAGATGGTGCTCGGTGCGCTGGACGCGTTGCGGACCCTGGACGCGAACCCGTCGTCGTCGCTGCACCAACGGTTGGATTTCGACCGGGTAGCGCTGATGGGGCATTCCCGCGGCGGCGACGCCGTGGTCCGGGCCGCCCGAAGGAACAGCGCCCGCCCGCCGGCCACCCGGTACGGCATCCGGGCAGTGTGCGCACTCGCCCCGACCGACCTCGCGTTCGGCAAGCCGGAGGAGGTGGCGCTCGGCAGGGCCGACACCCCCTTCTTCGCCGTCGTCTACGGCGCGCGCGACGGCGACGTGGCCGGCGGGCGAGGTGCGAGGTACTACGGGGGGACCGGGTTCCGTCACTACGACCGCGCCACCTGCGACAAGGCGATGGTCTTCATCGACAACTGCAACCACAACCGGTTCAACTCCGAATGGTTCAAGGCCGCCGACGACGCGGGCCTGTTCCCGGATCGTCTCCTGTCCGACACGGATCACGAGAAGCTCGCCGACGAGTACATCGGCGGGCTGTTCCGGTGGCGACTGCTCGGCGACGCGAAGCCGAAGGGGCTCTTCGACGGCACCGCCACCAACACGCTCGGCGCGGGGGTGTCGTTGCAGTGGTCGTTCGGCAGCCAGATCCAGGTCCTCGACGACATGGAGGACCCGGTCAGGCCCCGCACTCTCACCGGTGGCTCCATCGACCCGTTCCCGGACGTCCTGATCGGCGCCCGGTCACTGGACATGGCGACGAACCACGTGACGACGATCCTCGTCCTGGAGCCACCCGGTCCGGGCGGTTCGGCCTACTCCGTCGCCCTGCGACCGGGGGAGTCGGACTGGTCGAGCTTCGACGCGCTGACCTTCGGTGTCGGCGCCGACTACGACCTCACCAGCCAGGACACCATCGACGCCGGCCAACTACCGGCCTTCAGCGTGGTCGTCACCGACGCGGACGGGGCTAGCACGACGATCAGCGCGTCGGCCCTCAGCGGACCGCTCGTTCCCCGACGGCCCGTCTGGCACTGGACAACCGGGAACTCCACCGTTCTGCGCCTGGAGACCATGACCCTTCCGGTGGACAAGCTCACCGGCATCAACCCCGCCCGGGTCGCGCAGGTCGGCCTGAGAGCGGCGCCCGGCATGCTGCGGCACCTGTTCTTCGACTCCCTTCAGCTCGTGCGGCACTAGGAGCACGCCATGCAGGTCGACAGCGCCGACTTCGAAACCATCGCCACACCGCTGCCCACGGACTGGGTGATGCGGGTGGTCATCCGCGGCAGCGGCCTCGTCTTCGGCGCGACCCCGATGCTCGCCAGGGTGGGGTCCCAGGCGGTGCAGGGCCTGATGCCGACCCTGGCGGAGGGGGTCGTGCTCGGTTTCCTGACCGCCGTGCCGGACGACGGCGACGAGCTGCGGATCGGCTACGCCAACGGCGAGGACCTCGCCTCCACCGGCGTCACATACAGCGCTCCGGACGCGTAGGAGGACAAGATGACAACCCTGCTGCGCGGCACGCTCGACGCGACCGGCGTGCACGACTTCACCGGCTACGCGGTCAGCGCCCGGTTCGAGGAGCGGCTCACCGTCGACGCGGCCGAGGCGGTGTTCGTGGCCGGACGCCGCGACGCGGTTGTCGAGCGCGACGGCGCCTTCGCGCTGGAGCTGCCCGATCCTGCCGACCGACGCGGGCCGGTGACCCTGACGGCATTCGCCCCCGACGGGCTGCCGGCCGGAAACCGGGTCGTCCCCG
Organism: Micromonospora echinaurantiaca; assembly: GCF_900090235.1. Lineage (NCBI taxonomy): Bacteria > Bacillati > Actinomycetota > Actinomycetes > Micromonosporales > Micromonosporaceae > Micromonospora > Micromonospora echinaurantiaca. The sequence continues at coordinate 3,154,027 of NZ_LT607750.1, read as the reverse complement.
CCGACCTGCCCACCGAACCGGTCGAGGTCACCGTCGTGGCGCGGCCGGCCACCGAGGTGCCACCGAGCGGGGACCTCGCCCTCGGCCAGCAGCTGAAGTACACCGGCCTGGCGATCGACCCGCGCGGTCGGGGCGTGCCCGCCGACCTGCTGCTGGTGATCTGGGCGCGGGCCGACGCCGAACCGGCGGCCGCCCCGGTGTCGGTGACCCGGACGGCGGTAGGCGGCTACTTCTCCGGGCCGTGGCCGAGCCGCGGGTTCGCCGAGGCGTACGCGGTGCTCTCCGGCGGCCCGCCCATCCCGATCCCGTTGGAGGACGGGCTGCTGCCCCGGCGGATCGTGCTGCAGGCGCCGGCGCTGCCGGCCCCGCCGCCGAAACCCGACGACTGCGACTGCCCGGACCCGACCTCCCCGCCCCGCTCACCCGACCAGGTGGACGTCGCCGGCAACGTCGAGGCGTACGCGAGTGACGCGGTTCGCTGCGTCGACTTCACCGTCCCCAACCGCACCCTCGACGAGGTGACCTACCAGGCCGTCGTCCGCACGACCCAGCCGCAGCTCAAGGGCGTCACGCCCACCGGCCGGCCGGCCATCCCCGGCGCGCTGGTCGACGAACTGGTGCGGCTGGCCCGCGTACGCCCGGTCGTGCTGGACCCGGTCCCGCCGGTCGCGCCGGCCCCGACCGCCGACCCCGTGGCGAACCTGCCGCGCACCGGCCCGTTCGCCCTCGGCGCCGCGGCCACCCGCGCCGCCGCCGGCCTCGCGTCCGGCGCGCCGGAAGCCCGCGCCGCCGCCCGGCAACCCGAGGTCGTGCCGCGCGCCCTCACCGCGGCGCAGCGCTTCGTGCCCGGCATCGAACTCGACGGCCGGTGGGCGTCGACCGCCCCCGACACCCTGGCCAGCCGGGTCCTCGAACAGCGGGCACTGGCGGGCGACCCCCTGCGGCTGGACCCCAGCGTGCTGGCGGACCTGGCCCGGGACCCGCACGACGTCACGCCACTGCGGCTGGTGGCCGCCGAACAGACCAGCGTCGTCCGCCGCTTCCGCGCCGCCGTCGGGCTGCTCGCCCAGCCGGAGCCGGGCCGGTTCACCCTCGATCCGCACCGCCAGCTCGACTGGGACCAGATCCCGTACGGCTACCAGGCGACCACCATCGCGCACGGACACCTGCTGACGATCAAACAGGTGTGGCGGGCCGACGGCTACTCCCTCGGCGACCTGCTCTACTCGCTGCCGCTCGCGCCCGGACAGCAGAAACTCGTCTCCGTGCTCGACTGGAACCGGTCGGAGGTCGCCAGCCGGCGGGCCGAACGGACCGTGGCCGAGGAACTCGTCGCCGACCTGAGCCACGACAGCGACATCAGCGACGTCATCCGGTCCACCCTGACCGAGTCGATGCGCGGCAACTCCTCGGCCGACGTGTCGTCCGTGGCGGCCGCCATCGGCGGGTTCATCGGGCCGTTGGTCTTCGGCGCCGCGGGCGGCGTGTCGTCGGCCGGCTCGACGGCCAACCAGACCTCCGCCCGCGCCCTCACCGGCACCGCCCTCAACCAGGTCCGCGACCGCACCCTGCAGTCCGCCAGCGCCGTCCGCGGCCAGCGCTCCACCCTCGTGCAGACCGCCCGCCAAGGTGAGTCAGTGCGCGCGCAGACCGAGGTGGTGGCGAACTACAACCACTGCCACGCGCTGACCGTCGAGTACTTCGAGGTGCTGCGCCACCTGCAGGTCAGCCAGGAACTCGCCGCGGTGCAGGAGTGCCTGTTCATCCCGTTCGCCATCTCGCCGTTCACCGCCGACAAGGCGCTGCGCTGGCGGGAACCACTGGAACGCGGGCTGCGCCGCCGCGACCTGCGGGCCGCGTTCGACGCGCTGGCGCGGGTCCGGGCGAACTGGGCCGGCGCGGACGTGCCGCCCGCCCGGTACGCCGACGAGGCGCTGGTCGACCTCGACGGCGAGCTGCTGGTGCGGGCCACCCTGCCGCGGCCGGCGGACGGCGAGTCCGGCGAGTTCGTCGAGGCGAACTGGGACGGCTACGCCGACCTGCTCTGGGACTCGCCGGCCAACATCTGGCAGCGGTATCTGGGAGTCGCCCTGCCGGCGTCCCGCGACGCCATCTGGGACAGCCGGATCGCGCCCGGGGTGGCCCAACGGTTGCTCGAAACCATGACCATGTCGCTGATCGAGGACGGGGCGGCCACCCGGACGGTGACTGTCGACCCGGCGATGGTCGGACTGTTCGGGCAGGACCGTCCCATGCTGGTCGGGTTGCAGGCCGGCATCCCGCTACCGACCGTGCTGCGCGCCCAGATCGACCGGGTCCGGCTGTCGCTGGCGATCAGCAACCTGCCGCCGGGCGCCCGGCTGGTGGTCGACTCGGGGTCGCTGCGCTACCGCACCGCTCACCTGAGCCACCACCTGTTCCTCAACCGGCGGATCCTCAACGACCTGAGCCTCGGCGACGCCGTCGAGATCGCGGTGCCGCTGGACGCTGTCGAGAAGCGGAACCCGCGCGACCGGGACCGCCGCCTGGCCGAGCGGCTCCTCGACCACCTCGACGAACACGTCGAGCACTACCACCGGGCGATCTGGCTCATGATGGATCCGAACCGCCGCTACCTGCTGCTGGACGGGTTCGTCGCGCCGGACGCCGGCGGGCGCAGCGTCGCCTCCGTGGTGGAGAACCGGGTCGTCGGCGTTGTCGGCAACAGCCTGGTGATGCCGGTCGCGCCCGGGCTGAAGCTCGACGCGACGTACGAGTTCGGCCGCTCGACCCCGGCGGACCTGCGCCACCTCTACGCCGCCGACCCGGCGCCACCGATGCGGATCAGCCTGCCGACCTCCGGCGTCTTCGCCGAGGCCGTGCTCAGCAGGTGCAACAGCTGCGAGGTCATCGACGACACGAAGTTCTGGCGGTGGGAGGAGGCACCGATCCCGGACCGCCCACCGGGCATCGACCCGCTCAGCACGGCCAGCCGGCGGAGCACCCCGCCCAACCTGACACCCGACGCGTTGCCGACCCCCGTCGTCGGTCTGCAACAGGTGCCGACCGCCCCCGACCCGACCGGCCTGGCGGCGGCGATGACCGCGCTGGGCAGCGCGACCATCTTCAAGGACCTCACCGGGCTGGCCGTCAACCAGCAGAACGCCGCCGAGGCGCTCAAGACGTCGATGACCGCGGCGCAGGGCTTCGCCACCAAGGCGGGCGCCCTCGCCCAGCAGCGGTTCCTGAACAAGGAACTCGACCGCACCCTCGCGCACATCAAGGACGCCCGCGACAAGGGGCTCCTCACCGACGACGAGGCGCGCACCCTGACCCGGAGCACGCTGCGGGGAGCGATCGGCGAGGTACGGCCGGCGACCCCGACCGCGACCCGCTCGGCCGCGGTGCGACGCGCGATCGACCGGGTGGCCACCTCCGATCAGGGCTCGCTGCGGGTCACCCGGCCCGAGGGGACGGTGTCGGTCAAGACCGGCGCCGCCGCCGGGCGGCCGGCACTCGACGTCGCGGTCGATCCGCCGGTCGTACCGATCACGCAGAAGTCGTCGCTGGTCTGCTGGGCCGCCGGCGCAACGATGATGTCGAACTGGAAGACCGGCCGGTCGGCGACCGTCGAACAGGTCCTCGACGGACTCGGCGGCTCGTGGCGCAGCAGGTACGACCTGAACCAGGGGGTCGGCGTCGCCGACCTGCGGGCCGTCCTCACCGCGGTGGGGCTGACCGAGGACGGCCCGGTGAGCTACACGCCGGAGGGTCTCGCCCGGCTGATCGAGGCGGCCGGCCCGGTGCTCGACGTCGGCGACGACGGGATCGAGAACAACCAGATCTCGCACGTGCGGATCCTCACCGGTGTCCGCGGCGACGGCACCCCGGACGGAAGCACCGTGTCGATGGTCGACCCCGCCAGCGGCACGGCGCTGACCATGGCCTTCCGGGCCTTCGACCAACTGCACACCGGCGCCGACCCGGTGGCGCTGCTCGTCGGCGTCTTCCATTTCTGACGGCGACTTGGCCGGCTGGTCCACGCGGCCGGCGGGTACCGCGACCGCCGGCACGAGGCCGGGTCAGTGGCTGGCCTCTGTGGGGCGGTCGAGCAGCAGGTCGGCGGCGCGGGCGAGGACCTGGGCCCGGCTGCGGTCGTCGTGGTCGGCGGCGAGGAAGTGCTCACCGATCGCCAGGCAGAAGGCGAGCAGGCTGCGGGCCTCGATCTCGTCGGCATCGGAGCGGAAGGTGCCGATCATCTCGCGCAGCAGCGCCATCCGCCGGTTGTCCACCCGGCGCAGGCGCTCGGCGACCGTCTCGTCGCGCCGGGCCCAGTCGCGGATGGCGAGGTCGATCGGCAGCAGGCGCTCGCTGGAGAAGGTGAGCACACCGGCGCGTTGAATCCTGGTCTTCGGGTCACCGCCCTCGCGCTCGACGCGGTCGATCACCTCGTCGATGCTCTCGCGCTCCCAGGTGTCCAGCATCGCTGTCAGCAGCGCGTCCCGGTCGGCGAAGGACCCGTAGAACCCGCCCTTGGTGACGCCGAGCCGCTTCGCCAGCGCCTCGACGCGGACGGCATCCGGGCCGCCGGTTGCCAGCGCCCGCAGCCCTTCCTCGATCCACCTGTCCCGCGGCGTACGAGTCGCGCCCACGATCCGCCCCACCCCACCTTTCTATATACGCCACCGTACAACAGGGGTTAGCCTTGTTTTATACGGCACCGTATATCAGATCGGGGGCAGCGAGATGACCATCGGCCTTGTCGACAGTGCTGTGGGGACGCACCACATCCCCGCGGCCGTCCGCGCGCTCAGCTCGCTGCCCACCATCGACTACGCCGACCTGTTCACCCTCCGCACGGAGGCCACCGCCACACCGGAGCAGTGGGCCCGGGCGATGTTCGGCGACGTCCCCAGCGTCGCGGAACTGCTGATCTGGCGCGGTGTCCTCGGACTGCGACTCAGCCGGGGACGATCGCCGGACACCGTGGCCGGATGGCGGATCGACGGCCGTGGCGACGACTGGATCCGGCTCCAGACCGCCTCCTGGTTCCTGACCGCCAACCTCCTGGTGCAGACCGCCGACGGGCGGGTCTCCCTCGGCACCTTCCTGCGCTACGACCGGCGCCTCGGTCGCGGGGTGTGGCCCCCGTCGTCCGCCGTCCATCGCCGACTGGTACCCGGGGTGCTCCGCGCCGCCGCCGCCCGCGTGGCGACCTCCCGCCCGGACCGGACGATCCCGTGAGGCCGCCTCGGCCGCTGGTGGCGGCCGGGCACGGGCTGGGACGGCGCTGCACCGTGGTGAGGTGAGCGATGGCGTTGTCGACGGAGTTCACCGAGTTGCTCGGGGTGCGGCATCCGATCGTGCTGGCGCCGATGGGCGGGTCGGCCGGTGGCGCGTTGGCGGCGGCCGTCTCTCGCGGCGGGGGCCTCGGGATGCTCGGCGCAGCCGACGGGCAGCGGGAGTGGCTCGATCGTGAGGTACCGATCGTCGCTTCGGGCACCGACCAGCCGTGGGGTGTCGGCTTCCTGACCTGGGCGATCGACGCAGGCGCGGTCGAGCATGCGGTGAGCTACGGCCCCCGGGCGGTGATGTTCTCCTTCGGCGACCCGGGCCCGTTCGTGGACCGGGTCCGTCGCGCCGGGGCGGCCTTGATCATCCAGGTCACGGATCTGGACGAGGCCCGGCGGGCCGTGGACCTGGGCGCCGATGTCATCGTGGCGCAGGGCACCGAGGCCGGCGGACATGGCGCCCGGCGCGGGCGGTCCACGCTGCCGTTCGTACCCGTCGTGGTGGACCTCGCGGCGCCGGTGCCGGTGCTGGCGGCCGGCGGGATCGCCGACGGCCGCGGCCTCGCCGCGGCCCTCGCCCTGGGCGCGGCCGGAGCCCTGATCGGCACCCGCTTCCAGGCCACCGCCGAGGCGCTGGTCGATCCCGAGATCACCAGGGCGATCGTCGAGGGACGGGGTGAGGACACCGAGCGCAGCAGCATGCTGGACGTCGTCCGCGGCTCCCGATGGCCGTCGACGTACACCGCCCGTACCCTCGGCCACCCCTACCTCGACCGGTGGCGCGGCCGCGAGGCCGAGCTCGCCGGCGACGTCCGGTCCAGACAGGACTACCAGGACGACGTGGCGCGCGGCGTCATACCTCGGCTGCCGGTCTGGGCCGGCGAGGCCGTCGACCTCATCACCGACGTCCCCTCCGCAGCCGACCTCGTCGCCGCCCTGGCCAGCCAGGCCGAGGACGCCCTGTCCAGGGCCGGACGGCGCTGACCCGGGCGGGCCGGGCGCCGGGACGTGAAGTGACTCTGGCGGCCGGGCGGCTGACCGGGAATGATCGCGGTAGATCACGAGACGGTCCGGATCACCCGATCGGGAGAGTGGGTCGACGACGATGACCCCGACGCAGCTGCGCGCGTACGTCGCCGTGGTCCGGCTGGGGTCGGTCAAGCGGGCCGCCGCGCAGCTCGAGGTCTCCGAGTCGGCCGTCTCGCTGCTGATCGGGCAACTGCGCAAGGAGTTCGGCGACCAGCTGTTCACCCGGACGGCCGCGGGGCTCGCCTTCACCCCCGGTGGGCTGCGGCTGGCCAGCCGCGCGGCCGAGCTGCTGGGCCTGCAGGACCGTACGGTGCTGGAGGTGAGCGCGGCGGCACGGGGTCGCCGGCTGCTGCGGGTCGCCGCGTCCAGCCTCTTCGCCGAACTCGCCGCGCCGGGCCTGATCGAGCTGTTCGCCAAGCGCGCCGCCGACCTCGACGTCGAGCTGAGCGTGTGCAACCCGGGTTCGTTCGAGTCGCTGCTGCTGACCCGGGCCGCGGACATCGCGATCGGCCCGCAGCCGGTCGTCGACCCGGCGATCGCCTGCCGGCCGGTGATGAACTACCGGCTCGTGACCGTCGCCGGTCCGGACCACCCGCTGGCCGGCGTGCCGGCGTCGCCCGGGCAGCTACGCGAGCAGACCTGGCTGCTCGGGCCGTCGGCGGCCAGCGACCTGGGCGCGATCCCGGCCATGCTGCGCCGGCTCGCCGTGCCCGAGGAGCGGCAGCGGATCTTCCAGAGCCACGCGGCCGCGCTCGGCGAGGCGAAGCGCGGCAAGGGCGTCGCGCCGGCGCTGGCGTTCACCGTCGCGCCGGACATCCGCACCGGCCAGCTCCGGCCACTGGCCGGGCCACACGCGACGGTCGAGGCCGTCTGGCACTCGCTGGTGCTCGCCAACCCCGGCGCCCCGTCGGCCGCGGCCGAGCTGTCCCGCTTCGCGTCCACGCCGCGGGCGATTCAGGCGATGATGCGCGGCGCGGGCGTCAGCGTGGGCCACTTCAAGCCGTCGGTGCACGTGACGCTCTGGAGCTGACCGGCGGCCGCCACCAGCTCCCGGAACGTGCCGGCCGGCAGCAGCCGGTCGCAGTAGGGCAGCGCGGCGGCCATCCCCGCCACCCGGGGCGCGAAGCCCGGAGCGCCGGCCCGCGGGTTCAACCAGACGATCCGGTACGCGCGGCGGCGCAGCCGCGCCATCGCGGCGGCCAGGTCGCCGGGCGGATCGCTGTCCCAGCCGTCCGAGCCGATCACCACCACCGCCCCGCGCACGGCGTCACCGTGGTGGGAGGCGAGCAGGGTCCGCAGGTTGGTGGCGATCCGGGTGCCGCCGAACCGGTCGGTGACGGCCGCGCTGGCCTGCGCGACGGCGGCGGTCGCCGAGGTGTGCCGCAGCGCGACGGTGAGCCGGGTCAGCGTCGTCGCGAACGCGAACACCTCGGCGTCGGCGGCCACCGCGAACGCCCGCATCAGGTGCAGGTACGCGGCCGCCTGCGCCCGCATCGACTCGCTGACGTCGCAGAGCAGCACCACCCGGCGAGGTCGCCGTACCGGCCGCTCGCGGACCACCTCGACGGGTTCCCACGCGGTGCGGCGGGCCCGCGCGATCGTCGGCCGCAGCGCGATCCGCCGTCCGCTCGGGGCGACGGCGTGGCGTCGGGTGCGTCGGGTCGGCCAGCGGGCGACGGCCGCGCGCAGGGCGTCGCCGAGCAGGTCGAGCTGCGCGCCGTCGAGGTCCTCGAACGGTCGGTCGGCGAGCCCGGCGAGGGCGCTGGGTGTCCGTTCGGGCAGCCGGGTCGCGGTCTCGGACTCCGCCGCCTCGGCGACGGCCGGTGGCAGCGTCGCCCAGGGCAGCCCACCGCCCGGACCCACGTCGTCGGTGGTCGCGGGCACCGGCACGTGCACGTCGTCGCGGGCACCGGGCGGGGCCGCGGACCGGGGCAGCGGCAGCGGCGGCGCGTCGGCGAAGACCGCGGTGAAGACCCGGTCGAACGCGGCGAGGTGGGTGTGCCGCCGGACCAGGCTGATCCGGGCGGTCCAGTAGAGCGTGGACAGCTGCGCGGGTGGGTTGGTGGCGAGCGCCCGGACGAAGTCGTCGACCTCGGTGAGGCCGGCCGGGACGCCGGCGCGCCGCAGCCGGTCGGCGAAGGCCACCGCGAACGCGGCCCGGTCGACCCCGCGCAGCAGGCCGCTCACCCGCGCGCGACCAGCCAGGCGATCACCGCGCCGACGACGACGAGGCCGACCAGCACCGGCACGAGCCGCTTGGTGATCGAGCCGCCGGCGATGCTGAGCAGGTCGAGCGCCTCCGGCTCGGCACGGGCGGTGGCGGGCGGCCGCTGGGCGGGCGTGGATCCGACGCCGGCCGATCTCGCGGCGGCCGCGTGGGTGTCGGGCGAAGGTGTGCCGGTGGTCGGGGTGTCGGGCGTAGGCGCGCCGGTCGTCAGGGTGCCGGGTGAAGGTGCGACGGCGACGGGGGTGTCGGTCGGGGCGGCGACGGCCGCAGCGGTGTCGGCCGGGGCCGCGACGGCCGTCGGGCTGCCGGGCGATGCCCCGACGGTGGCCGGGGGCGCGGTCGCGGTGGCTGGGGAGGTGCCGGGGGTGGTCGCGGCGGCTGCGGACTCGGGTTCGGCTCGCGTGGGGGACGCAGGTGGGCCGCCCGCCGGAGCGGTGGTACCTGCCTCCTCGGCGGCCAACATGGCCTCCAGGTTGGCGACGAACTGGGCCAGCAGCTTGGCGGAGATCTCCTTGATCATGCCGCTGCCGAACTGGGCGAGCTTTCCCGAGATCGTCAGGTCGGTGTCCACGGTGACCAGCGTCCGGCCGCCGTCGGGCCGCAGTTGCGCGGTGACCAGCGCGGAGGCGTTGCCCGCCGACCGGGCGTCGCGTCCCTTCGCGTCGATCACGCCCCGGTACCGCGCCTCGTCCTTCTCGACGAACCGGGCGGTGCCCGCGAACTCGGAGACGACCGGCCCGACCTTGACCTTCACCTTGCCGCGGTAGACGTCGCCGTCGACGCCGGTCAGTTGCGCCCCCGGCAGGCAGGGCGCGATCCCTGCCAGGTCGGTGAGCACCGCCCAGGCCCGCTCGATCGGCGTGTTGACAGCGAACTCGTTGGTGATCTTCATGGCTGGCTCTCCTGGTGGGCGCCGAGCGCGGCGGCGACGGCGGCGCGGTCGTCGGGGGTCTTGGCGATGGCGCCGACGGTGCGCAGGACGTCGCCGGCGGCGAGGTCGGTGGCGCCGAGCACGGACAGCGCGGCGACCCAGTCGATGGCTTCGGCCATGCCGGGCGCCTTGTCCAGCTCCAGGTCGCGGACGGCGCCGATGAACTCGGTCGCCGTACGGATGAGCGGCTCCGCCGCCCCGGGCACGGCCCGGCGGACGATCTCGGCGGCCCGGGCCGGCTCCGGGAAGTCGATCCAGTGGTACAGGCAGCGGCGGCGCAGCGCGTCGTGCAGTTCCCGGCTGCGGTTGGAGGTGAGCACCACGATCGGTGGGGTGGTCGCGGCGAACGTGCCGAGTTCGGGGACGGTGATGCCGGCCTCGCCGAGGAACTCGAACAGCAGCGCCTCGAACTCGTCGTCGGCGCGGTCGATCTCGTCGATCAGCAGCACCGGCGGGACCGGCCCCGGGTGGCGTACGGCCCGCAGGATCGGCCGTTCCTGGAGGAACTCGGCGCGGAACAGGTCGGCGTCGGTGAGGGTGGCGTGCTGCGCCTCGGCGAGCCGGATCGCGAGCAGCTGCCGCTGGTAGTTCCATTCGTAGAGCGCCTCGCCGGCGGTCAGTCCCTCGTAGCACTGCAACCGGATCAGCGTCGTGTCCAGCGCCCGCGCGAGGGCCTTGGCCGCCGCGGTCTTGCCGACGCCCGGCTCGCCCTCCAGCAGCAGCGGCTTGCCGAGCTTCAACGCCAGGAACAGGGCCATCGCCATGCCGTCGTCGGCCAGGTAGTCGACGGCGTCGAGACGGCGCCGGACGGCGAGGGGATCCTTCACGGCGCCTCGCCCGCCAGCAGCCGCTGGTAGTCCGCGCGGGTGTCCACGTCGATCGGCACCGGCCCGTCCACGGGCACCTCGGTCACCGGATGGCGGCCGGAGTGCATCAGCTTCCACACCGCCTTGTCGCCGTGCAGGACGCGCAGCTGCGGAAGGACCGCGCGGGCGAACCAGAACGGGTGGCCCAGCCCGTCGGCGTACCGGCACACCGCCAGCGGGGTGGTCGCCGCCGCGACCCGCCGCACGTCGGCGGCGCGGACGCCGGGTTGGTCGCCGAGCAGCAGGACGAGCCCGTCGGCGCGGGCGTCCACCACCCGCACCGCCGTGCTGATCGACGACCCGCAGCCGGTGCTGAAGTCGGCGTTCTCGACGACCTGGACGCCGGTCAGGTCCGCCCGCTCGCGGATCCGCTCGGCCGCGCCGCCGAGCGTCACCAGCAACTGGTCGAAGCCGCAGGAGCGGGCCAGGTCCAGGGTGGCATCGAGCAGCGTCCGCCCGCGGTAGGGGAGCAGCTGCTTGGCCTCGCCGAGGCGCACCGACGCCCCGGCGGCGAGCACCAGGCCGGTGACGAACACGGCTAGGCCGCCGTGAAGCTCGCGTGGCAGCCGGCGCAGCAGAACCAGTGGTCCCGCCCGTCGACCCGGGCGTGCGGGGTCTCCGGCCCGACCAGCACGGTCATCCCGCACACCGGGTCGACGGCCTGCTGCGGCCGGGCCGCCGCCGGGCCGGGGGAGGAGGCCAGCCCGTCCACCCGGATCGCCCGCACCACCTCGGCCATGATCGACAGGGCGATCTCCTGCGGCGAGCGCGCCCCGATCTCCAGCCCGGCCGGGGTGTGCACGCGGGCCCGTTCGGCGTCGGTCAGCGCCAGCTCGTCGAGCAGGGCGGCGCCGCGCTTGCGGCTGGCGACCAGCGCGACGAAGCCCACCCCGGCGTCCAGGGCGGCCCGGATCGCGTCCTGCTCGCCCTTGCCGAGCCCGGCCACCACGACAGCTGTCGCGCCCGCGTAGTCGCCGGACGCGGCGACCTCGAAGTCGAGGAACTCGGCCAGCGTGGCCACCGCGACGCTGATCGGGGTGCCGCCGGCCAGCCCCAGCACGGGCGCGGGCAGCACCGGGCGCAGGAAGATCTCGATCGCACCGCCGGAGTGGCACGGGTTGACCACGACCCGCGCGCCCGGGGTGTCGGGGAAGGTGGCCGTGTCGTCCGGCAGCACCCGCAGCAGCAGCGTGGCGCCGTCGCGCAGGGTGTCCAGCGCGGCGGCCCGTACCGAACTCTCGGCGCAGACGCCGCCGACGAAGCCCTCGATGGAGCCGTCCGGCAGCACCACGGCGGCGTCGCCGGGCCGCGCCGACGTCGGTTCCTGGGCGCGGACGACGGTGGCGTGCACGAACGGCTCCCGGGCGACGGTCAGCTCACGGACCCGGTCGGCGATGGTCGTCATGGCCGCTCCTCTCAGATCGGCGGCCGCGGGTTGCCGCGCATCGCGTCCCACACCCGCGACGGCGTCAGCGGCATGTCGGCGTGCCGTACGCCGAAGGGTTTCAGGGCGTCCACGACCGCGTTGACGATCGCGGGCGGTGAGCCGACGGTGGCCGACTCGCCCACGCCCTTCGCGCCGATCGGGTGGTGCGGTGACGGGGTGACGGTGAAGCCGGTCTCCCAGTCGGGCACCTCGAGCGCCGTCGGGATCAGGTAGTCCATCAGGGACGCGCCGAGGCAGTTGCCGTCCTCGTCGAAGGCGATCATCTCCATCAGCGCCATGCCGACCCCGTCGGTCAGCCCGCCGTGCACCTGCCCCTCGATGATCATCGGGTTGATCCGGGTGCCGCAGTCGTCGACCGCGACGAACCGCCGCACCGTCACCTGCGCGGTGCCGGGATCGACGTCCACCACGCAGATGTACGCGCCGTGCGGGTAGGTCAGGTTCGACGGGTTGTAGCAGATCTGCGCCTCCAGCCCGCCCTCGACACCCTCGGGCAGGTCACCGGCGCCGTGCGCCCGCATGGCGACGTCCTGGATCGTGACGGATCGGCCCGGGTCGCCCTTGACCCGGAACGCGCCCTTCTCCCACTCCAGGTCGGCGACGGAGACCTCCAGCATCCCGGAGGCGATGATCCGCGCCTTGTCCCGGACCTTGCGGGCGACCAGCGCCGCCGCCGCGCCCGACACCGGCGTGGAGCGGCTGCCGTAGGTGCCGAGGCCGAACGGGGTGTTGTCGGTGTCGCCGTGCACCACGTCGATGTCGGCCGGCGGGATGCCGATCTCCTCGGCGACGATCTGCGCGAACGTCGTCTCGTGCCCCTGGCCCTGGGACTGGACGCTGAGCCGTACCACGGCCTTGCCGGTCGGGTGCACCCGCAACTCGCAGCCGTCGGCCATGCCGAGGCCGAGGATGTCCATGTCCTTGCGCGGCCCGGCGCCGACGGCCTCGGTGAAGAACGCGATGCCGATGCCCATCAGCTCGCCCCGGGCCCGCTTCGCCGCCTGTTCGCGGCGCAACTCGTCGTAGCCGGCCATCTGCATCGCCAGCCGCATGGTGGGCTCGTAGTTGCCGGAGTCGTAGACCCAGCCGGTCTTGGTGGTGTACGGGAACTGCTCCGGTCGGATGAAGTTCTTCAGCCGCAGCTCGGCCGGGTCCATGCCCAGCTCGTCGGCGAGACAGTCGACGATCCGCTCGACCAGGTAGACCGCCTCGGTGATCCGGAACGAGCAGGCGTACGCCACCCCGCCCGGCGCCTTGTTGGTGTAGACCGCTGTCATCTTGCAGTACGCGGCCTCCAGGTCGTAGCTGCCGGTGAACACGCCGAAGAAGCCGGCCGGGTACTTCACCGGCGCGGCGGTGCCGTTGAAGGCACCGTGGTCGGCGAGCACGTTGGTGCGGATGGCCAGGATCCGGCCGTCGCGGGTCGCCGCGATCTCGCCGCGCATGATGTAGTCGCGGGCGAAGCCCGTGCTGACCAGGTTCTCCGACCGGTCCTCCATCCACTTCACCGGCTTGCCGGTGACGATCGAGGCGACGATCGCGCAGACGTACCCGGGGTAGATCGGCACCTTGTTGCCGAACCCGCCACCGATGTCCGGCGAGATCACCTGGATCTTGTGCTCGGGGATGCCCGCCACCAGCGCGTACAGCGTGCGGTGCGCGTGCGGCGCCTGGGTGGTGGACCAGAGCCGCAGCTTGCCCTCGACCGGGTCGAAGTCGGCGACCGCCCCGCACGTCTCCATCGGCGCCGGGTGCACCCGCGGGTAGACGATGTCCTGGCTGACCACCACGTCGGCGCGGGCGAACACCGCCGCGGTGGCCGCCTCGTCGCCGGTCTCCCAGTCGAAGCAGTGGTTGTTCGTCTTGCCCTCGAGGTCGTCGCGGATCACCGGGGCGTCCGGCGCCAGCGCGCGGCGGGCGTCGACCACCGGGTCGAGGACGTCGTACTCGACGTCGATCAGTTCGAGCGCGTCCCGCGCCGCGTACCGGTTCTCGGCGACGACGAACGCCACCTCCTGGCCCTGGAAGCGCACCTTGTCGGTGGCGAGCACGGCCTGCACGTCGTTGGAGAGGGTCGGCATCCAGGCCAGGCCCTGCTCGGCCAGCATCGCCCCGGTCACCACCGCCGCGACCCCGGGGGACGCCTCGGCGGCGCTGGTGTCGATGCCCACGATCCGGGCGTGCGCGACCGGCGATCGGAGGATGGCCAGGTGCAGCATGCCGGGCAGTTGGATGTCGTCGACGTACCGGCCGCGGCCGCGCAGGAACCGCGGGTCCTCCTTGCGCAGCATCCGGCCGTGCCCGACCGGCTTCTGGTCGTTGTCGTGGAAGGTGTCCACGCGCTCATGCACGCTCGTCATGCGACACTCCCGGCGGGCTGGCCGGCGTCGGCGATCTCGCCGGCGTCGGGCGACTCCGTGGTCTCGGTGACCCGCGCCGCGGCGGCCGCCTCGTGCACGGCCGCCCACCGCACCGACCGGACGATCGTGGCGTAGCCTGTGCACCGGCAGATCTGGCCCGAGATCGCCTCGCGGATCTCCGCCTCGGTCGGGTCGGGGTTCCGGTCCAGCAACGCCCGGGCCGTCATCATCATCCCCGGCGTGCAGAATCCGCACTGCAGGCCGTGACACTGCATGAAGCCCTGCTGGACCGGGTCCAGCTCGGCGCCGTCGGCCAGGTCCTCGACCGTACGCACCTGGTGACCGCCGGCCATCGCGGCGAGCACCGTGCACGACTTCACCGGCTCGCCGTCCAGCCACACCACGCAGGTGCCGCAGTTACTGGTGTCGCAGCCCCAGTGGGTACCGGTCAGGCCGAGCACGTCCCGCAGGAAGTGCACCAGCAGCAGCCGACCCTCGATCTCCCGGGTGACCTCGACGCCGTTGACGGTCATCGTGACCTGCATGCTCAGCTCCTCGCCCGCTCGACGGCCCGGCGCAGGGCCCGTCTGGTCAGCTCGGCGGCCAGACGCCGCTTGTAGTCCGCGCTGCCGCGCTGGTCGGTGACCGGGTCGCAGCTGCGCGCCGCGATCGCCCCGGCCTGCTCCAGCAGCTCCGCGGTGGGCCGCCGGCCGCGCAGCAGCGCCGAGATCCCCGGGATGCCGGTGGTGTTCGGCCCCACCGCGGCCAGCCCGACCCGGGCGTCGACGATAACGCCGCCGTCGAGCCAGACCGCCGCGCCGGCCGACACCACGGCCCAGTCGCCGGCCCGGCGCTCGACCTTCTCGTACGCGCTGCCGCCGCCCGGCCGCACCGGCACCCGGATCTCCACCAGGATCTCCGCGTCACCGACCGCCGTCTCGTACGGCCCGACGTGGAACTCCTCCATGGACACCACCCGCTCGGCGCCGCCCGACCCGCGGATCACGCAGCTCGCGTCCAGCGTCGTGCAGACCGCTGACAGGTCCTCCGACGGGTCGGCCTGGCAGAGCGAACCGCCCAGCGTGCCCCGGTTGCGTACCACCGGGTCGGCGATCACCCGCTCGGCGTCGGTGAAGATCGGGAACGCGGCGGCCAGCTCGGCCGATTCGAGCAGCTCCCGGTGCCGGGTCAGCGCGCCGATCCGCACCTCGTCGGGGCCCGGCCGGATGTAACCGAGCTCGGTGTGCAGATCGTTGATGTCGATCAGATAGTCGAAGTTGGCCAGCCGCAGCTTCATCATTGGCAGCAGGCTGTGCCCGCCGGCGATCAACCGCGCCCCGCTGCCCAGCCGTTCCAGCAGGCCGATGGCGTGGTCCACACTGGTAGCTCGCTCGTACTCGAACGGTGCCGGGACCTGCATGTCGCACCTCCGCAGTCCGGCCCAATCTGGCCCCGCCGCGTAGCGCCGTCAACGGTGACCTAAGCGATCCCTTAGGTCGCCGTTGACGGTGCCGCGCCGCTCACGGATCGTTCCGCCATGCGGGACATCGTCGACGGGCTGACGGCCTGGCGCGCCGCCGGCGTCGGGTACGCCGTGGCGACCGTCGTCCGGACCTGGCGGTCGGCGCCCCGGCAGCCGGGCGCCGCCATGGCCGTCTCCGCGCACGGCGAGGTGCTGGGCAGCGTCTCGGGCGGCTGTGTCGAGGGCGCGGTCTACGAGCTGTGCCTGGAGACGATCGAGACCGGTCGGGCCCGCACCCAGACGTACGGCGTCAGCGACGACGACGCGTTCGACATTGGTCTGACCTGCGGCGGCACCATCGAGGTCCTGGTCCAACCGGACGTCGCCACCACCGAACCCGACGAGGTGCTCGCCGCGATCCGGGACGGCCGGCCGGTCGCCACCGCCTCGGTCGAGGACGCCCAGCTGGTGCTCTGGCCCGACCGGGTCGCCGGCAGCCTCGGCGACCCCGACCTGGATCGCGCGGCGGCACAGCAGGCCGCCGGCATGCTCGCGGCCGGCAGCACCGGCACGATCCGGCTCGGGAGGCGGGGAGAGCGGCGACGCGACGACGTCCGCGTCTTCGTCCAGTCGTACCTGCCCCCGCCCCGGATGATCGTCTTCGGGGCGATCGACTACGCCGCCGCGGTCGCCCGGATCGGTCAGTTCCTCGGCTACCACGTCACGGTCTGCGACGCCCGTCCGGTGTTCGCCACCCGCAAGCGCTTCCCGGACGCCGACGACCTCGTCGTCCAGTGGCCGCACACCTACCTGGAGTCGACGCCGGTCGACGAGCGCACGGTGCTCTGCGTGCTGACCCACGACCCGAAGTTCGACGTCCCGCTGCTGAAGGTCGCCCTGCGCACCCCGGCCCGCTACGTCGGCGCGATGGGCAGCCGCCGCACCCACGCCGACCGGCTCCGTCGACTGCGGGAGGAGGGCGTGGACCCTATCGCCCTGGCCCGCCTCCACTCCCCGGTCGGGCTGGACCTCGGCGCGCGGACACCGGAGGAGACCGCCGTGGCGATCGCCGCCGAAATCATCGCCGAGGCGTGGGGAGGCTCGGGTCGGCCCCTCACCGACCTTGACACCCCGATCCACCACCCGTGACGAGCCGCTGACCGGACAAACGACCCGCTGCCGCTCGAAGGACCGCGACCGGTGCACCGGAGCCGAATCCGGGCCGGTGCGCGCGGCGGCGGCGCTCGCGGAAACCCGCGCCGGCGACGGGGATCGGCCGCCACTTTCCCGCTCCCTGTCGGCATCGTGCCTCCAACGCCGGATCGGACGACGTTTACCGCCGCTGTTTCTGGGTCAGTCGTCATGCCATGGGCGTTATCCGGGCGGTCCGAGACGGTGAGGTGATCCGGTCGTGAGCCTCTTGCGCAGGAAATCGGTCGAGCAGTCGATCCGCGACACGGAGCAACCCGAGCACCAGCTCCGCAAGGTGCTGTCCGGCCTGGACCTCACCGTGTTCGGCATCGGGGTCATCATCGGCACGGGCATCTTCGTGCTGACCGGAGTGGCCGCGAACCAGACCGCCGGGCCCGCGGTGGCGCTCTCCTTCGTCGTGGCCGGCATCGCCTGCGCGCTCGCCGCGCTCTGCTACGCCGAGTTCGCCTCCACCGTGCCGGTCGCCGGCAGCGCCTACACCTACTCGTACGCCGCGCTCGGCGAGCTGGTCGCATGGATCATCGGATGGGATCTCATCCTGGAGTTCATCCTGGCCGGCGCCACGGTGGCGGTCGGGTGGTCGCAGTACCTGGCGGTGCTGCTGGAGACGCTCGGGGTGTCGCTGCCGGCCGCCATCACCGGCGGCGACGGCAGCGCGTTCAACCTGCCCGCCACGCTCATCGTGCTGATCCTCACCGCGGTCCTGGTCGCCGGCATCAAGGTCTCGTCCCGGGTGAACGCCGTGGTGGTCGCCATCAAGGTGGCGGTGGTGCTCCTCGTGATCATCGCCGGCCTGTTCTTCCTCAAGCGGGACAACTACACGCCGTTCGTCCCGCCGGCCGAGCCCGCGGCCGGTGGTTCCGGCGCCGAGGCGACCCTGATGGAGGCCATCTTCGGGCAGGCGCCGGCCAACTTCGGGATCAGCGGCATCTTCGCCGCCGCGGCGCTGGTGTTCTTCGCGTTCATCGGCTTCGACATCGTGGCCACCGCGGCCGAGGAGACCCGGGTGCCGCAGCGCGACGTGCCGCGCGGAATCCTCGGTTCGCTGGCGGTCTGCACCGCGCTCTACGTCGCCGTCTCGCTGGTGGTGGTGGGCATGCAGAACTACGCCGACCTGGACACGGAGGCACCGCTGGCCGCGGCGTTCCAAGCCGTCGACCAGCCGCTGTTCGCCAACCTGATCACCGTCGGCGCGCTGGCCGGGTTGACCACGGTGGTGATGATCCTGATGCTCGGCCAGAGCCGGGTCGCCTTCGCCATGAGCCGCGACGGGCTGCTGCCGCGCTGGTTGAGCCGCGTGCATCCGCGGTACGGCACCCCGCACCGGATCACCATCATCATCGGCCTGCTGGTGGCCGCGCTCGCCGGGTTCATCCCGCTGGAGGAACTCGCCGAGCTGGTCAACATCGGCACCCTGTTCGCCTTCGTCCTCGTCGCGGCCGCGGTCATCCTGCTGCGCCGCCGCCGGCCGGACCTGCCGCGTGGCTTCCGCGTCCCCTGGGGACCGGTGATCCCGGTGCTCGCGATCGTCGCCTGCGTGGTGCTGATGGCGTTCCTCACCGTCGAGACCTGGCTGCGGTTCCTCGCCTGGATGGCGCTGGGCTTCGTCGTCTACTTCCTCTACAGCCGCCGCCACAGCCGGCTGGCCACGGGTGGGGGGGAAGGCCCCGCGATGCCCGGCCCGGAGGGGGACCTGGACACCGGGTTCGGCTCCGCGTCGCCCCCTCCGCACCGGGACAGCTGACGCTCGTCCGGTCCGGTCGCCCACGCGCCCTCACTGGTGACGCCGCCGGCGCAAGCCCCGCCGGATCGCCCACGATCACCGCTCCGGATCAGCGGTGGGTCGGGATACGCTGACCACCTACCTGACCGGGCTCGCCGCGGTCCGGGCGCAGGTGTACAACCTAGGTACGGTGATCACATCGTGTTCTCGTCGCGTCGCCGAGTCCTGACCACCGTGGCGGCCGCCGCCGTCACCGTCGTCGCGGCGCTGGTCGCCGTCCTCCAGCTCACCGGTGACCGGCCCGAGGAGCCGGCCGCCACCCGGGTCGTCCAGCCGGGCGCGCCGGGTCAGGCCGGCCGTACGCTCTCCCCGGCCGAGCAGGCGGAGCTGGCCTCGCCGTCGGCGCACACCGCCGCCGACACCCAGTTCATGCAGCGGATGATCGCGCACCACGCGCAGGCGCTGGAGATGACGGCGCTCGTCCCGGACCGCGCGGCCAGCCGGGAGGTGTCACTGCTCGCCCGGCGAATCGAGACGTCGCAGCGCGACGAGATCGCCCAGATGCAGCGGTGGCTCACCGAACGTGGCGAGCAGGTCCCCGGCCCGCACGCGCACCACGCCGGGCACGACGCGGCGATGCCGGGCATGCTCACCCCGGAGCAACTCAGCCAGCTGGGGCGGGCCCGCGGCGCGGAGTTCGACCGGCTCTTCCTCGACCTGATGATCCGGCACCACAACGGCGCACTGACCATGGTGGAGCAGCTCTACGCGGCAGGGGGCGGGTTAGAGCCGGCCAGCGACCGGTTCGCCCGCGAGGTCAACGCCGACCAGGCCATCGAGATCAGGAGCATGCGGGAGTTGCTGGCGAAGCTCTCCGGCTGAGCGGGGGTGCGTGCTGTCGAACGTGGCCCCGCCGCCGGTTCGGGTGTCACGGCCGCAAGGCCCGCTGCGTATCGCGGACCTGCTCAGCGCCCTGCGGGGAGCCGGGCCCACCCGCCGTCGTCGCTGCTCATGACCCGACCGTAGGGATCGGCTTCCGGATTCGCTGGGCCTGGGTGTGGGCGACATGTCGCAGCGCCGTGGCCACGGGACGTGGGGCGCCCGCCCAGCCGAACGCCGGGGGCCACCCGCGCGGGCGGCCCCCGGCCGTCCGTTGTGCCGCTGCTCCTGCTTGTCGCGGATCACCGCCTGGATGCGGCGGCGTCGGGCCGATCCGGCGCTGGTCTAGCCGGCCGCTAATTGTCGTACCACGTCCAGAGGTAGTCGAGGTGCATGACGTAGAACTGTTCCAGGTATCCGGCGGACGCGGCGTGCCTGCCCGCCTCGGCCCAGTCGAAGTTGCACCTGGCCCAGGTGCCGTAGCCGTGGTTGTTCCGGCAATAGCGGCTGTCGACGCCGTTGGTGGAGTTGACGTAGCCGATCGCGGCGTAGCCGTCGGCCTTGCCATCCCTGACGTAGACGTAGTCGCCGTTGTAGTCGATGCAGATCTGCGTATACGCGTAGGCGAGGCTCGTCGTCATGCACTGGCCCTGCGGGAGCCCGACCTTCACGCCGGTCTGGCAACTCGCATAGTCGTACTCGCAGGTCTTGTAGTAGTTGTCTTCGGCCATGGCCGCGGACGGCAGGGCGAACACGGCGACCATGGCGGCCGCGAGCAGGACCGCGCCGCGCTTGACGGCCCGGTTCAGCTTGTGGCGCAGTCGATCGGTGAGGGTTCCCAAAAGGACCGTCCATTCCGGAGTCGTTCATCGCGCTCTGCGATCACCGCACTCTATACATGCCCGTCCGCGTGGCGTTGCCCGGCGATCGGGCCGGGTCCACGGAGCCGGCCGACCGCTCGCGCCACCGACGCCAGTGCTCCGGCCGCGCTGGCGGTACCGGCCGCCACCGGCGCCCGGTCGGGGCCGGTCCGCGTCCGGGGGCCGGCCCTGACGTCCGTGCGCCGGCCCACCACGCGCCGTCGGCCAGCACCGGGGGCATGTCCTGCCGAAGCTGTGGCAGGACACGCCCCCGGCTGGCGGTCCTCAGAGTGCGTCAGTCGAGACCGGCGCACTGGCCGGTGGCCGGCCCGTGCACGGTGTTGGCCGCACCGAGGTTGATCGGCGCCGGCGCGTTGCCGGTGCAGGCGAGCGGGCCGCGCACCGTGCTGTCGGCGATGATCGGCGCGACCGTTGCTGTGCCGCCGGTCAGCATGGCCGGCCCGTGGATCTCGGTGTCCACGATGGCGGCGCTGCCCGTCGTACCGGTGACGCTCACCGGCCCCCGCACGGTGCTGTGGTAGAGGTGCACCGCCGCCGCGTTCGACGCCGACACCGGGCCGGCGATCGACGAGTCGATGGCGAGCAGCGTGGCACCCGGGCGGACGGTGACCGGCCCGGAGACTGTCGCCCCGGTCAGGCAGGTGACGCCGGTGACCGTCAGCGGTCCGTTGTGCCGGTTCGCGACGGTCGTGGTGCAGGTCCGCAGCAACTGGTCGAAGTGGGCCCGGGCCACCGCGAAGCTCGGCGCCCAGCTGATCCTGGTCTGCAACTGGGCGTTGAACTGCGGCAACTGCACCTCGCGGGCCGCGGCGATCTCCGCCTCGGTCAGGTGCTCGCTGGGCCGCAGCCCGAAGACGTCGAACCCGCGGGCGATCTCGCTGCCGTAGACCTGGCCGTTGTACCAGTACGCGGACCAGAAGCCGCCGAGCATCAGCGCGGTGGGGCTGATCGGCCCCCGGTCGAAGTAGCCGATCTCGCGCGGGTTGGCCGAGTCGGTGAAGTCCAGCAGCGAGATGCCGCCCTGGTACCAGGCCTGGGCGAGGATGTCCCGCCCGGGCACCGGGATCAGCGACCCGTTGTGGGCGACGCAGTTCTCCTGCAGCGTCTGCGGCACCGGCAGCTTGTAGTAGCTGGCGAACCGCATCTTGCCGTCGACGATGTCGAAGATCGCGTTGGCGCCCCACTGCGGCTGGTCGGTCGTGCGGCACCGGGCGCCGGTGCCGCCGCCCCACTCGTCGGTGAAGATGACCTTCTTGCCGTCGTTGCTGAGCGTCGCGGAGTGCCAGTACGCGAAGTTCGGGTCGGCGACCTCGTCGATCCGCACCGGGTTCGCCGGGTCGGAGATGTCGATCAGGATGCCATTGCCCTCGCAGGCGCCCGCGGCCAACCCGAGCTCGGGGTAGGCGGTGATGTCGTGGCAGGCGTCGGTGACCGGCGACGGGCTCCACGACCCGCCCGACGGGTGCCGCGGCGCGGGCGGGGTGTTCTGCAGGCCGTCGACGGCGCCGGTGTCGGGGTCGGCGAACAGGCGCGGACCGCTGACGATCGCGGCCTGCTCCGGGTGCGCCACCGGGACCTTGATGACGTCGATCCGCCACCGCGCCGGGTCCTCACCGGAGGCGGGGACGTTGTTGCAGCCGGCCATCGTGCTCGCCGGGCGGACCCCGGCGGTGCCGGAGACGTACACGTAGACGTTCGCGCTATCGTCCGGGTCGGTCACCAGGGTGTGGGTGTGCGAGCCCCGGCAGGTCTGCACGGCCGCGACCTGCACCGGGTTCGCCACGTCGCTGATGTCGAAGACGCGTACGCCTTGGAAGCGGGTGCCGGCCGCGGGGTTGGTGCCGCAGTCGACCCGGCCGCGGCTCTCCTCGACCGACATGAACAGCAGGGTGCCGTGGACCGACAGGTCGCCCTGCCCGCCCGGGCACACCACGCTGGTGACCAGGGTCGGGTTGGCCGGCTGCGAGATGTCGTAGATGTTGAAGCCGTTGAAGTTGCCCATGAAGGCGTGCGTGCCGCCGAAGGCGAGATCCGATCCGGCGAAGCCGAAGTCACCGGGGTTGGCCGGGTTGACGAAGCCTGCCGGTTTGTCGTGGTGCGCCAGCAGTTCGAGGTTGCTGCTCGCGCTCTGCGCGTCCAGCCAGCCTGCGCCGAGATCGATCCGTGGATCCGGTCCCGGCTCCTGGCCCGCCGCCGTGCCCGGCAGCGTGGCGATGAGGAGCATGGTCACTGCCGCCGCGCCGACCGTACGGCGTCTCCAGCCTGGTGTGCGATGTGGTCGAGTCATGGATGTCCTCCGCACAGTGCCCCCACTGGTGGCGGCGCGCATCGGGCGCGTGCGCGCCGCGGTAGTAAGGACCGTACCGCCGGATCGGCCGTTTAGGATCATGGACAATTCGCGGTGGGCGCGAAACCGCCGAATCCCGATCCGCTGGCCGCGCCCGGTACCATGCCTGGTCCGCCGGTCGGCGTTCGACGTCGACTCAGCGCACGAGGGGTCACTCGACGGAACGTCCGCGTGGTCATCGAAGCGCCTGGCCGGCGTGGGGTGCGATGAGTTGCCGGAGCGGCAGGGCGATGAGCAGGGCCACCGCGACCAGGAGGCCGCTGACCCACACCGGGCCGAGATCGCCAGCGCCGGCCGCGAGGGTCGCCGCTGCGAGGACGGGGCCGCCGGCAGCACCGATGTTGAGCGCGGCGGTCGCATACGACCCACCCATGGTGGGGGCGCCCGCTGCCTCGTAGAGCACCCTGGCGATCAGCGTGCTGCCGACCGCGAAGGACAGCGTGCCCTGCACGAAGACGAGGAGCAGAACCGCCACCGGTTGGGCGGCCAGGGTCGCCATCGTGACCCAGCCGAGCAGCAGCGACGGACCACCGACGGCGATCACGATGTCCGGACGCTGATCGGAGAGCCGTCCCGCGACGCTGACGCCGACGAAGGATCCAGCCCCGAAGAGCACCAGCGCGACCGAGACCCACAGCTCGGCCAGGCCGGCGGTGTTGGTCACGATCGGTGCCAGGTAGGTGAACGTGGCGAAGGTGGCAGCGTTGATGAGGGCGCCGAGCAGCATGACCAGGGCCAGCCTCGGCATCACGAGCTGAGCGATCTCGCTCCGGAGAGACGAACCGGCCGGAGCGTCCCGAGGGGTCTGCCGGGCACGTGCCGGGATGCCCCTCACCACGCCGATGGCGGCGGGAAGGCAGAGCAGTGCGACAGCCCAGAAGGTTGCCCGCCAGTTGAGCACCGTGCCGAGCAGCGCACCGCCGGGAACTCCTGCGATGGTGGCCACCGTCGTACCCGAGAGCAGCACCGCCAGCGCGCGCCCTTTCTGGTCGGTGGCGACGAGCGTGGCCGCCGTGCTCAGCGCCACCGCCAGGAAGCCGGCGTTGGCCAGGGCGGCGACCATCCGGGTGACGAGCAGGACCGCGAAACTCGTCGTGAGGGCGCCCACGACGTGGGCCACGGCGAAGGCCAGCACGAAGCCCAGCAGGCTGGCCCGGGCAGGCCACCAGCGTGCCAGTGCTGCCATCAGTGGCGCGCCGACGATCATCCCGACAGCGAACGCCGAGGTCAGGAGCCCGGCGGCGCCGACCGACACGTCGAGGCTCGTGGCGATGTCCGGCACCAGGCCGGCGAGCATGAACTCCGAGGTGCCCATGGCGAAGACCGCCACGGCAAGCAGGTAGAGCGGCAGAGGCATCGGTGACTCCGAGGTGAGAGAGAACGAGGAGACGTCTCGTCACCGCGGCCAGCGCCCGAGGGTGCACGCAGGTATTCCCATGCAGCGGAGGCTGCTGGGAAGCGAACGAGGAACTCAGTGGTGCTGGGGGCTGACGGCGTGACCGAAAGCCCCCACCGTGGATGCCTCAGGGCTCGACATGGCGCACACCCTACTCACGCCCACCGGTCGTCCCGCAACTGAGTTATTGCCGTCTCCGTCTTGCCGTGCAGAAACGAGGGTCTGCGCCAGATCGGTCGTGTGACGTATGGTCGCCCGATGGCACTGCGGTTCCTGGCGCGGCTCCGTCCCCTGATCGTCGTGGGCGGGCAGGCGCTCGCCTGGCTGCTGCTCGCCTTGGACGCGCGCCGGGAGTGGAGCGCGATCGGGCTTGTCATGCTCGTCCTGTCGCTCGGTGCGCTTGCCGCGATACCGGCGGCGTTCGTCGGCTCGCCGAGATTCCGGCTGGCCACCGTGGTGACCCAGACCATCGGCGTCGGCGTCATCGCGCTGGCCCTGCACGACACGGCCGACAAGCGGGCCCTGTGGGCGTACGCCGTTGCGGCTCTCGTGGCGGTGGCCCTGCCGTCCGGCCGGCCGGCGCTCGGCCGGCCGACCGTGATCGGCCTGGGGTTGGCCTTCGTGCTCACCATCGGGGTGTCGGCTCCGGCGCTGGCGTGGGGTGGCGGGCAGCCGGACGCGGTGGTGTGCGTGCGGCCGGGGGAGCCCGCCTGGGACATGGTGCGGGACAGCCAGCGGTTCGATCCGGATCGGGTCATCGCCGGCTTCGGGCACGACGGGCCGCAGGCGTCCTGCCTGGAGGTGCTGTTCGATCCCGGTGCCACCGCCGACGACGCCGCCGACGTCGTACGCCGCTACTCCGCGGACCCGCGGGTGATGTCGGTCAGCCGAGCGCGCTGAACCGGCACCCGGGTCACCAGAGGGCGCTGTCGAGGATGCGCCGGGGCACGTTCAGCCACCACGACGCTGCCGCGCGGGGCTCGGGTGGGATGGTGGCGTCGTGTCGTACGCGGTGGAGCATCCGCTCGTTGCGGGCGATGCCCAGGGCGTAGACCAGCCCGAGCAGGGCGGTCACGTGCGTGCTGTTTCGGCGCTGCCGCCAGCCGCCGGCGTGGTGCTCGATCGCCCGAGTCCAGTAGTGGTCGCCGCTGCGGCCGCCGATGTGTCCGATGGCCTGGGTGGCGGCGAGGGTGATGGCCGGGGCCAGCCCGGTTGCCGTGGTGAGTCGCTCGATCACGGGACGCTGCTCCGGCGTGCCGACGATCCGCAGTGCCTCGATGAGGGTCAGGGCTTCCTCGACGCGGCCACCGGAGACGCTGGTGGCCAGTTCGGCGGCGAGTGTCGCGGCGAGCGGCTGGCGGTACGGGGTGCCGGCGAGCAGCATCGCGGCGTACAGCCGGACATCGAAGACCGGGCTGAAGAGCATCTCGTCGAGCAGCACCGGGAGCAGGCGGTCGGTGAAGGTGGGCGCCTCGCCGGGGGTGCGCGCCAACGTCGCGCCGGCGATCCGCGCCACCAGCACTCCCGCTGCCTGTGCCGGGTGCCCACCGTGCAGCGCGATCGGATCGCGGGTCACCGCCCGGCGCAGGTGGGTGCGGTAGCGGGCGGAGATGTCCGAGGGCAGTCGTCGTAGCAGCTCGGCCGCGAGCGGTTGGGTGCGCTCGTAGGTGGTCGGGTCGAGCATCAGTTCGTGGACGACCGGTACCAGCTTCAGGATCTGCGGTCGGGTGAAGTGCCCGTAGCGCAGCTTGCGGATGCAGCCGAGCAGGGCGCCGTACTGGGCTCGGTCGTTGGTGGGGCTGGTGAGCTGCGCGAGCAGGTGCCGGCTGGCGTCCGGGTGGGCACTGCCGTCGAGGGCGCAGACCGTCTCGACGAAGGCCTGACCGGCCCGGTCGGCGGCGAGGGCGGCGCAGGCGGCGACGGCGGCCTGTTGACCGACGGGGTGGGCGAGCAGCCGGTTGAACGCTTCATGGCGCTGCATCCACGCCAGACCGTCAGAAATGATCATTTCTGCGAGCAGTCTTTCGGCCATTCTGTTCCACGCCGAGTGCGGAGTGATGACCTGGCGCGGCGCGACCGCGAGATGTGCGGTCAGGTCGTCCCATTCCGCGCCGGTGACGATGCCGTCGGACAGGACGATCTCCAGCAGCTGCTCAATTCGGCTGGCCCGCTCGCCGTTTCGGGTATCGGCGTCCCTGGTCAGCAGGGGAGTGGCGCTGACAACCGGCGCGAAATAGCGGTAGATGGTGTCGAGAAGTGCGACGAGATGGCCGTCGGGCAGGTCGAGCAATTGCTCGTATCGCCGCACCGCCAGGTGGGGCACGCGCACGGCTGCGGTTTCCCAGCGGGAGATGCGGTAGACGCTGGTGCGCTCGGGCCAGCAGCCGCCCTGGAACGCCTGCGCGAACGCGGTGGCCGACGTCCAGTTCCGCTTGCCGTAAAGCCGGTTGACGCGCAGCAGCCAGGCGGCTCTGTCCTGATGGGGTGGCCAGCCGGGGCGGCCAGTTGTCTGGCGGGGTGAGGCCGGCGGTCGGCCACGACGCCCCGTGACTCGATTCTCGCCCCCCACAGCGCATTTATTGCACGCCTGACAGCGCAGTGCAACAGCGTCGCTACGACGTGGCACGGAACATACCTTTGACTGACCGAACAGCCAGCCTCGCCCGTATCCGAGTTGATGTTCACCGATCCGAATCGCCCACGCTCGCGGCACCGGAATAGCTGTCGGCAGGCCGACCTCACGAACAAACAGCAGGGGAGGAAGGATGGATCTATTTCGACCTAAAAGGGCATTCCAGGTGGTGGTCCCCGCCGGGTCGACCTCTCGTATCCCGCAACCCCGCAGCGCCACCGACCACTCCCACACCGAGCCACGGAGGTTGTCGCGAATGCGCTCGCTTGAGGAGGCGATCCGGACGGTGCCGATCCCCGGGGCGCCGCCCCCGCTGTCGCGCGAGGGGGCCGCCGTCGGCCTGGCCTTCCTCGACATGGCGCTACGGCAGAACCACATCCGCCGCCTCACCGAACGACTCTCCTTCGTGGAGCATGGGGTGGCGAGCAGGACCACCGAGGTGGACGTACGGTTGAGCCTGCTGGACGCCAGCCAGCGCGAGGCCAGCCAGCTCTTCCAGCGGCTGAGCAGCCGCAGCGAGCGGAAACCAGAGCAGGAGCAGCCGGCCAGCCCCACCATCTGGGTGCCGGTGACCCGCATCTCGCGGTTGAGCATCGCGCCGATCGACGTGGTCGACGCGGCCGGTAGCAAACTCCCGCGCCTGACCCAGTACGAGACCTCCCGGCTGCTCGCCTCCGGTCTCTACCGACTGCTGAAAGGGATCCTGTCCAGCCGGCCGGAGTCGCGGCAACCCTCCACCCTCAGCCGGCTGCTGCGCGAGGAACAGGCTCGGTGGCTGCTCCAGGCGGCCCTGCTCGCGCTGCTGACCGAACGCAGCAGGCCACTGGGTGATCTCGACCACCCCGAGTACCGACGCCAGGCGGCCCCGACCGCGGTCCCCTCCGAGGACCGGGACTGCCGCGACCTCGTCCTGTCCGTGCTGCGGGACTACGAACCGCAACTGGACTCCTACGCCAATCTGCTCGACGTGGCCCTCAACAACTACCTGCTGGTGACCGCCCTGGACGCGACGAAGGACGACCACCTGTTGAGCTACGACGCGCCGGTGCACCCGGACCGGCCGGAACCGGCGACCGGGCCCCGCCGGTTCCGGCCGCGCCGGATCTGGTCCCGCTCCACCGGGCGGTACCGGCTGCAGTACCTGGCGCGGGTACCGGCGAGCCTGCGGTCCTACCACGTGGTCGCCGAGACCGAGCCCGGTGTGCACATCGAAGCGATGTCGCTGGTGACCGACGTCGACGAGGTACGGGCGAAGGAACTGGCCACCGACCTGCGGACGCTCGCCGGTCGGCTGCGCAAGCACAAGCCGGTGCGGCAGACCGAGACCCGGCTGCTGGAACTCGAACTGCAGGGGGCGCTCGGTCGGCTGTCCGAACTGCTCCGGACCCGGCAGTGGGATGCCAACCAGGCCGGACTGGAGCTGCCGACAGGCGCGCTGCGCCGCAGCGGTCGGCTGGTCACCCGCTACCTGTCGGCGGAGCGGCTGGTCAACGAGCAGGACCGGATCGAGGCGCCGCTGCTCAGCGATCCCGCCCTGACCCCGGCGAGCCTCGAAGAGGCGGCCGAGGAGATCGGCGCGCAGCAGCTCGGCTCCGACTTCTCCATCGAGAACGACCCGGCGAGCACCCGCGCGCACGCCTACTGGCGGCGCAGCTCACCCCGGTCGGTCCGCGGCGAGCACACCTGCGTGACGTGCACGCTGACCCTGCGCGACGCCACCGGAGCGCGCCCCGGCAGCGTCATCTCCTTCGCCGTCGCAGTTGCCGCCACGATCTACCTGGTCAGTGCGCTCCTCGCGAGCAACCCCTGGCCGTACGGCGGCTCGGCCCAAGGGTCGACGAACGCGGACGCGGTGGTCGCCGTGCTGCTGCTGGTGCCCGGGTTCCTCTACACCCGGTTGGACCTGCCGATGCGCCACACGATCCTCGGCCACCTGCGGCGGCTGTCCCGCCGGCTCGCGCACCTGTCCATCGGTTCGGCGGTGGCCGCCTCCGCCGCCATCGCCACCGGCCTCGACGGCACCCCACTGGGGGTGACCCTCGGCCTGGCGACGGCACTGCCGCTGCTGACGGCAGGCCTGCTGCACCGGCGGCTGGCCCGGCAACGCGACATCGCACCCGCTCGACTCTCCGCTCCGCGATGGCTGCTACCGGCGTCCGGCTCGGACGCCCCGGTGGACGCCGTCTTCCGATCGACGGGATGGGACCATGAGTGACGAAGAAGACGCCTCCCCGGCCGCCCTCGCCGACCTCGCCCGAGCCGGGTTCCTGATGGCCCGGCAGTCCCTGATGCAGGTGAACTTCGAGGTGCACCACGTCCGGGACCGGGCCGGATACCTGCGTGAGCTCTTCGACCGCCGGGCCGTGGCCGAACACTCGCCGACGCCCGGCGCCGGGCG
Source organism: Micromonospora echinaurantiaca (assembly GCF_900090235.1). Classification (NCBI taxonomy): domain Bacteria; kingdom Bacillati; phylum Actinomycetota; class Actinomycetes; order Micromonosporales; family Micromonosporaceae; genus Micromonospora; species Micromonospora echinaurantiaca. The sequence goes on along the minus strand of NZ_LT607750.1, from coordinate 3,124,967 downwards.
CGGCCGCAACGGCGGCACCCCGGACGCCGCTCCGCCTGTCGCCGAGCGGCCGCGGGAAACCCTCTCGTCGGCGGCGAACGGCGTCGGCCTGGTGATCGGCACGTACGCCGGCGCGCTCCCGCGCGACATGCAACGCCGCCGGCAGGGCAGCGACCTCCCGGTGGCGCTGCGGGTGGACCACGTCTCCCCGGACGCCTGGGTCTTCCAGGGCACGGCGTGGCCCAACCCGGCCTTCATCTATGAGACCGGGCAGAAGTTCGAGGGACTGATCCTGGTCGAGGAGCGGACCACGCGCTGGTCGAGCTTCCAGAGCCGGGCGATCGCCGAGCTGACGGCCGTCATATCGAGGATCGCCGCCGAGCACAAGGCGCCGCTGCTGTCCCTGCACGCGCCGGTGCAGATGCCCGCCCGCGCCGAGGCGCGGGAGTGGCCGGTGCCGTCCGTGGTCGCCGTACGCTTCTCCATCGCCCTACGTGGCGCCGACGCGCAACGGCGACTGGCGCTGGCCGAGACGCTCGCCGACTTCGCCGGCACCCGCGGGTACGGGTTCTGGCTCGCCGACACCCGCGCCGGCCACCGGCAGGGCAACTGGTACCTGGTCCGCCCGTACGACAGGTCGAAGGTCGAGCAGTACGCGGACTGGACCGGCTGCGCCGACCTGCAGCCGCGGTACTGCCTACCGGTCACCTTCGTCGGCCCCGCCCGCGTCGGCTCGACCAGCGCGATCATGGCCTACCTGCGCGAGTTCCCCGAACTCGGCGTGCTGGCCTGCTCAATCATCTCGCTAGACGACCTCGCCTTCATCCACCTGCAACTCGCGGTCAACCGGCTCCCCGCCGGCGGGATCGACGAGTTCGAGGTCGAACTACTCCGGCGCATCCGCTCGGCGCACGTGGACACCACGCAAGGCCGCACCAGCTCGCCGCAGGAGCTGCTCCCCGAGATCCTGCCGCTGGTCACCGGCAACGGCAACGGCCGGCCCGGCGTCGAGAAGCTCGCCCGCCTGACCGAACGGGCCGGCGACTACCAGTCCCTCACCGGGCCGACCATGCTCGTGCGGCCCGGCGAGGGCAGCGACCGCATCCCGCTGTGGTTCTCCTGGCGCGCCGTCGGCACCGACGACGGTCTCGCGACACCCCTGATCGCCTTCATGGACGCCCTCAAGGCCATCGGTCTCGCCCCAGCGGGAAGCGGCGTGGAGGACGCCCGACACCACCCGAACCTCGACTACCTCGTGTGCCGCGACGTCGGCGAGTCGATGCTGCGGGGCCGGGGCAAGATCTCACTGCCCCGCCACATCCTGCACCAGTCCCCGGACACCCGACCCAACGTCATCGGCGCCCGGATCTCCACCAGCCTGGAGGACGCCTGGCGCGCGGAACTGAGCCGGCACGCGCTGCCGGGTGGCGTGGAGATCTCGGTGGCCTGGGTGGAGTACCGGCTCAACAACTCCACCACGCTGATGTGAGGGCGGCGGGGCCGGACTCGGGAGCTCTGCCGATACCGGTTAGCCAGCCCGTACGCGGCGGCAAGGACAAGCGGGAAGCCGAGGATCCGGCCCCTGGGGGTAGCCCCGAGTGGCGAACGACCGTGAGTACTTGGCCTAACGCGCCACTTCGGGTTCACCAGATATTCAACAGCCGGGTTATGAACCCTCCGAGCGCGAGGGCTGCCAGGCCGAAATAGACGACGACGGCGAGGTATCGGTCAGACGAGCGGAGCGGCTCTCGATAGAAGCCCTCCGAAAAGGCCTCGGGCCTGCCCTCGTATACGTCCCGCGGGCTTCTTCTCCACCTGAGATAGGCGACCAGGTGTACTGCCCCGGCCTGGGCGAGGAACACGACGGCTAGGGCAAGGAGCAAGGTCACCATCGGGTTCTGTCCGGACACACGATCGAGCGCGCTCACGAAGGCTGAGCCTGTCATGGCACCTCGTCTGCATGGGGGGGGGCGCGATGCTGCACCACAACCTACTCAATGCGTCTGCGGTACGACTCCCGCCGTACCGCCTCGGTTAGATCACGCCATGTACCAGCCGAGGTCCTCATCATCCGGTCGACCATCTCTCGGGCCGATCCTTCGTCGGGGAAGTCGTACAAGACCTCACGCCCTCCGTCGCCTCCGAGACGGCCACGCACCCGCCAGCGCTGGCCGTCGGAGACCAACCAGATGTCCCGCCGGGCAATGCTGCCCGAGGCCGCGTTCCACCAGCGACCATGCACCTCCACCAGCAGGAGCCTAGTCGAACGCATGTTCGATCCGGCCGGCTGCCGACGTGTCGGGTCTCAGGACCTGCGTGACCGGATCCGTTCCACCAGATGCTTGACAGTCGGCCTTGGCCTGCGGCGAGACTTCGCAGGGCAGGAAGACCGGGAGGGTGCCTTGATCTCGACGGAACTGGAGCTCTTCGCGGACTACTACCAGATCCACCTGTTCGATGACGGGTCCGTAACCGATTTTGGGGACGCCTGGACCGAAGAGGCTGTGCTCGACCACCTTGCCGTCGACACGGACGCCATGGCGGTTGGTACCACCGTCAACGTCAACGTGGCCCTGACCGTCGAGGTGTTGGAGGCAGCGCCAGAAGAGGACAGCGCGAAGTTCGACCACGTCGTGGAGGCAAGCCTGCAAGTTCCCTCGGGCCGACTCGTCGTCATGGGCAGCACCGACTACGAGCCAGAAGCTACACGGTTCGGGATAGCGGCGGGACCGGTTCGCGTACGAGCCGCGAGAAGCAACCTGGCCGAAGCAGAACGTCTCGGCATCGATTCTGATGACGATCCGGCGACAATGGAGCGACTTCGACTGCAGGTATGGCCCGCGCCGCATGCTGACCCAGCCGTCATCAAGCGCTGGAAGCCGCTGGAGGCTTAGCTCGCCCACCGACAAGCGCTGCCCACAGCGATCATTGACAGCCCCCAGTGATCTAGGGCAGGAGCCGCCGACGAACACCCTGTCATGCCGATGTGAGTGCGTTCTTAGCCGCGAGAAGGCTGGCGATCATGCCGAGGGGTTTGGCGTTCGGCTCCTCGACGACGTGGCCGTTGACACGCGATGATCCTGCCGTGTCCTCGGAGCGGGCATGGATGTCAGCAGGTGACCAGCACGACCGGTCGTGATCCGTAGTAGTAGGCGCTGTCGCCCTGGCGCTCGCCCGCACCGGGTTTGAGCCGCTCGATGACGACGAAGCCGTCGGTTGCGTACATGGAGAAGGCCTTCCAAGTGGTTCCACCAGGCAGTGGAACGGTCGCTCGCACCGTGCCTGTCCTCGCGTCGAGACAGGCGAGCTCGTTTGCCGACGTCAAGAGGTAAACCGCATCGGCGCTGGTGGCTATCGCGCTGCCGCGGCTTTCGAGGGCGATCTGCCATATCTCGTCACCGGTATCCCGTCGTAAGCCGCTGACCTGCCCGCCTGTCCGGCGGACAACGACATCACCGGCGATGACGTCATCGATGTCGGACGACGCTACAGGCTCCTTGGTAACGGAGCCATCGGCCTGGATACGCCATGTCTCGTCCGGGCCCACCTGGAAGCCCTGGCATTCGGAGGACTCGGTGCGGCACGCAGTCAGCCAGCGAATCCAGGAACGTTCCGCTGGAGCTGACGAGGAGGAAACGCCCGGTGGTACCCAGGCACCGATGGGGCGACCGGTGCCGGCTTCGTAGAAATGCATCGTGTGCAACCTGTCGGAGCACAGAATCGTGGCGAAAACCTGCTCACCGGTCCAGTCGACGCCATGGCAGGGTGGCAGTTCCACGCTCCACAACTGACGGCCGCTGATCGGATCGAACGCGTCGACCTTGGTGTCACCGGAGCTGATTACTACCGGGGACGAACCGGACCGGGCGCTGTAGAGGCTGAAGAGTGTTTCGTCGCCGTAGACCGTGTGGGTGCCGGTGCGCCGCCCCCAGTACTCATCACTGTCTTTGGTCTGGACCTGGGTCGTCCAGGCGATATCTCCACGCTCGGCATGCAGCGCTACGAGTTGCCCGTCAGACCACTTCACCACGACTACGGACAGTGCGGTGTCGGCGGCACCGAACGTGACGACGCCGACGACCTCCGCCGGCCACCGGTGGTAGGACCAGTAGGAATCCGTGCCGTCGGGCGCGGCGACCGGCTCGGCCCACACGTCGTTCTTGGTCGCGAACACTCGCAAACGACGGTCCAGAATCAGCGGGGTCGCGCGAAGCTGGGCGACAACCCCGATACTGGCTGCTGCTGGCGCCGGGTACGGGGCCTCCGCCGTTGAAAGCTGAGACCCGGGACGTAACACGAGCAGCGGCACCGATACGCATGACACGACGGCCAGGACTGCCGCGACTACCGCCGCCCAAACCCACCACGGCCACCACCCGGCGATACCCGCGAAGATCGTCGTTCGGCGCATAGCGAGGGACATTAGGCGAACCGAGTCATCGACGCGAGTAGGGCGGGCGTAGGTGTGCCCGAGACGCCGACCGGCAGGCGAACGCTTGGGACTGGGGCCTCCCAGAAACGACATTGGTCGCGCTCATCTGCCGCAGAGCGGACGCTCGTGAGTGGCCCTGCTCCGAGCTTCGACTCGCGTCGGTGGTTTCCTGAATCTCCCGCGGCCGAGGCCAGCGAGCCGCGCCTGGCTGTCCGTAGGATCCAGCCGGGCGAGGGAGGCGAGGCGGAGGTGCCGTTCACGGGTAGTCACGTCGCGGCCGTGCTGCCGCTGACACGGTCAGCGTGGCTGGTGCCGTCGGCCCTGGTGATCGGGAGCATGGTTCCCGACCTTCCCTACTACCTGCCGCTGCCGGTGGAGGCGACGCTGACCCACTCGCTCGCCGGCGTCCTCGGCGTCGACGTGGTGCTGGGTCTGGTGGCGTTGGCCCTGTGGCACGGGCTGCTGGCCCGCTTCCTGACCGCCATCTCGCCGGCCCGGCTACGCGAGCGCCTACCCCCGCCCGCGCGTCAGCGTCATTGGCCGGCTGGCCGTGCGGCGATGCTGGTCGTCTCGCTGGCCGTCGGCGCGGCGACACACGTGCTGTGGGACTCGTTCACGCACGACGGGATGTGGGGCGCCACGCACATCGGCTGGCTGGCCGAGCCGCACCTCGGCACGGCCGGCTATCGCTGGGCGCAGCGCGTGAGCACCATCGTCGGCGCCGCCGCCGTCGTGGTCTGGCTGGTTCGATGGTGGCAAACGCAGTCGCCCACGCCCGCGACCGCGCAGCGGCCACTGGCCGAGCGGGTGCTCGTAGTGGCGGCCTGGACGGCCATCGGGCTCGCCGCCACCAGCGGCGCCGCCCTGGCCGCCACCGAGGAGGTAGCACCGCAGCGAATGGTGTTCCTGGCCGTCACCCAGGCCGGCGGTGCCGGTTTGACGACCGCGATCGTCTTCGCTGCCTGCTACGCCGTCCTGGCCCGGCACGACCAATCGACCCCGCGCTGACCGCAGCCGCTCACGGAGCGCGCTCGCCAACTCAGCTTCCACGGCAGCGACCTTCCCGCCGCCGCAAGGACCACGAGTCGACTGGCGGGCGGCGGACCTGCACCACCGCCTCGCCACCGTTGATCTGCAGGCGGTCATCGCCACCACCACCGCCGAACTCCGCGCCACCACCGGCACCAGCCCCGCCGAGCAGATATGGCACCCGATCGGCCACGACACCGGCCGCCACCGCCTCATCGACCTGCCCGACACCGACACCCACCACGACAACGAGTTCCCCAACCAGCACGCGCCCGGCCCCCATGCACGGTCCGCCTAACGGAGCCGGCGAAACCGGCGATGTGTCGGCGGTTCGGCACACCGCCGAGCGCGCTCGAGCCGATCAGGCCCCGGCGGGACGCCTACGGGCCGACCGGGTCGCTGCGACGTGCGGCCAGCCGGCACGCTGCTCGAGGCCCCGACCGCCGGGGCGCCTTCGGGTTTGGGCGTGGCGCTCACGAGGGTCGACGGCGGCTCCTGCGCTGGCGGGCCACGTCGAGCAGGTGGTCGAGCGCCTCCGGTGACCGGCCGGTGGCCGTGGCAAGCGCTGACAACGGGTCGGCGTGCCCGCGGCCAGCCAGGTCCTCGAAGACGGCGAGCAACGCCGACTCGAAGCCGACACCGGCGGCACCTCGGGCCAGCTCAGCGAGCCGTCCTTCGATGTACCGCCGCACCATCACCTGGTACGCCCCGGCGCTCGGCAGTTGGTGGAACTCGGCGACCATGTCGTCGACCTGCCATTCCATCCGATGCAGAGCCTCGGAGGTAAGGCCGCGCTCCCGGACGTCGGGCGCGGCGTCGTCGGCAACGCGGACGACGATCTCGTCGGGTCCGGCAATGCCGACCGGCTCGGCTCCGGCACGCCAGCGTGCGGTGATGATGCAGCCCGTGCTCTGACGAGACAGCTCGACGGATCGATCGGTGCCGGTGCGATCGCGATTCGGCGGGGACACGACACACCCCTTTCCGGTGCCCGGTGGCACCTCGGTGGCTGGATGACGCTGTCGACGTCAGGGGGTCGCCGTCGGAGTAACCGCGCCCATGGCGCTGCCGAAGAACATCAGGAACGTGAAGGCGATCATCGGGCCGACGAAGACGTAGCCCATGACCAGACCGGCGACCGCCATGCCGTGGCCGGACCGGGTGCCGTCCCGGGTTTCCCGCAGGGCGAGGTGGCCGAGGACGACGGCGAGGATGCACGGCAGGCCGAACAGGCACCAGCCGCCGAGCACGCCGAGGATCCCGAGCACCATCGACGCCGTCGCCATGCCCGAGGTGAGCGGCGGCTGCACCGCCGCCCGCTGCGCCGCCGGCGGGTAGCCGCCGGGCCGGTACGGCACGACGGAAACCGGCGGGTACGGTCCCGGCACACCCGACACCGGCGGGTACGGTCCCGGCACAGCGGACACCGGCGGGTACGGCCCCGGCACAGCGGAGACCGGCGGCTGCGGCTGGTACGGGTCGTGGCCAGGCTGGGGGTAGGTCATCGTCCGGGTTCCGTTCTTCCGTCGAGGCGGGTGAGCAGAGCGCTCACCTCGGTGTGCAGGCGACGCAGCTCCGCAGCGGTGGGCGCCAGCTCGTAGCAGTGGTGGTGCGCCGCGGTGGAGAGGGTGGCCCAGGCGAAAGCGACCCGCCGGGCGGTCTCCGCGCCCGGGCCGAGCCGGCCGCGCAGCATCAACTGCTTGGCGCGACCCTGCCGGCAGGCGGCCACGGTCGGCTTGACCCGCCGCCAGTAGCCGTCGATGCCGCCTTCGAGGGCGAGCCGGATCAGGCAGGCGCAGGCTCGCGGCCACCAGCCGGCGGTCACCGCGGCGGCGCCGAGCGCACCGGCGCCGCGCAGCAGCTGGTCGGCCGCCGCCAGGCAGCGCTGCGGGGTCGGCGCGGTCACGACAGCGCCGCCGTGAGCAGGCGGGCGTCCGCGACCAGTCCGGGCAGGTCCGCCAGGTACGCCCCGTGCACGCCTTCCCGGCACGCCTGGTACGCGTTCACCGCCCGCCGCCCGTGCCGGCGGCTGAGCCAGCCGAGCACGTCACCGCCCCGGTCGGCGTCGTCGAAGGCCGCCAGCGCGACGATAGTGGTGAGCCGCCGGGAGGCCGCCTCGATCGCCTTCTCGATGTCGGCGTGCGGCACGCCCCGCCCGACCCGGGTCCGCCAGATCACCCGGTGGCAGGCCGCCTCGATCGCCGAGCGGCACAGCTCCGCGACCACCGGTCCGCGTACCTCGGCCGCGATCTCCTCGTTGCGGGCCAGCGCGTACGCGTCGTCCAGGTACCGGGTCACCGGATCGGAGCCGGGCCGCAGCGTCACCACCGACCGCTCCGCTCGGGTCACCTCGATGATCCGGGCGCCACCGAGACCGAGCCGGGTGACCGCGTCCGGCAGTCGGGTGTCGTGGGTGAAGACCACCACCTGCCGCTGCTCGGCCAGCTCCGCGAGCACCCGCGCCAGACCGTCCACCTTGGCCGGGTCCATGCTCTGCACCGGGTCGTCAACGACGATGAACCGGAACGGGCTCTCCGGCGCGCAGCCGCGCGGCAGGAACGTCGCCAACCCGAGGGCGTGCATCTCGCCCTGGCTCATCACCCCGAGCGCGGTGCCGTTGTCGGCGCCGTCCACGCTCACCGGGAACACCACCCGCCGCCGGGTGTTCGTGCCCGCGAGGGTCATCGCACCCAACTCGACGTTGCTCTCCTGCCGCAGCTGCGCCCAGATCCGCTGCGAGTGCTCGGCGAACGGCGCCACCCGCTCGTTGCGCAGCTGCGCCGCGGTGTCCTTCAACCAGGCCCGCGCCGCCTTCAACCGCGCGAGGGTCGCCTCCCGCTCCGGCAGCCGGCCCGCGGCGTTGACCCAGCCGCGCAGCTCGGCCGCCGCCCGCCGCCACCCGGTGTCGCGCTGGCGCAGGAACCCCTCGGCGTACGCACGTGCGGCCCGCGCCGCCGTCACCACCGCCGGGTACCGCGCGGGGAGGTGCGCCGCCAGCTCCGCCGGCTCACCGGGTACGTCCCGCAGCGCGGCCACCGCCTCGCGCAGCGCGTCGAGTGGCGTGTCCGGCAGGTCTCCGTCGGGCACCGTGACGTCGTCGACCAGGTGGCGCGCCTGCCGCAGCAGGGCATCCAGCCGGGCGGCCGCCGCCTGCGCGGCGAGACTGCGGTCCCGCAACTGTGCCAGCGACGCGGACGCGGCCGTCTGCCATTGGGCGTCGAGGGTGCCGGCGGCGCAGACCGGGCACGGGCCGTCGCCGGCGTCCTCGTGGTGCTCGATGGCGAGGCGGAGCAGCTCGGCGCTGCGCAGCGCCGCCCGGGACCGCCCGCCGTCGTGCCGCTGGGCCTCGGCGGTGGCCTCCGTCAGCTGGGCGGCCAGCCGGGTCACCTCCTCCGGCGCCGGCAGGGTCAGCTCGACCAGCCGCCGGCACAACAGCAGCGGCCCGTCGGCGGTGACCTCCTCCGGCTCGTCGCAGATCGCGGTCAACGCCGCGAGATCGACCGCGCCTCGACCGGCGAGCAGCACCCTGGCCCGCCGGGCCCGGTCGTCGGCGATGTCGGCCAGGCCGCCGAGGAGGGCGACGCGCTGCGCGCGTACCTCCTTGATGGCTGCTTCGACGGGCCGGGCGGCGGCCATCAGCCGCTGGTCGGCCTCGGTGATCGCCTCCAGGCCGAGGATCGCGGAGATCGCGTCGAAGAGCTGGCTCTGCGTGCCGGCGGTCAGCCGGCCCAGCTCGGCGGCGGTGAGGAACGGCCGGTACAGCTCCAGCGGGCGGGCCAGGCCCAGCTCGGCGAGGTCGGCGTGCCGACCCTGGTCGCTGGTGACGGTGACCTCCGCGTCGGCCAGCGCCGCGCCGAGCGGCCACGACCGGGTCACCGTCACCGGCGTCGCCACACCGTCGACTCGCAGCTTCGCCACGATCCAGCACGGGTCGGGGGAGTGCAGGTTGCGCCACCCCGTACGCCAGACGCTGTTGCGGTCCGCCCACCGCGCGCTGTCGCCGGTCAACGCCAGCTCCACCGCCTCGGCGAAGCTCGACTTACCGGAACCTTTGCGACCGACCACCAGCGTGAGGCCCGGACCGGGACCGATCTCGACCGTGCGTTCCGGGCCGACGCCGCGGAACCCGGCGACGGTGACCGAGGAGAGCCAGATCTGCTCCTTCGGGCCATCGTCGACCGAAGGACCCGGGCCGATGCTGGTCTTCTCGCCCCGCAGAGCGGCGGCCAGGTCGGCGTCGCCGCTGAGCGCGGCGAGGACCACCTCGGCGGTGTGATCGGGCACGTCGTCGTCGGCGAGCCGTTCGAAGATCAGCTCGACCAGGGGCTCGGTACGGGACCTGCCGACGGTCGCCGGTGCGGGGGAGTGCTGGCGGGGAAGCTGCATGGTCGTCTCCAGGCGCGAGGTGTCCGCGGGCCGGCGAACGCGCCGACCCGCCCGGGGGAGCGGCGGAAGAGGTTTCGGTACGTGTAGCTGATGTCGTGAACGGATCAGTGCTGGTCAGTCGGCTGTCGAACCGTTCTGGCGGGCGTGTTTGGCGAGATCAGCGGGCGGGGCGCCATTCGCCGCAGCGTTCGGAGCTGAACGCGTAGTCGGAGGAGCGGATGGTCACCTGCACCCGGCGGGCACTGTTGGTGAAGTAGTTGTCGATGATGTCCCCGGACTTGTTCTGCCGCTCCCAGTAGCAGCCCTCGACGTCGGTGGTCACGTACGTGCCGGGTTTGATTTCCTTGCCTACGCGGAACGTGCCGGGCCCGAAGAGCCGCCCCTGCGCCTCCAGGTCGATGTCGCGCTGGCCACGCTTGACCGCCTCACGCCATTTCTTCGCGTACGGATGCTTCGGGCAGAGCATCAGGGACGCATTGATCTCCGGGACCTGCTCGCGGCTGGCGGTGAAGCCGGGCTCGGCGTAGACGTCATCCGGGTCGACCTCGGCGCAGATCTCGTAGAGCGTCGAGATGTCCTGGTCGGCATAGCCCGACGTCTTGTAGGCGGCCTTCTCAGTGTCGGTGACGACGGTGATTGCGCCTTCGACCTCGCACGAGGTCGCCTTCGTGAGCCACACCGTCGTGAAGTCGGGCAGCCCGTCCGTGCCGGGTGTGATGGTGAGCAGCGAGGAAAAGCCCTGCTCGTCCTCACATTCGACGGTGATCGGTGCCTGCTGAGGGACGTTCTTCGGGTCGTCGGGGTAGGGGTCGGTGAGGTCAGGCAGGCCGTCGCCGTCCCGGTCGGCCGGAGGCGTCGGGCCCATCGTGAGGGACGGGCTCGCCGACGGGCTGGCCGACAGTGTCGGCAAGCTCTCGGTGGTTTGCTGGTCCTTGCCGCATCCGGTCAGCATTCCGGTCGTGAGCGCGGCGGTGACCAGCAGGAGGCTGGCACGCCGTCGAGTGTCCAGTCGGGGACCCGTCCAGGACCGGAACGACGCGGCCGTGGACCAGACGGCCCTGATCTGCTCAGTGGGAACCATGATGATCTCCAAGGTGCGAAGTCTGCAGGGGCGGTCAGTGGGGCACGGTGGAGTGCCAGTCGCGCAGGAACGCGTCGACCAGGGCATGGGCCCGGGGGCGTACGTCGAAGGACTCGCCAATCCGCCGCCGCGCCATGTGCGACAGGCTGTCGGCGGCCTCGTTGAGGGCGTGGCCGGAGTGTCCCTTGACGTGGGCAAAGGACAGGTCCGGCTGGCGACTCACCAGCTCGGCGAGGCGCACCAGCGTGGGCTGGGCGGACCACCTGCGTGGCCGCAGGCTGTAGCCGGCAGGCATAGCCTCGGTCTCGCCCGCCTGCCAGCGGTGCAGGTACCGCAGGGCAGCCAGGCTGTCCAGCAGCACGGTCAGCCCCGACGGCACCTCCTCGTACGCGGAGAGCAGGAAGTCGACCGCGCGCAGCTCGTTGATCAGGACCCGCGAGTATCCGGTCGGGTCCAGCCGGCCGGTGCCCCGGCTGCGCAGGCCGTAGTGGCCGTCGCTGACCACGTACCCGATGCCGCCGGCGCGGCCCTTCCAGCTTGCGTCGGTGGCGGCGACCAGCGGCGCGGTCGTCCCCGCCCAGCGGCCGACCCGGCCGCGACCGAGCTGCTGGTTGGTCGGCTGCGCCCGGCAGGCCGAGCCGTGCCCGGCGGCCTGCTGCTCCGCCGCGTCGAGCAGCTGGGCCGCCGAGCCGAACTCGTCGTAGTGCGCGGCGGTGAGGGCGAGGCGCACGGCGTCGCCGATCCGCTGGCAGTCCGCGCAGTGGGTCGCCCGGGCGTAGGCGCGCAGCGCGAGGGCGCGCTCGTGCAGCGGAGTGGGGAGCAGGTCCAGGGCGCGGAGGAACTCATCGGGACGCATGGCTGCTCCGCTCAGAATTCGCAGACGTCGGTGACGACGGCGGTGAGCTTGTCGCTGGAGCGCTTGGTGCTGGCCATCTCCTCCTCCTGCACGGAGGCGGAGTCTCCGGTCACCTCGAAGGTGTTGATGATCGGGTCCTCGGCGCCCTTGACCTGGTACGTCACCTCGTACGTCTTGGACGGGTCCAGGTCGCCGTCACCGGTGTAGGTCACACCGATCCGGTAGGTGATGTTGCAACCGGCGCTGCCGAAGCACTGCTTCTTGAGGACCTTGACCTTGAGCTTGAAGTCGCTCTTCGTCGGGGTCTCGTAGGCGAGAACGGGCGGCGAGGTCGTAGCGGGCGCGGTGGTCGGCGCCGCGGCGGTGGTCGGGGCGGACGTGGTGGAGTGCGCCTGCGGCGCGGCGGAAGCAGCGGCCTTACCGTCGGACGGCTCCTCACCGCTGGTCGTGGCCGGCAGCGCGCCGCAACCGCCGAAGCAGAGCAGCAGGACCAGCACGATGGCGCCGGGGATGGTCCACCGGACACGGGGCTTCCTCTGAACGGTGTCCTGCGGAGTGGCGGTGTGCGTCGTCTCGGGCTGGGCCTGGGGATCGGGCTGCGGGTCCGGCTGGGCCTGGGGTTCGGTCATAGTCATCTCCTCGTCAAGGCGGTGGTGGGTTGTAGCTGTGCCGGCGGAGCGGTGTGGAGCTGATGTCGTGGACGGATCAGGCGGAGGGAATGCCGACGACCTCGACCTCGACGCCCTCGTTGCGCAGGGACTTCATCGCCCGGTAGAGCGCCACTTGGGCGAAGGTGAAGAGCGAGTGGACGGTGAGCGGCTTGCCGGAGCCGAGGGCGATCGCGTAGATGACCTTGCGGGGACGGAAGTCCGCGTCGATGAGCCGCGCCGTCGGCTGCTGGCGGACCATTTCGACCAGGGCTTTCCGGGCGTCCGCCTCGTAGCGCAGCGCGTCGACCGATACCTCGCCTTGGGCGAAGAGGTGGCTCAGTGCTGAACTTCCCTTGGCCCTCTTGACGTGGATCAGCTCGTCGTTGGGCCCGAGCAGGTCGCACGCCTCGATACCGCGGTGGTGCTGGCTCGTCCGCAGCAGGCGCCGGTCCAGCAGCGTCAGACCACAGACAGCGGCGGCGTGGATGTTGTACTCCGCCTCGTCAGTCAGGTCGGCGGTCCATGCCGGGAGCGCGATGCTGGCCGGCACCGCGAGGATCTGCTCGATCTCGGCGCGGAGGAACTCCCGGTGCCGGTCGCCGATCTCATACCAGCCGCCCTCATGCAGCAGCAGTTGACTCGTGCCGTGTGGGAGCTGGGCGGTGATCCATCGCGACGCGGCGGTCGAGCCGATCTCTTCCTCGCCCCTGGTGTCGGCGCAGAGGGTGATCCGTCCGTTGCAGAGGGAGGCCCAACGCTCGCCCTCCGGCACACCGCCAGTCTGGGTGAGGATGTCGGCGAGGGTGAGCTCCGACAGACGCGCCGTGCTGAGCCCCGACTTCGGCACCCGAAGCTTGTACGACCGGATCCGCTCGATCTCGCCGAGCACCCGGCCCGGTACGGCCAGACCGACCTCGTCCGGGTCCGGTGACGCGAGCAGCGCGTCAAGCCGCCCCTCCACCTCGGACAACCGCGGGTCGCGGGACGGGATAGGACGGATCTGGGTGATGAACTCCAGGTCCTCGAAGGGGGCCTCCTGCTTGCAGACCCGATTGATCTCTCGTAGATCGGCGAGCAGGTTCTCGGGCTCCACGCCGAGGTGGATACGCAGGGCATCGCTACCCTCAACCGGGGTGGCCTTGCGGGTGGACCGGCAGACAGTCAGGTTCGGGTTGAACGTCCGCCCGCATACCTGGCCGACGATCTCGCCCCACTTGTCGATCCCGTACATCCGAATGTGCTGACCGCCCGGCACCATGTTGCGGTCCACACGGCCGGTGGTGCCGAATACCCGGCGGCGCACCTGCTTGATCTCGTCGGGAGCAAGCGAACGGACCGCAAAGCCGATCCCGAACCCGGTGTTGGCCAGGTCCAGGTCGACCATGTGGCGACCGACGGTGCCGTAGGCCAGCGCATAGACGTGGTCGTCGACGGCCACGAGCAGCGCCGCGCCGCCACTGCTGAAGCCGAGGTCGATCATCTCCCCGGTCAACGAAGCCAGCACATCGCACCAGTCCGCCCGCTGACGCGGCACGGTTCCGTGCACCAGGAGAGCCGGTGCGCCGGCCACCAGGCGCTCCTCGACCGTGAAGTCGTGCTTGCGCAGGTACCGCTGGTCGACGGCGTCGTGCAGACCCTCGGTCGTCGCCGGTACTCGCTCGAGCTGGTAGACCGAGGTCAGATACGTGCCCTCCGGCCGCTCGGGCAGGTCGAGGTCGAAGAGCGTCGGCGGATCGTGGCGAGGTCGGGTTACGTCCTTGCGAACGACCCGGTGGTTGGCCGGTCTGGTCGTGGTCGGCGGGTTCGCACGGCGCATGTCGGTCTCCTCGCGTCGAGAGCCGGGATGGCGGTTGTGCGGGGAGGGTGCGCCGGGGCGGGCTTCGCGGGGCCCGCCCTCGGCGCAGCTGGTCAGCTGAGCGCGACCTCGACGCCGCCGGAGAACGGCGAGTCGTGCAGCTCGAGCTTGGCGAGCTTGGCCTTCTTCGGAATGTCGAAGACCACCACGCCGGTGACCTGGTTGCCGGGGTTGATGTCGTTGAGGAACGTCTCAGCGTTCTTGTTGGCGTAGATCGCGGCGCCGGTGTCAGAGGAGTACTCGGTGCCGTCAGCCGCGTACGCCTTCTGGCTGCTTCCGTCGAACATCTGCGCCTCCTTGCCGATGTTCTTCACGTTGATCGTGATCAGGCAGAACTGGCCCTGCGCCTTCTCGCCGAGCAGGTCGGTGCCGACCTTGGCGACGCCGCACTTCGACGACTTCACCGTGAACTCGAACTTCCCGTCCCGAGCCGGCTGGCCGATCTTGGCGGTCTTCGCGGCCTTCTCCTCACCCTTGGCGGCACCCTCGCCGCTGCCCGAGCTGCTCGCGGTGTCGGTGGCCCCGGAGCCGCAGCCCAGCGCGACGACGGCGGTGGCGATCAGAGCGAGAGTGGTGGTCTTGCGCATCGTTGTCCTCCTGGTGTGAACGTTGCGGCGTCAATGAGAGCACCGTCTGTGAACTCTGTCAACACACATGATGCTTGACGGGTGTGACACACTTCGGAGGTGCAGGTGAACCCGACCATCACGGCAGCGGAGATCGCCCGGCTCGCCGGGGTAGGTCGCGCCGCCGTCAGCAACTGGCGGAAACGCCATCCCGACTTCCCGACGCCGGTGGGCGGCACCAGTGCCAGCCCGGAGTTCGATCTCGCCGAGGTTGAGCAGTGGCTGCGCAAGCAGGGCAAGCTCCCCGAGCTGTCCCGGGCCGACCGGCTCTGGCGCCACCTCGCCGCAGTCTCGGCGAGTCCGGCGACCGCACTCGCCGCCGTCGGCGCCCTGTTACTCGCCCGGCAGCGCGGCGAACGACCACGCCGCCTCGACACACCCGTCGCCGACCTGCGACCCGAGATCGAGGCGCTCGCCGAGGAACTCGGACCGCAGGCCGCCTTCGACGAGCTCTGGCAACGCTTCTCCACACCCGGCCCCGGCCGCCCATTTGCCACCCCCGACGAGCTGGCCGACCTGATGGCCGGGCTCGCCGGCGTCGGTGGCGGCTCCGTGCTCGACCCGGCCACCGGCTCCGGCGCCACGCTGCGGGCCGCCGTCCGCGCCGGCTGCACCTCGGCCTATGGGCAGGAGCTCGACGAGGACCTTGCCAAGCTGGCCGGACTCTGGCTCGCCCTGCGCGAGGTACCCGGCGAGGTGTGCCCCGGCGACTCGCTGCGCGCCGACGCCTTCGCGGGCCGCACCGTCGACGCGGTGGTGTGTCACCCGCCGTTCGGCATCACCACCTGGGGGCACGAGGAACTCGGCTACGACCCCCGCTGGGAGTACGGCATCCCGCCGCGTACCGAACCGGAGCTGGCCTGGGTGCAGCACACCCTGGCCCACCTACGGCCCGGTGGACACGCCGTCCTGCTGATGCCACCCGCGGCCGCCGGCCGACGCGCGGGCCGACGGATCCGCGCCCAGCTGCTGAGAAGTGGCGCGCTGCGCGCCGTCATCGCGCTGCCCAGCGGGGTGGCCGCGCCGCACGGCGTACCGCTGCATCTGTGGGTGCTGCGGCGGCCGCTCGCGGACGCGCCCGCACCGGCGCGGGCGCTGCTGGTCGACGCCGCCGAGGGTGAGATCGCCGACCTGTCCGCGCGGATCCTCGCTGCCTGGCGGGCCTTCACCGCCGCGCCGGACGCCGACCTGGAAGAGGCCGGCTTCGTCCGCGCTGTGCCGATCATCGAACTGCTTGACGAGGAGGTCGACCTCACCCCCGCGCGCCGGCAGCCTGCCGCCGGGGTCGAGCAGACCGGCGAGCATCTGGTACGCACCCGAGAGCGGCTGGCCGCCATCGTCGGTGACCTACCGGCGCTGATGCCGCAGGTCGCGCCCGCATCAGACGGGGTGACGCCGCTCGTCGTCACGGTCGCCGAGCTGGCGCGCGGCGGCGCGTTGCAACTGATCGGCCCGATCCGAGCCGGCTCATCACCAGACGGCGGCGGATCAACCGGCGGGCCGCCGGTGCTCACCGTGCCGGATGTCTTGGCCGGTGTCGACGCCTCCGGGCAGGCAGACGAGCGACTCGGTCAGGAGATCCCGCTTGCCATCGGCGACGTGGTGGTGCCGATGATCGCCCGGACGCTCACGGCTCGGGTGGTCACCGCCGACGGGGCACTGCTGGGCCGCAACCTCTACCTGCTGCGCCCCAACCCGGCCGCGCTCGATCCGTGGTTTCTCGCCGGCCAGCTCCGCACTTCGGCCAACGAGAAGCAAGCGTCGAGCCTGTCCGGGACGCTGCGCTTCGACATCCGGCGGGCGCAGGTGCGGCGGCTGCCGTTGGACGAACAACGGGCGCACGGGGAGGCGTTCCGGCGCCTCGACGCCTTCGAGTCGGCTATCCGACAGGCCGCGTCGCTGGGCGCTGACCTAGTCCGGCTCACCGCCGATGGCCTGGCCCGTGGCTCGCTCTACCCTGATCAGCGCTCGAGTCGGAAGCGACCGGCGAAGTAAGGGGCCCTGACCCCCGCGCCTACTGACGGAACAGGCCCCTGATCTGCACCGGGTGGGGGACTGCAACGTTGGAGACCAGCGGCCATACTCCTTGGCTTAAGGCAATCGAAAGGAACCTGGTGAGCACCAAGCACCAAGAACTCGCGACCTTCATCTGGGACGTGGCCGACCTGCTGCGCGGCGACTACAAGCGCTCCGAGTACGGCCGGGTGATCCTCCCGCTGACCGTGCTGCGTCGTCTGGACTGCGTGTTGGAGCCGACGAAGGACGCGGTGCTCGCCCGGCACAAGCAGCTCAGCGACATGGGCGTGCAGAACATGGACCCGGTGCTGCGCAAGACCGCCGGGCTGTCGTTCTACAACACCAGCGAGATGTCCTTCCGCAAGCTTCTCGGAGACCAGGACCATGTCGCGCTCAACCTGCGGGCGTATATCGGCGGCTTCTCGCCCGGCGCCGTCGACGTGCTAGAGAAGTACGGCTTCGACACCCAGATCAGCCGCCTCGCCGAAGCCGGGCTGCTTTACCAGGTGGTCGCCAAGTTCGCCGACATCGACCTGCACCCGGATGTCGTCTCCAACCACCAGATGGGCTACGTCTTCGAGGAGTTGATCCGCCGCTTCTCGGAAATCAGCAACGAGACCGCCGGTGAGCACTTCACCCCGCGCGAGGTCGTCAAGCTGATGGTCAACCTGCTGCTCGCTCCTGACGAGGACGACCTGGTCACCCCGGGCATCGTCCGCAAGGTCTACGACCCGGCGTGCGGCACTGGCGGCATGCTCACCGAGGCACAGGAGCACATCCAGGCCCACAACCCGCACGCCACCGTCGAGGTGTACGGGCAGGAGCTCAACGGCGAGACGTACGCGATCTGTCGGTCGGACATGATGCTCAAGGGCGGCGACCCGACGAAGATCGCCTTCGGCAACTCGTTCAGCCAGGACGGCCATGAGGGCGAGCGCTTCGACTACATGCTTGCCAACCCGCCGTTCGGCGTGGAGTGGAAGAAGGTTGAGAAGTTCATCAAGGACGAGGCGGCCCGCGGCCACGCCGGCCGGTTCGGCGCCGGTCTGCCCCGGATCAACGATGGCTCGCTGCTGTTCCTCCAGCACATGATCTCGAAGATGAAGCGTCCCGAGGACGGCGGGAGCCGGCTGGCCATCGTCTTCAATGGCTCGCCGCTCTTCACCGGCGCGGCCGGGTCGGGGGAGTCGGAGATCCGCCGCTGGATCCTGGAGAACGACCTCTTGGAGGGCATCGTCGCGCTGCCCGACCAACTCTTCTACAACACTGGCATCTTCACCTACTTCTGGATCCTCACCAACCGCAAGGAGCCGGCCCGGCGGCGCAAGGTCGTGCTGCTCGACGGCCGCGACTACTGGACCAAGATGCGCAAGAGCCTCGGCGACAAGCGCAAGATGCTCACCGACGAGCACATCGCCGAGCTGACTCGGACATACGTTGAAGCATTGTCCATCGCGGACGACGCGGAGCACCCGCAGCACGCGAGGGTAAAGGTCTTCAAGACCACCGACTTCGGCTACCAGCGGATCACTGTCGAGCGCCCATTGCGGCTGCGGTTCGAGGTCAGTGAGGAGACGGTTGCGCTGCTCGCAGAGGCCCGGGCGGTGCTCAAGTACGCCGAGCGCGAGTCGCTGCTGGCGGCGGCGAAGTCCCTGATCGGACTGAAGTCCGCGACCCGTGCTGAGTTCGCCATGAAGCTGAACGGGTTGGGCAAGCTGCCGGCGGCGGTGGAGAAGGCGGTGTGGGAGGCATTCTCGGTCAGCAACCCCGAAGGAGAGGTGCAGACCGACCGCAAGGGCAAGCCGGTCGCGGACGCAGACCTGCGGGACAACGAGAACGTGCCGCTGGACGAGGACATCCACGTGTACCTGAAGCACGAGGTACTGCCGCACGTCCCAGACGGTTGGATCGACGAAACCAAGACTAAGATCGGCTACGAGATTCCGTTCACCCGCCACTTCTACGTCTACCAGTCGCCCCGGCCACTCGCCGAGATCGACGCAGAGATCAAGGCACTCGAGGCGGAGATTCAGTCACTGCTCGGCGAGGTGACGAGGTGAGCGTTGGACTTGCCGGGCTAGGCATACCGGCTTCCTGGCGATGGTTGCCCTTAAAGCGGGCTGTCCTTTCTATCAATCGAGGATCTGCTCCGGAGTATGTTGACGACGGACCGGTGTGGGCGGTCAGTCAGGCCGCAAACCAGCCGGAGGGAATTGACTGGAGTCGGGCCCGCTTCCACGCCTTCGCAGGTAACCCTTTGAACCTAAAGGGGTTTCTGAGAAAGGGTGATGTCCTACTCAACTCGACCGGGCGCGGCACGCTTGGCCGGGTGGGCTACTTTTCGGAAACTCCCGACGGCCGACCGGCCATGGCTGATGGTCATGTGACCCGAGTGAGAGTCTCGCCGGATGTGCTCGATTCCCGATACGCTTACTACTACCTTTCCTCCGAGCCGTTCCAGCACTACATCTACTCCGCCCTCATTGTTGGTGCAACTAACCAGATTGAGCTTGTAGGCGAACGGCTGGCATCTGCGTCAATCCCAGTGCCGTCGATCGAGGAGCAGCGGCGCATCGCCGACTTCCTTGACGCGCAGACGGGGCGGCTCGATCAAGTGCGTGCATCCAGGGCGCGTGTGCACTCTCTCCTTATGATGAAGCGCGAACGCGTGATCGAGCAACTGATCGGCGCCGAGCAGAACGGTGAGGACCTTATCCCACTTAAGCACCTTGTGGAGGCCGTGACGGTCGGAATTGTCGTCACCCCGGCTGCTTGGTATGTAGATGGGAGCGGTGTGCCTGCCCTGCGTGGCATCAACGTTCGGCCAGGGAAGATCGACCCCCGAGATCTAGTGAGAATCAGCCATGAGGGCCACCTGGTTCATCGCAAGTCCCGACTGCGGTCCGGTGATCTTGTGGTTGTGCGTACCGGCCAAGCAGGCGCTGCAGCGGTCGTAACTTCGGAATTCGATGGCGCGAACTGTATTGACCTCGTGATTGTCCGGCCAGGCGTGTCCCTCGTGCCAAAGTTCGCGGAGTATCTACTTAATTCAAGTTACGCCAAGCGGCGGGTCGCGGAGTTTGCAGTCGGCAGCATTCAATCGCACTTCAACGTTGCCGCGATGAAGGCGATGCCGGTTCCTCGGAAAAGTCCTTCTCAGCAGCAACGGATAGTTGCCGAGATCGATCGAGCGGTCCAACCTATTGACGAAGCGGTGAGTCTCATGCAGCAGCAGGACAAGTTGTTGGCCGAGCGGCGGAAGGCGTTGATTGCAGCGGCCGTGACGGGACAAATCGACGTGCCGACGGCGTCCGGTGTCGACCTGGCATGAGTGCAACCATCGAGAAGAACTGAGCCCCGGCATCATCGAAAGTGAAATAGCGAACTCGCAGGCCATTGAACTGCTGGGAGGACCGGGTGTCCCAACCGACGGACGCGTCGCGACAGGTGAGAGTCATCGCCGATTCACTGCGCCGGAGATTCGAGGATCGCATAGATATCAGCGACTTCACGCATCCGGACGAGCAGCAGCGGCGTCGTTGCCTCCTCACTCGGGCGCTCGCCGCAGCCATCGTGAACACCCGCACCGACAGCGGTGACGACCGCGCCGCGGCGATGGTGACGGACGGCGGTCAAGACTTTGGCATTGACGCCGTGGCGTTCGCCGCTGGCGCGCCCCGGCTCTGGCTGATTCAGACAAAGTGGAGCGATCGGGCGGAGGCAAACTTCGGTGAGTCCGATGTAATGACAATGGCGGACGGGCTGCGTCGGATTGACCGCCGGGAGTTCGGCCGGTTTAATGCGAAGTTCCTTCCCTTCACCAATCAGATCACGACGATCGTCGACGATCCGCAGGCGCGGATCATGCTGACTATCGGACTCATGCGTCAAGCGCCGCTGCACGACAATGTGTTGCTGCGGTTGGGGGAATTGCGAGACGAATTCAACGCCCACGGACAGTACCTCGATTTCGAGGTACTGTACGTCAACGACGTCTGGAATATCGTCCGCAAGACCGCACAGTCGGAGCCGATCAAACTGAACTTCGAGATGGACCGCTGGTTTGAGCTGAGCACCCCGATGCGGGCGGTCAACGGTGTCACCACAGCAGCCACAGTGGCCTCGTGGTACGAGGAAAACGGCGACCATTTGTTCCGCAAGAACATCCGGGAATCGCTTGGGGTGACCCAGGTCAACGCCGACATCGCACGGAGCCTGCACGAGGAGCCCTACGAGTTCTGGTATCGAAACAACGGCGTGACCATCTTGTGTGACGGCCTGCGGCTGACGCCGAAGAGTCGGAGTTCGCCCTATGGCACGGCCACGATCGAGGCGACCGACGTCAGCGTCGTCAACGGCGCCCAGACGGTCGCGGCGATCGCCGCGGCCGTCAAGGACGGCGGCGATGCCGTTCTGGACGCACTCGTGGGCGTCCGGCTCATCGAGAGCGCAGACGAAACGACCAGCGCCCAGATAACAAAAGCAACGAACACCCAGAACCACATCGAACGGCGAGACTTTGTAGCGCTCGACGAGGTGCAGCTCGCGATCCGGGAGGAGTTCTCGCTGACCCTCGGGCTGACCTACACAATCAGGAGGAGCGAGTTCGAGCCTTCGCCGGAGAGCGGCTGTACCGTCCGCGAGGCCGCGATAGCGCTGGCTTGTGCACACGCCGATCCGAGGCTGGCGCAACGTGTTCGCAACAACGAGGACCTCCTGTGGGAGGAAGGTCCCCAGGGTGCCTATGCCCGAGTCTTCGGCGAACGCCCGCCGGCCATACAGATCTGGCGATCCGTTCAACTGCTGCGCCGGGTTCGCGACTCGCTGCACGCCATGCAGTCGGAGCTTGAGGGCCGCGCCGCCGCCGTCGCGGAGCAGGGTAGCCTGACCGTTGCGCATATCGTGTTTCAGGAGGTAGGCCTGGACGGCATCGATGATGTCGCCTACGACTGGAAGAGTGTGCTCGACGGCGTTCCCGATCTGGTCGGCAAGGCGGTTCGATGGCTGGTGACCGAGATCGACGAGCAGTTCGGCCAGAACTCGTTTATCGGGCCGACGCTAGCTTCGGCTGAGCGTATCCGGCCGCTGGTGCGGTCCGTGCTGTCCGCGTTCGCGACGGGCGCAGCCGTGCCCGAGTTGCGGCCGGACTACCTCCCCGTGCCACGGCAGCGAACCACCCGGCGCCGCAACTCCGTGCACGTCCTGGTAGATGCCGCTCGGATCAAGGAGGGCAGCCGCCTCAGCTTTCGGGCGGCTACGGAGCCCGAGCGGCAGGCCCTGTCCGCGTGGCTGGCCGAGGACGGCCGGAGGGGCACGGCGACCTGGGTGAACAGCAGGTCGCGACCGTTGGTGTGGGCTGCTGACGGCAAGCGGTACACCCCGAGCGGTCTGGTCATGCGGATGTATGCGCTGGCGGAGTGGAACGGTGCGCCCGTCGCCGTGCAGGGCCCGCACCGGTGGTTCCTCGGCAACGAGGGGTCGCTGGTCTCGCTCGCTCGGGCGATCCTGCGCGAAACCGAGGACTCCGACGAGGAGAGCGTCGAATGAGCGCGTTTGTGTACGGCGAGGAGCGGTTCGAGGAGGTTATCGAGGAAGTGTTGCTCGCTTCCGGCTGGGAGCGGGGCTCTTCCGACGACTACTCGAAGGATTTCGGCCTCGACACCGCTGAACTGTTTGCCTTCATCGGTGCAACCCAGCGAGACAATTGGTCAAGGCTGCTTGCGTACCACGGGAACAACTTGGACGAGGCGCAGCGCCACTTCGCCCAGCACCTCGCCAAGCAGATCGACGAGCGTGGGCCACTGGACGTGCTTCGCCGGGGGGTCAAGGACAAGGGCGTCCTGATCCGGCTGGCCTACTTCAAGCCGGCCCACGCCATCACCGACGATGCGCTGAGGCTCTACCGCGCCAATCGCCTCACCGTCACCCGCCAACTCGCGTACTCGACGAGCAATAACAAAACCCTCGACCTGGTCCTCTTTGTCAACGGCATCCCCCTCGCCACGGCCGAGCTGAAGAACCCCCTGACCGCGCAGACCGTCGAGGACGCCAAGGAGCAGTACCGCAAGACGCGTGACCCGAAGGAACTGCTCTTCGCGCGGCGTACCCTCGTGCACTTCGCCGTGGATCCCGACCTGGTCTTCGTCACGACGAAGCTGGCGGGCGACAAGACCCGGTTCCTGCCCTTCAACACGGGCTCGGAGGGGCCGGGCGTCTCCGGCGGCGCCGGCAACCCGCCGGCGGGCGCATCCGGTTACCGCAGCTCCTACCTGTGGGAGCAGATCTGGCACCCGGACACCTGGTTGGACCTGGTCCGGCGGTTCCTCCACACCGACAAGGAGTCGCGGAGCCTGATCTTCCCGCGCTACCACCAGTGGCACGCGGTCACCCAGCTCACCGATCACGCCGCCCGCAACGGCTCGGGCCAGAACTACCTGGTCATGCACTCAGCCGGGTCAGGCAAGTCGAACACCATCGCCTGGCTGGCACACCGGCTCTCCAGCCTGCACACCGCGCCGACACTCGGCCAAGACGCCCTCACCAAGGGACTGCGCCCCAACGAACCGGTCTTCGACAAGGTCATCATCATCACCGATCGAGTGGTGCTGGACCGGCAGTTGCAGGACACGGTCTTCCAGTTCGAGCACGTGCCCGGCGTGGTGCAGCGGATCGACAAGGACTCCGCCCAGCTCGCCGCCGCCCTCCAGGGCGAGACGGCCAAGGTGGTCATCACGACGATGCAGAAGTTCCCCTACATCCTCGACAAGGTGCAAGGGCTCAAGGGCAAGCGGTTCGCCGTCATAGTCGACGAGGCGCACTCGTCGCAGTCCGGCGACTCGGCTGCGGCGCTGAAGAAGGTGCTGCTGAAGTTCGGCAGCGACGACGTGGACGAGTCGGGCGACCTGCTCACCGCGTCGGCGCTGGCCCGCGGCCGGCACGAGACGCTGTCGTACTTCGCGTTCACCGCCACGCCGAAGCCGAAGACCCTCGAACTCTTCGGCACGCTGCACCCGGTCACCGGCAACCCGCAGCCGTTCCACACGTACTCGATGCGGCAGGCCATCGACGAGGGCTTCATCCTCGACGTGCTGCGCAACTACCTCACCTACAAGGCGTACTGGAAGCTGGCCAACGCCAACCCCGACGACCCGGAGGTCGACCCGAAGAAGGCCGGCGCCCAGCTCGCTCGCTTCGCCAGCCTGCACCCCACCATGCAGGCGCAGAAGGCCGAGATCACCGTCGAGCACTTCCGCAAACACACCGCGCCGCGCCTCGGCGGCCGCGCCAAGGCCATGGTGGTCACCGGCTCACGCGAGGCCGCCGTCCGCCTGCACACCGCCATCAAGAAGTACGTCGAGATGCAGGGCTACGTCGGCTGCGACTCGCTGGTCGCCTTCTCCGGCGATCTGGAGGTCGACGGCGTCGAGCACACCGAGGCGCGGATCAACGGGTTCAGCGAGGGTGAGCTGCCCGAGCGGTTCGCCTACACCGCTGCGGACGACAAGTACGCCGGCACCCCGAAGGCCAAGCAGGACACCGAGTACAAGATCCTGGTTGTGGCCGAGAAGTACCAGACCGGCTTCGACCAGCCGCTGCTCACGACCATGTACGTGGACAAGCTGCTCAAGAGCGTCGCCGCCGTGCAGACCCTGTCCCGGCTCAACCGCACCCACCCGCTCAAGGCGCAGGGCGACGTCTTCGTCCTCGACTTCGTCAACGAGGCCGGCGACATCGCCGAGCAGTTCAAGCCGTACTTCGAGACCGCCGCCACCACCCCCACCGACCCCAACCTGCTCTACACCGCCCAGAACGCGGTGACCGGGTACCCGGTCCTGGTCGACTCCGAGATGCAGGCCTACGCCGAGGCGTTGCTCGCGGCGGAGCAGAAGGCGACGAGTGACACCGCGCTCCAGCGGGCGCACGCCTCTCTCTACCGCTTTACCGAGCCGGCCGTGCAGCGCTTCAAAGCCTTGGCGGAGGAGCACCAGGAGGCCGCGGACGGCTTCCGGTCCGCGCTGCGCGACTACACCCGCATGTACGCGTTCCTCAGCCAGATCGTGCCCTACCAGGACCCGGACCTGGAGCGGCTCTACCTGTACGGGCGCGCGCTGCTCAACCGGCTGCCGCGCCGACAGGATCCGAGCGTCGACATCGGTGAGGTACAGCTGACCCACCTGCGGGTCAGCAAGACCGGCGAGCACGATGCGTCGCTGTCACCGGAGGGTGAGCAGATGCTGCCTGGCTTCGTCGGCGGGGGAGCGGGCCGGCAACACGACTTGGAGAAGGTCGTCTTGTCGGAGCTGATCGATGCGTTCAATGACAAGTTCGGGATCGGCTTGGGTGAGTCGGACAAGGTCTGGGTCGAGCAGCAGATCGTGGCCCTGGCCGAGGACGGCACTCTCGAAGCCGCCGCGATGGTCAACGACGAGAGCAACTTCGGCGTCGTCTGCGACAAGCGGATCGAGGACGTGATCCTGTCCCGGCACGACGACAACGGCAAGCTGATGCAGCGCTACCTCGACGACGATAACCTGCGCTCGCAGCTCAACCAGTTCGCGCGGCGGCAGGCGTACCAGATGATCCGTCGCCGCAAGGGCATCGCTTAGACCGATTCGTCAGCCCTGGGCTGGCACCTGCTCGACCGCGTGGGAGGCGAGGGCAGTGCAGGCGAAAGACCGTGTGGCCGACCGGTACGAACTGACGTACCCGGTCGGTCACGGCGGCATGGGGGAGGTGTGGGCGGGCTACGACGAGAAGCTGGACCGGCCGGTCGCCATCAAGTTCCTCCGCAAGCTCGCCATCCCGGAGAGCGAACGGGAAGCCGCGGTCGAGCGCTTCATGCGGGAGGCCCGAGTCACCGCGCGGCTCGACCACCCCGGCGTGCCCAGCGTTCACGACGTCGGATACCACGGCGACGACATCTACATCGTCATGCAGCTCGTGCCGGGCATGGTCCTCGCCGACCTGATCGCAGAGCGTGGGTGGCTCTCCGTGCCGTGGGCCGCCGCAATCGGCGCCCAGATCTGCTCGGTCCTCGCTACTGCACATGCCGCCTCGCTCGTGCACCGCGATCTCAAGCCGCAGAACCTGATGGTCACCCCTGCCGGGTCGGTCAAGGTCCTCGACTTCGGAGTGGCCGCGCTGCTTGGGGCGGACGTACCCCGGCTCACTGCCACCAGCCATACCCTAGGGACCCCGACGTACATGGCCCCCGAGCAGGCATTGAACAGTGCGGTCGGGCCGCGGGCCGACCTCTACGCGCTGGGTTGTGTCATGTTCGAGGTGCTGACCGGCAACCCGCCTTATCGGGCGGAGAACCCGCTCGGCATGCTGCATCGGCACATGAACGACCCAATTCCGTCGATCGCCGAACACCGTGCCGGCGTACCCGCCGACTTGGAACAGCTCGTAACCCGGCTACTCGCGAAGGACCCGCAACACCGACCCGGCTCGGCCGCCGATGTGTACGAGATCCTGGCGCCGTTCGGTGCTCTGGACAGGGACCTAGCTGGCGACCTTGCGATGTCGATGGCAGGGGGCCAGTCAGTTGATCCCACCATGCCCTACCGGTACCCCTTCGGTCCGTTGCCGTCACAGGCACCCCTTCAGCCGACCCGGGTCGATATTGTTCGCTCGCGGAACGCACAAGTGGTCGTTGCACCGCCGTCTCTCGACGAGTTGGCCGAGGCCGAGGAGCGGGCCTGGGAACTGGCGGAGGCGGAACGCTTCACCCAGGCGGCTGAGGTACTGGCCACGGCTCTAGTTCCCATGATGCAGGGTCATCGTGCCAAACAGCCGAGGATCCTCGACCTCCGGGTGACCTTGGCCAACCTGTATCTTCTCGCCGGTGCTTACCGAAAGGCCCTTCCGCTGTTTGAGCGCCTCATCGCTGACCTGGCCGAACGCCCCGTCCCGGACCGCGAACTGATTTGGCAGTGCCGACAGCAGGCTGCCGTCTGTCAGGCGGAGCTGGGCGAGGCCAGCGCGGCGCTGGTGGAGCTGTGCGAGCTACTCGCCGAGGAGCAGCAGGCACTTCCCATTCAGTCGCCAGAGCTGTTCCCGTTGCGACATCAGATCGCCATGCTTACCGCTGGCCTCGGAGATGTGACGAGTGCTGGCCAGCAACTCGAAGAGCTGCTGGCGGACGTGCAGGCGCTGCACGGGTCGCAGGCGCCCGAGGTCGATGAGATCAGAGTGCTACTCACTCATCTCGATCGGATTGACCGGGGTGATCGGCAGGGTCGAATCGGCGGATGACATGGGTGGCGAATGGGCGGCGGCTTTGACAGGAAATCTGCCGGTCTATTCCGGATGTTCCTCGGCGCTGCCGTCGCGTTACTAGCTACGTTTAAGTAACGCTGGCGAGTCGGCAGAATCGCTGGCGAGGTATGGCCGCTCCGCTACCTCTCGCCCTCCGCATGACTCCGTTCCTTGAGTGACCTCGATAGCGGCTAGGACGACACTTGAAGTGATACCGGGACGCGCTGTCGTCCACCCGACTCAAGCTGTCGCAGACGCGAGTTCATGTACGAAAATGGCTGGTCTACGACTTGCGGCGGCGCTATCACATCGAGGAGCGCGATGACGAGAGGCAGCGATAGATCAAAAGACCAAGAGCCGCCGGCTTCGCCCGCCGCAATACCTGTCCAAACCCAGCGGCAGAGGGGTCCCGGGAATCTATCGCTGGCGGTATCGGCAACGGCTAAGGCGCTAATCGCGTCGCCAATTGTCATCCTCTTGGCCACTGCGACTCGCCTGATCGTGATATCCAATTATGATACCGCTACGGCGACGACGATTGCCTCAACCACTGGTGCAGTGGGGACCCTTCTAGGCACCGTCATTCCGCTGCTCCCGGCCTTCTTTCCCGTGCTCTTTCTGGCACTCGTTCTCTATCGTAAGATGGTACTGGCCCTTCTGGCCGGCGTGGCAACAATTCTTGTCTCGCCGGCTTACGCCTCCGCTCCAGAGGCATTGGAGTCGGCGTGGCAGCGTTTTGTCACTGTGTTCACCGGGCCAGCGCGCCTCCCCGAATGGGTGGAGGAGAACGAATCGAATATTGACACCTTTCCGGCGATGTGGCGGGCGCTGACCGCGGATATCGGGTCGCCTGGTGACGTCGTTGACGTCGCAGCGGACTGGCGAATCCAGTCGACGTTGTACTGCCTGTCCGCGTTTGCGCTCGCGGTAAATGCAGGTCGTCGCTGGCGTCACTCCCGCGAGGATCGATCAATCTCGTGGACGAGTGTGAAGTTCCGTATATTGCCGCTATGGATGCCCGTGTTAGCCCTGTTCATCCTCGCTCTTACGGATCGCATGTACCAGCTGCCGGGCGAACCAAGCGCAGTCCCTGAGATCGTACAGCAACCGTGGCTGCCGCCCGAGAAAGTGACCCTGACGAACGGTAAGTCGTGGATTGGGTACACGCTCTCATATAAAGATGGATGGCACGTGTTGTTGGAGGACCAAGGTCGGACCATCCTGTACTTCAGGGCTAACGAAGTGAAGAGTCGAACAGTTTGCAGGGCCAGCACCAAGCTGAGGGCGGAAAGACCTCCGCTCATTCGACTTGGACCGCCCATACCGGACGGCGTCCCCGACTGCCGACAAGAAACAGCAAGATCAACACGCGCGAGTGGTTGAGTGATGAGTAGGGCTGTGCCGATCGCCGTTTCCTGGTCCTGACCAAGACCGCAGTGGCGGATTCTGGCCGAGGTGCAGCTCGTGCAAACTCGGCACTACATCCCGCGCTTGGCCACCGGCCGCGTCGGTCATCTCCGGGGAGACCCCGCGCAGACCGCACATCGCCTTGGGGGCGTCGGAGTGGCGCTGATCAGGACGCCGCTACCCCGGCTCATGTGACTGTCTCTGCGGGACCGGCGCACTCGCAACGGCGTTGCTACTCCTCATCCTGTAGGTCCCGCCGATGGGCCTTGATCCACCGCTCCACATCGTCCGCGCGCCAAATGCGCCCGACGGACAGGACGGCTACCGGGTCGGGGAAGGACTTCGAGTTGGTGATCTGGTACGCGCGCGTTCGCGAGACGCCCAGCATCTCCTGGATCTCCTGGCTTGCCACCAGCCGAAGCTCTCCCACGCCGTCACGTTAAGAGCATGCGAACTGAACATGTGTGCGCTGTGTAGATGCACTCATCACATGCTCCCTTATCGTGTAGGCTGCGCACCTGTTCATGCCCTTCCGGGCGTGGGGAGAGGAAGGCAGGTAGAGATGAGCGTCTGCAACCAGAGGTCGTTCCCGGAGGGCGGTGGGACGACCTACCGCTCCGCCGCGTACCCCAGCCTGCTGCCGTGGCAGGTGCGGGAGCGCCGCTTCCCGCCCACCCGGCTCGGACGCCGCGGCCTGAACCCCGACGACGTGTACGCCTTCCTCGACCGGATCGCCCTCGACATGACCGCACTCCACGACGCCCTCGCCGAGAGCCGCCGGGAGACCGCACGGATCAAGCTCGCGCTGCGCACCTGGCAGTCCGACCAGGCCCGCGCCGACCAGGACCGCGCACGATGACTCAGCGGTATGTCATCCACCTGCCCGTGGTCGCCGCCGACCTACCGGCCGCGCAGCGCCTGGCCCGGGTCATCGGCCGCTGGATGTCCGTGCTGCCGATGACCGACCCCGGGGGAGACCACCGTCTCCGAGGAGGATCGGCAGTTCCTGCGCCACCGGGTCTTCTGCGACGTGCGGCTGCCCGGTGGGCGGCGCTGCGTGCTCCGCGACGGTCACGACGGCGAGTGCTCCCGCCGCCTGCGCCGCTGACACAACCCGACGAACTGTCATGACACCTGGCCGTTGCGCCGAGTGCAGGGGCGATCATCAGGCCACTAACGTGCGCAGCACGGGAGGTGGTCGGAGTGGCGCGGTGGGACGCCTGGTTCGAGAGGGAGCATCTTGTCGTCCGGCGTCGTCGGTTGCTGCCGTGGCGGAAGGCGGATGTCAGGTGGATACCGCTGGCCACGGTCCTCGACATCGGGTCGCTCACCGCAGCCGACCATGCGAGGCGACGCGCTAACCTCACCGTCCATGACCCGGCGGCGCCGCACCTGACCGAGGTCATCCCGGTCAGGTTCACGCCGGAGCAGTGGGAGCACGCCGGCTGGTTCGTGCGGCAGCGGCAAGCGGCACCGACCGAGCGCCCGCATCCCGGCGAGGAGGCATCGCCGGGAGGGGCGGCCTCGCCTCGCCCACCTGCGGACGTCCCGCCACAGTCGCGGCGACGGGCGCAGCCGCCGGCCGCCCTGCGCGCCCACCTCTCCGCCAAGCCGGCGGCGAGGCCCGCCTCCACCGGCCGGACCGGAGGAGCCTCGTCGACGCCGTCGCCCAGATCGGCTACCGCCTCGACGACGCCGGTGATGCGGGCTGGCGATGGCAAGCGGCTGGTGTGGCTGTGGCTTCAGAACGGGCAGATCCACGCCTCCCTCGTTGCGGTGGGCGGCGTCCCACCGCGCAGGCTGAGCCCTGCTGACGTCGCCCAGTTGCTGCTCGCCGACCCGTCCAGGGCGATGCCAGCCATTCGCACGTTGACCGGCCTCGCCGACAGCGAGCAAGCTCGGGCCCGGCTGCGGAGCTGGCAGCGGCCGGACCGGGTCGTCGTCAACCTGAACGCCTCCGACCTCGCCGGGCGGCGGGTCACCGAGGCGCTGCAGAAGCCGGGCTGGAGCAACCCGGACGGCACCGTGCGGACCGTGTCCGGTGGCCTCCCGAGCCTGAACAAGCGCCGCCGGTGAGTTTGAGCCACGGAGACGCCGGCCGCGCACGGATGGCGGAGCGGATCCTCGGACGCGATGCCGGCGTCTCCGTCGTCCCGCAGCCGGCGAGCGAGCCCAGGCTGAAGCCGTTGATCCGGTTGCTGAGGGCGTCGTCGCGGGTCACCTGGTAGCCGCGTCCGTGAGCGCCGATATCCCCGGTTCCTTCCGGGCTCCTCCGGCTGCGCCGCCGGACCAGCGACGCGCCGGCGGAAGGGGGAGACGCTCAGCCGAGCGGGCTGAAGCTGCGGCCGTCGAGCACGTTGATGACCTCGTCGTCGCGGCTGACCTCGTAGCCGCGATTGCGCAACTCCGCCACCAGCTCGCCCTCACGGTCGACCGGGATCTCCAGGTAGTCTCCGTTGAGCGCGGTGAACTGGCGCTCACCGAACTGGTCCTGCAGGTCCTCGGGGAGCAGCTTGAAGGCCCGCTCCGTGACCATCGGGGGCCAGTCTCCTTCCGCGACCGAGTTCAGCTCGTTGATATCGAAGGCCTCGTCGTCGGCGGGATCCTCGTCCGGGAAGTCTTCATCCGCGGCGGCAGGATTCGACAGGTGGGT
The DNA here is from genome assembly GCF_900090235.1 of Micromonospora echinaurantiaca. NCBI lineage: Bacteria > Bacillati > Actinomycetota > Actinomycetes > Micromonosporales > Micromonosporaceae > Micromonospora > Micromonospora echinaurantiaca. The sequence continues at coordinate 3,093,737 of NZ_LT607750.1, read as the reverse complement.
CATCCGGACCTGGCGGGCCTCTCCCCAGGTACGGGCGGCGGCGAGCGCCTTGATCTCCTCGGCCTCCTCGGCAGCGGTGTTCGCGTCGGCGAAGGCGAGGCAGTCGTGCAGTTGCGCATGGCCGTAGACCAGGCGGCGGGTGGTCGGGTGGTGCGTCGTCATGGCGCACATCGTGCCGTGCGGGTACGACATCCAAGATCAGGTGTTGATCTGGAGACCGGGAGCGGGATTGGCCATTTCCGCAGGCCGGACGGGCCAAAGTTGATCACGAAGGGTTGACGCTGACCTGCGGACGGGCCAAGCGGTGTTGTCCGGTCGGGCCAGCCCCTTCGGCGTGGTGCCACCATGGGCTGGGCGCGATCGATCCCGCGGCGCCGGTGGCCGGCGATGCGGCGGCCTGTCGGTGTCGCCCGGTAGCCTGCGGGAACGTCCGCAGGACGACGAGCAGGGGAGGGCACGTGGTGGACGGTCCGCGCTCCCGACCGATGTTCCGCCAGGTCCCGGCGGACATGTTCGCCTTCACCACCACCGACCGGGCCGAGTTGCACACCGCCGTCATGCAGGTCTTCGGCGACGCCCACGAGCGGCTGGTCGCGGCGTTGACCTTCGACGAGATCCTCGCGGCGTTGCCCGGCGTCGGCTGGTACGAGCCGGTCGCCGACAGCTCGCTCGACTACACCCTCGGGGCGCTGCACAAGTACGGGCTCATCGAGCGTACGCAGAACCACAGCGCCCACTACGCCTCCGCCGCCGAGTACGAGCGGCGTAACCTGCACTACTCGTTGAGCCGCAAGGGGGAGGCCGCCTACGAGGGCGTGCTGCACGCGGTGCAGCACCTGTCCTCGACCGGGGCGCTGCAGACGGCGGTGCTCGACGCCATCCTCGATCGCCTCGGTGAGCTGCATGACCTGCTCACCGACGACACCGCTGCGGACCGCCGTGTCTACGCCGCCCTCATGGAACTCGAGGGGCACCTCGCCGGCCTGCGGGCCAGCACCAAACAGTTCAACGGCCAGCTTCAGCGGCTGCTACGCGAGGAGGGCGCCGACCCCACCACGTTCGCCGAGGTCAAGCAGGCCACCATCGCCTACCTGTCGGAGTTCGTCACGAACCTCGACGGGCGCCGGCAGGCGATCGCCGAGGCGGTGGCCCGCATCCAGCAGCGCGGCGTCACCGTCCTGCATCACCGGGCCCTGCGCGGCGCCGACCTGCCTACCCTGCCCGGCAGCAGCGACCCCGCCCCGCGCTGGCTGGAGCAGCGTGCCGCGCGGTGGGACGGCCTGTGCTCGTGGTTCCGGCCCGGCGACGGCGCCCGCCCCCGCATCGACCAGCTCGCCGACGTCGCCCGACGCGCCATCGTCGCCCTGATGCGGGCCCTGGAACGGCTGACCGACAGTCGGCGGCGCGGCACCAGCACCGCCGCCGACTTCCGTGCGCTGGCCCGCTGGTTCGCCACCTGTGAGTCCGACGAGGCGGCGCACACGTTGTGGTCCGCCGCCTTCGGGCTGTGGCCCGCCCGGCACACCCACCTCGCACTGGACGACCCGACGGCGGTACCGGCCACCACGTCGTGGTGGCACGCGCCGGCGGTGCCCGTGTCACCGTTGCTGCGCACCACCGGACAGGCGGACAAGGTCGCCCGCACGGCCAGGGTCCGCGACACCGCCGAGGTACGCCGGCTGCGCCGCGAGCGGGTGGTGGCGGAGCGGGCGGAGCTCGAGCGGGCGTGGCGGCAGCTGGCCACCCCCGGGCCGGTGCGACTGTCGGCGTTCGGACGGCTCGACCCGGGCAGTTTCGCGCGGCTGCTGGAGCTGCTGTCGCGGGCGCTGTCCGCCCCCGAACGGCACGGCGTGCGTCGCGCGGCGACGGCCGACGGTCGGCTGGTGGTGACGCTCACCGACGCCGACAGTGCCGGCCGCGCGCTGCTCCGGACACCACACGGCGTACTGTCCGCCCCCGATCTGCTGGTCTCGATCAGCGAGGCCCGCCCGACGCCCGCTTTTCCCCGCCAGGCTACCGACACCGAGCCCCCCGACCTGCCGGCGATCCTCGACGAGGCCGAGCGGCTCGTCGCGCCCGGCGACGCCAGCCCGCCGGGACTCGGCAGCGAGGCCCCGATGATGATCGACGGGCGGTCGGCGTGAGCGATCTGCGCAGCGAGCTCGACCGTGAGCGGGCGGCCGAGCGGGCCCAGGCGATCCGAGCCCTGCTGGCCCGTCCCCTGCTCACCCGCGACACCGCGGCCGCCGACTTCGCCCTGGTCGTGCGGCACCGAGCCGACCTGGTCGCCTGGTTCGACACGCACGCCGGCTGGCGGTTGATCGTCGAACCCCGCGCCGGCTACGCCCGGCTGATGAAGACGTCACCACGGCCGCCGCTCGATCGTCCGGCCCGCCGTCCGCGTGGCGCGCGGAGCCCGCTTGACCGTCGCCGCTACACCCTGCTCTGCCTGGTGGCCGCCGAGCTGCTGGCCGGGCCGGTGACCACGATCGGCATCGTGGCCGAGCGGCTGGCCCAGGCGTCCGCCGTCGAGCCGGACATCGCCGCGTTCGACAGCTCCCGGCACGACGACCGCCGGGCGTACGTCGACGCCCTGCTCGTGCTGGAGGAGTTGGGTGTGCTCACCGCCGTCGACGGCAGCACCGACGCCTACCTGCAGCACGCCGACGCCAAGGTGCTCTACCGGGTCGACAGCGGCAGGCTGGTCCGGCTGCTCGCCGCGCGGCAGGCGCCGTCGCGGCTACCCGACCGGGATGTGGCGGCGCTGGTGCACGAGCCTCGCTACGGCGGCGCCGACGATCCCGCCGCTGACGTCTCCGACGAGCAGCGCAACCGCTGGCTGCGGCATTCGATCGTGCGGCGGCTCCTCGACGACCCGGTGGTCTACTTCAGCGACCTGTCCGACGCGCAACGCGCCTACGCGGCCAGCATCACCGGCCGTCGGATGCTGCGCACCGCGATGGCCGACGCCGGGATGCTGCTGGAGGAACGCGCCGAAGGGCTCCTTGCCGTCGACCCGGATGCCCTGGCCACGGACGAGAGGTTCCCGGCTTCCGGCAGCGTCGCCGGGCAGGCGGCGCTGCTGCTGCTCGACACCGTCCTCGCCGCCCGCCCCGCCCCGGTCGACGAGGAACAGCTCGTCGGGCAGCTCGCCACCCGGTTCGCGGCGGTGCCGCAGTGGGCGCGCACCTACCGCTCCGACGGCGGCCCGCAGCGGCTCACCGAGGAAGCGCTGGCCCTGCTCGGCCGGTTCGGGCTCGTCGACCGGGCCGGCGGAAGTGTTCGCGCTCTGCCCGCCGCCGCCCGCTACGCCATCGGCGCGCCCACCGTCGTCAGCCCCACCCGAGCCAGGAGCCGCCGGTGACCGTCCTGACCCTGCCCAGCGGCGACGCTCCCGCCGGCACGCTGCGTACCGACCGCTGGCAGCCCACCCGGGCCGGCGTGCTCAACGTCTGGCGCTACTACGACGAGGTGTTCACCTTCCACCGCGGTCGACTGCTGCTGCGGGGACCCAACGGCACCGGCAAGTCCAAGGCCTTGGAACTGCTGCTGCCCTACCTGCTCGACGCCAACCTGCGCCCCTCGCGACTGTCCACCTTCGGCGGTTCCGAACGCACCATGCACTGGAACCTGATGGGCGACGGCTACCCGCACACCACCCGGGTGGGCTACGTGTGGCTGGAGTTCGGACACGACGGTGACGACGGACCGCGCTGGTTCACCTGCGGCGCCCGGCTGGCCGCCTCCACCAACACCCGCACCGTCGACACCGCCTACTTCACCACCGAACTGCGGGTGGGTGAGCCCGCCGGTCTGTCCCTGGTCAAGGACGGCAACGTCCCGTTGACCCGCCAGGACCTGACCCAGGCACTCGGTGACCGCGGCGCCGTACACACCGGCGCCGAGTCCTACCGGCGCGCGGTACGGGAGACCTTGTTCCGCGGGCTCAGCGAGACGCAGTACGAGGCGCTGATCGCGACCCTGCTGCAGCTGCGTACCCCGAAACTGTCTGAGCACCTGAACCCCGACGCGTTGTCCGAGGTGCTGTCGAAGGCCCTGCCGCCGCTGGACGCCGCCGACCTGGCTGAGATCGCCGAGGGCTTCGAGCAGCTGGACCGACGGCGCGAGCGCCTGGCTCGGCTCGACGAGGAAGTGACCGCGGCACGCCGGCTCGCCGAGCGCCAGCAACGGTACGCGCGCCGGGCGTTGCGGCGCGGCGCTGCCGAGGTCGTCGCGGCCACCACCAAGCTGGACAACGTCACCCGGGACGCCCGCCAACGCCGGCAGGAACACGCGGCGGCCGCCGCCGAGCTGGCGCAGGTGAGCACGGCCATCAGCGACAATGAGCGCGAGCAGGCCGTCACCGAGGAGACCATCGGGGGCCTACGCGACAGCGACGCCTACCGCGAGGGCCAGCAGCTCGACCAGCTGCGGCGGGAGGCAGCAACCGCGAGACGCACCGCCGATCAGGCCGTCGTCGCGGCAGCCAGCCGCCGTGCGGAGGCGGCGAGGGCCAGTCAACGGGCAGAGGGGCTCGTCGCCGAACTCGCCACCACCGCCGCGCAGACCAACAGGTCCTGGCGCGACACGACCGCCGCGGCGCTGGCCGCCGGGATGGCCGCCCACGTCGAACCGCTCGCCGCCGAGACCGCGGACCGGGCCCGTCACCTGCTGCGCGGGATCATCCGCGCCCGAGAGGACGAGATCGCCGCCGTCGCCGCCGCGTTGGCCACCCACGAACGGGCCGTGGTCGAGCGCGACCGGGCGCAGGCCCGGCGGGAGCGACGGAGCACCGAGCGCGACGCGGCAGGCGCCGCCCTGCGGCAGGTCAAGCGAACCTACGACGACGAGGTCGCCGAACTGCGCGACGTCATCGCCCGCTGGGCGTCGGGCTGTGCGGTCCTGCCGGTCACCGACCGGGCGGCGGAACTGGCCGACCTGGCCGGCGACGAGGTAGCGCTCAACGCCCTGGTCGGCGACCTGTCGGCCGCCGTACGCGAACAGCTCGCCGCCGCGCACGCCGAGCGGCGGGCACGCGACGCCGAGCTGGTTCGGCGGCGGGAACCGCTCGCCGGCAGGCTGGCGGCGTTGTCGCGCGCGGCCACGCACGAGCCGGTGGCGCCGCGGCAGCGGACGGCGCCCCGCGGTGACCGACCCGGCGCTCCGCTGTGGCGCCTGGTCGACTGGCGGGCTGACGTGCCGACCGAGGTGCAGGCCGCCGTGGAGGCCGCCCTCGAGGCGTCCGGTCTGCTCGACGCCTGGATCTGGCCCGACGGTTCGGTGACCTCGGACCGCCGTGGCCACGACACCTACCTGGCCGCCGCCACCGCGCTACCCGCGCCGCACGAGTCCTTGCTCGCGGTGCTCGCTCCCGACGAGCGGGCGCCCGTGCCGGCGCCGCTGGTCGCCGCCGCGCTCGCCGGCGTGGCATTCGGGCCAAACGCCCCTCACCACGTCGCCGCCGTCGGCGCCGACGGCAGTTGGCGGCTCGGCCCGCTGCACGGCAGCTCCGGTAAGCCGGACGTGGAGTTCCTGGGCGCGGCCGCCCAGGAGCGGGCCCGGCAGCGGGAGATGACCGAGCTGACCGCTGAACTTGGCGACATCGACGCCGAACGCGCCACGGTGGCCGAGGCGAGCAGGCAACTGGCCGAGCAGCGCAGCACGCTCCAGGCGGAGCTGGCAGCCCGACCGGATCACCGCCCGCTCGTGCGTGCGGCGGACCAGATCGTCCAGGCCGAGCTGAAGCTCGCCGGCGCGCAGGACCTGCTCGACGAGGCCACCCGTGAGGCCGCAGGCGCCGACGAGGTGGTCCGCGCCGCGCTGCGCGAGCTGACCCTCGTCGGCTCCCGGCACGGCCTGCCCACCGCCGCGGCGGACCTCGGCCGGCTGACCGACGCGCTGCGGACACTGCGGCAGGCGGCCGAGGGCTGGTTGACCGACCGCGGCCGGGAGGAGCACACCGCCACCCGGCTCGACGACGCCCGCGAGACCGCCGACCACGCCATTGAGCTGGCCGAGGAGGAAGCGGCCCGCGCCCAGGCCGCCGAGGAAACCGCCGCCGGCCTGGCGGCCCGCCTCGACGCGGTGGAGCGGACCGTCGGCGTCGAGTACCGGGCCGTCCTCGACGAGGTGCACCGGCTACGCACCCACGCGGAGGAACTCAAACAGCACCTGCGACGGTTACGCCCCCGCCACGAGGCCCTCATCGGGCAACTGCACGAGCTCAACGCCCGCGCCGAACGCGCCGAACAGGACCGCGACGACGCCACCGGTGTCCGCGACGACGCGGTCGCCCGCCTGGCCCGACTCGTCGACCTGCTCGGCGCCGACGCGGCGCTCGCCACCGACCTGTCCGGCGTCGGTGCCGTGACCGCGACCCTGCAGGCCGCGCGGCAGCTCGCCGAGGAAATCGGCGCCCTGCCACACGGTCCCCGCCACCTCCGCCAGGACGAAGGCGAACTGGGCAACGTGCTGCACCTCATCAGTGCATCGCTTGCCGGCTACGCCGACCTGGCAATGATCCCCGACGAACAGTGCGACGTGCAGATCGTCACCGCCACCGTCGACGGCCTACGGACCACACCCACGGCCCTGGTGCACCGGCTCACCACCGAACGCGACGAGATGCGAGCTCACCTGACCGAGGAGGAGCGTCAACTGTTCGACCGCACCCTCACCGGCGACACCCGCCGGCACGTCGCGCAACGCATCCGGCAGGCCGCCGACCTGGTCCGCGAGGTCAGCGCGCAACTCGAACGCGTGCGGACCGTGTCCGGCCTCGGCGTACGACTGATCTGGGAGGTCAACAGCGACCTTGACGCCCGGCTACGGCAGGCCCGGGACCTCCTGCTGCAGGACCCGGCGCGACTGACCGAGACCCAGCGGGCAGCCCTGCACGATTTCTTCCGCGCCCGCATCGACGACATCCGCAACGCCGGTTCAACCCAGGGCTGGGAGCAGCAGCTGGGCGAAGCCCTCGACTACCGGCGGTGGCACCGGTTCGTCGTGCAGATCCGGTCCGCCACCGGCGACTGGTCGCCGGTCACCCGACGCCAGCACGGCGCCAAGTCGGGCGGGGAAAAGGCCATCGTGCTGCACCTGCCGCTGTTCGCAGCGGCCGGCGCGCACTACCGCGCAGCCCCCTCGGCGCCGCGACTGATCCTCCTCGACGAGGTCTTCGTCGGCGTCGACCAGACCAACCGTGGACAGCTGATGGCCGTGCTGAAAGCCCTCGACCTCGACCTGCTGCTCACCTCCGACCAGGAGTGGTGCACCTACGCGGAGGTCGACGGCATCGCCATCCACCAGTTGATCGCCGGCGGCGAGGACGGCGACGACGCGGTCACCACCGCCCGCTTCGTCTGGACCGGCCACGACGTCGTGGCCGACGACGAGCCGTGACGGCAGCCCGGTTCGACCGTCCCGAACTCGCACCGCTCTGGACGGAGCTTCGACGCCGATTCGAGGGCACCGACGGGCGGGTGAGCCGGGTACGCCTGCACCACCTCCAGCCGGCTGAACGGGCCGCGCTGGCCGACCTCCTCGGCCTCGCGTACACCCCGGACCCGGATGTGACCGTTTCCGTCCGGCTGCTCGACACGATCCTGCAGACTGCCACCGGCGGACTGGACACCCGAGGCGTGGTCGAGGCGATTGGTGGCCCCCTCACCAGTCGAGCGGAGGACCGCCGGGAACGCGCCGCCGAGCGTGCCAAGCTGTGGCAGTGGGCCCGCGAGCATCCCACCGTCCTCGCCGAGCCGGCCCTGCTCACCTGGCTCGATCGCGTTCGCGCCGGCGGCCTCGTCGCCGGCGACACCTCCGCCACCCGGACGCTGCTGGAGCAGGCATTCGAGGTCCTTACCGCACTACCCGCGGCCGGCGAACCGCTCCCGGTGCTGGCCGCCCGCCTCACCGGTGACTCCCATGCGCTCGACGAGGACAGCCGGCTCGGCAAGGTGGTGCTTCGGGCCTTGGCCGCGCTGCGCGACGAGGAGACACCGACCGACGCGGAGGGTCGCCGGCGGCTGTGGGAGTACTCGGGCGTCGCCTGTGACGAGCTGTCAACCTCCGTCCTGGTCGCGGGGATGCGGCCCGCCGGCGACGGCCCACTCGCCCGAGGATTACGCATCTGGGCCGACGCCGGTCAGGCATCCGTGGTCACCCTGGCTCACCTCAAGCGTCACCCTGTCGGTCCACTGCAGGGACCGGTGTTCGTCGTGGAGAACCCGGCGGTGATCGCACTCGCGCTCCAGAGGTTCGGTGTCGCCTGCCCACCCCTGGTCTGCGTTGCTGGATGGCCGAGCACGGCGGCGATCATGTTGTTACGAGCGATCGCTGCCAGCGGGGCGAGGCTCCGCTACCACGGAGACTTCGACGGCGAAGGCCTGCGGATCGCCGCGCACGTGATGAGCAAGACGGGCGCGGAACCGTGGCTGCTCCAGGCGGAAGACTACCGGCGTGCCGTGCCGAGTGCGGGCCCACCGGCGGGTCGAGTCGACGACACCCCCTGGGACCCGCAACTGGCTGAAGTCGTCCGCGCACACGGCATAGCTCTGCTTGAGGAAGTGGTGGCGGATTCCCTGCTTGCCGACATGGGAGCATACGTCGACGGCGATGGGACCGAGGAAGAGACCGGCGTTCGGCCGGGGGCCGATCCACCGGTCGGATGACCCTTACTTGAATCTTCCCGCTGCAGGGCGGGGTCCACCACCGGGCTGCCGCCGTGCTGGCGCGGCCGTCCGGACAGGACCTTATCGGCGAACACTTGTCGCCAGATGCTGGGGCGGATCTGGAAAGACAGCGCTCGAATCGATGGAAGCGCCGCGCGTAGGTTCGCCAGGTGGCCGATGGCCACCCATCCCACGTGGAGGTGTTGGTGGTGGCGCAGACCGACGCTCGGCGGCACGCTCGCGGTAATTGCCGGGTTGTGGTGGGGTGGCGCGCCGTAGCGCCATACCGACCGTTGATGTTGTTGATGCTGGTCAGCTCGACGGCGTCGTTCGCGGCACTCGGCGTGCTGTCGTTGTTTGCCCGGGATGAGCTGGGCGCCTCGGACACCATGGTGACGGTCAATTTCGTTGTCGTCGCACTGGCCAGTATGGCGGTGATGCTCGCAACGGGCCACGTCTCCGACCTCGTTGGTGCCCGACGAGTGATCGTCCCGGCGAGCCTCGCGTGGCTGGGCATCGGCTACGCGGCCCTAGCGAGCGTGCGGACGTACCCGGCGATGCTCGCCGTCGGCGTCGTCTTCTTCTGCGCGGTGGGCGTCCCCAACGCCCAGCTGATGGCCTACGCGCGTGACCTCGTCGATCGCCGGGAAGACACCGCCGCCCCCACCGTCGTGATCGCCCTGATGCGCATCGTGTTGTCCGTCGGTTCGTTCACCGGATTCGGCATCAGCGGTCTCGGCCTGGCCTACCTCGGAGCACGCCCGCTGTTCCGGGTCGTCGCCGTCGTCTGCCTTGGCTGTCTGGCGCTGTCGTGGTACCTGCTGCGAGGGCACAACACCGACGCCACGGCACCTCAGCCGGTCAAGCAGCAGAGCACCGATGACAGGCGCGGTGCCCAGAAGAGGACGGACGGCGGTACGCGGCTACTGCTGATCCTCGTGGTCGTCATGGTGCTGTTCTCCAGCGGACGCATCATGCTGCTGTCCCAGTTACCGATCCTGGTGACCGTGTCCCTGCACGCCCCGCTGCAGATGACTGGAATCGTGCTCGCGCTGCCGCCACTGTGCGAACTGGCCCTCATGCCGATGATGGCGTACGCGGCCCTGCGCTGGGGACGCGGCAAAGTGTTCCTGGTCGGGGGTGCCGCGAGCGTCGCCTACTACGGCGGCCTCGTCGTCGTCACCACACCTGGACAGCTGATGCTGCTGCAGGTCGTCTACGCGGTGTTCGGCGCCGCCACAGTCATTGCCGGTCTCGACCTCGCCCAACGGTTGATGGCAGGTCGTGCCGGTACGGCCACGTCGATATACCTCAGCCATGAAAACGTGGCGACCGTCAACGGAAGTCTCGTGGCCATGGCGTCCGTTGCCACGCTGGGACACCAGATCGGCTTCCTCGTCCCGGGAGCGCTGTGTCTGATCGCTCTCGCCCTCGCCACCTGGGCGTTCATCCGGCACCCAGACTCATCCGACCTGCGCCACAGGCCACCGCGTGGACAGCACCCCCTGATACCCGCCGGTACACCCTGAATGCGATCAGATCCAGCTGTCTGACTGCTGCCGGCCCTCACCCGCGCATGGCGAAGGCCAGCATGCCGGAGCTCCCCTTCGGACCCGTACCCGGGCTGCCGCATGCGGCGAGTGCGGCCGTCCGGCGAATACAAGATTACGACGTTTCATTGCGGCCCAATCCCAACATTGGTCCAAAGCGGACTGCTCCTGTGAGATGTGCTCCCGTCCGAGCTAGAAGCTCGCGACGAGGGTGAAGACGCAGACGATCAGCATGCCGGTCGCGTTGACGAAGAGGTTGCGGCCGAGGTCGCGGGCACGAATGTGCAACGCGATCGCCACGATGAAGTACAGCACCAGCGCGGCCGACGTGATGAGCCCGAGGTACGGCACCCAGATGCCGGCGATGAGGCCGGCGGCTGCCGCGAACTTGACGGGGGCGAGGACCCACCAGTAGCGGCGGGGCCAGTGCACGTCCTCCAGGCATCTCGCGATGAACGACACCGGACGCAGACACAGCAGACCGTCGCCGAACGAGATCACCGCAAGAAGGATGACGGGCCAGACCGGGTCGGGAAGGGCTGACATCAAATCAACATACCATACGGTATGGTATGTTGATCTTATGTCGACCCGGGAACGCTGGCTCACGGCAGGGCTTGATGCGCTGGCGGCCGAGGGTGCGTCGGGTGTCCGGGCCGACCGCATCGCGGCCCGACTCAAGCTGACGAAAGGCTCTTTCCACCATCACTTCGCCGGGATGGAGGACTATCGCCGGGCGCTGCTGGAGCGGCACGAGCAGGACCAGTTGGCGCTGCTGGAACGCCTTGCCGCGGACCTGGAACAGGTCCCGGCCGATGCCGCTCTCGGCGCCCTGACCGACCGCCTGACCGGCCTGTTTGATGCCGACCTTGAACGGGCGGTACGCAGTTGGGCGGTGACCGACCCGGCGGCCCGCGCCACACAGGAACGACTGGACGGCGCACGGCTCGAGTTCCTGCGCCGCACGTGGGCCCGAATTCTCCGTGATGAGCGGCGGGTGCACACCGCAGCCCTCGTTCCCCACCTCATCGCGATCGGTGCGAGCATGGCTCAACCACCCCTGCCGGCCGACGACCTGCGCGCCGTATTTGGTCTCCTCTCCGAGTTGGCATCCGGAGTACGGATTCCCGGGGCGTGAACCAGGCACGCCAGAGGTGCCCCGAGTTCGCCCGGATCACATCATCTTCGATTTGCCGGTGCCGCGTTGGTTGACGCAAAGCGCGGACGCGCGCACCGCCGACGACACGCTCTGCTCGCATGAGGAGAGTGTCGTCGGCGATGCGCTCCGGCTCCCGCCAGGGCGTGCTCTCCTATGGGACTAGTAGCACTTGACGCCGCTGGCGGGGCTGATCACGTACCATTCGTGCTGCCCGTATCCGGTCCGCTTGGTGTAGCAGTTCTTTTTCGGCCAGTTCCATTGGCAGGCCACCCAGCTGCCGTCGCCGGAGGTCTTCGTGCGGTTGTTCTGGCAGATGTACGTGTTGCCGCCCCCGGTCCACTGCCCCAGCTTGAAGTAGCCGTTGGCCTTGTCGTTCCGTACGTAGATGGCCCGCCGGTCGAACCGGATACACATGGTCGCGTTGTATCCCGATGGGAAGTAGCACTGCATGTTGCTGGCGGTCGCTCCTGACCACACCGTTGACTTCGAGACGTTGGTTCCGTTCTTCCAGTACAGCGACCCGGCTGACGCCGGAGGTGCGAATACCGTCGTGGAAGCCATCGCCAGCGTGGTTCCCAACAGGGCCGAGCAGGCCATCGAGCGGAGACGTGTCACAGTCTCTCCCTTCCTGGGATTTCGTTCCGGCAGCGCGGGCCGGAATAGCAGATTATTGCGCACCCTCGGAACCGTCCACTTGCCACTGCCGGCCGGCTGGATCGGCATCCTCGTGCGACCGAGTCTGGCAGAAACACTTCGAGGTACGACGATGTCGAACGCAACTTGCGGAAATCTTGAGCTTGAAATGCTCGGGCGGGCTCACTCGTATGGTCTGACGGTGAGGTGATCTCAGCAAGATCGGCTTGATGAGCTGTTCTGCCTGTGTCTGTGGGGGATGGGTGGCTTCAGCGGCTTGACTTGGCCCCACCTGGCGGTGTGATTCGGCCCCATCGGTCGGGGTGCCGAATGTTGTGTCGGTGTGATGTGGTCCCACCTGGAGGCTTGACTGGAGCGCTACCCGGTCTGCCTCAGGGCGTCGTCGAGCGGCGCCGAGCTGGACTCGACCATCCCCGCCGATCGTGCACTGATGGACCGCATCGCTGACCTTCAAGCGGCGCACCTGCACAAGCTCGCCGCGCTCCCGGCGGCCGCCCGCCCGGCCGGCACCTAGGTCAGGCCCGCCGGATACTCGAGAAGTACCGCGTCCAGCTCGGGGCCCAGCAGCTCGGCACCGCGCAGACGGTCAGCGATGCCCGCATCCGCAAGTTGCTGAGTCCGTGGCCGGCCCTACGCAGCGTCCTGTGCCTCGATCAGGTCGAGGTCGCGGACGCAGAAGCCGTGGTGCTCGAAGGTCTCGTTGAGCACCGTGCCGAGGCACTGCCGTACCGAGCGGCCCCGGGCGTACGGCGGCCAGACATCGTCGTCGGGCACCGGCGCTCGCGCTGCGAGCTGCACAGCGGTGACCTCGTCGAGCCAGGCCTCGAGCTCGGCGGCCTGTGCGTCACGCATGCTCACGATCTCGTCGAGGGTCGGATCGAGCGAGAGGTCAAGCCCGTGCGCTCCACGGTAGGGCTCGACGGTCGGCCCGATGCCCATCGGCGTGAACAGCTCCGTCGAGCCCAGGCAGCAGCGGCGGAACCACGAGTCGTGGACGAAGACCAGGTGGCGCATCGTCTGCACCGCCGACCACTCGTCGTTCACGCTGCGGCGCTCGATGCCGGGCGTACGGCGGATTCGCTCGATCGTGGCGGCCCAGCCGGCATGGAGCTGACGCGCTGCCTCGCGCAGATCGGCAGGGTCCTCGGAGCGGATCAGCACCCGCACCGGATGACGCCGGTCGAGCTCTGCCTCGACGTACTCGGTGACCTCGACACCGTTCACTACGAGGTTGGTGATGAGCCCGTCGATCACGGCATCCTGCATGACGACGCCGATCAGGCGTGCCCCGGTCAGATCGCACTCGCGGAACTCCGCACCGTGCAGCTCCTCGTCCACATACCGCCTCATGCTCCGCATACTAGGTCCGAGCACCGACAAGTCAGCCGGCTTGATGTGGCATCCTCCATGTCCTGACCGAGCGCGAAGAACGCGACAGCGTCGCGATCGCCTCCACCGAATCCTTCTCCGGATGCACCAAGACCGTCACGATCCGCGCTTGCGCGGGCCCATCGTCGACCGGCTCACCTACGGCGGCACCATCATCGAGGTCGGCGCGCAGCATCGATGGCCATGCCCGTGTGAACCTCACCTGCTTCGGGTGAGGTGCGACCGCATGTTGGCGGGGCATGCTGGGCCGTGAGGGGGTCACGATGGCTGATGCCACCCAGGATTTCTTCCGCGGCCTTGCTCAGGGGAGACGCGACTGCCGGTTGACGGCGTTGCATGAGGGCAGTGTCCGTTTCGACATCAGCCGGGACGGTCAGGTCTCCCATTGGCTGATCTCCATCAGCAAGGGCGACATCACGGTGTCGGAGCAGGCGACGGGCGGGGATGCGGTCGTCCGGGCGGATGGGGCGGTCTTCGACCGGATCGCCACCGGTGAGACGTATTTCCTGACCACGGTGCTGCGCGGCGAGGCGACCGTGGAGGGCAGCCCTCGGCTCTTCGCGACCGTACGGAGGTTGTTTCCGCCGCCGCCGACTTCCGAGAGGGACCGGACGCCGGGAGGTGGCCGTGAGTGAGAGCCAGGTCAGCATTCTGGACGGAACTACCTTCGTCGTATCCGATCGGACGGGCGACATCGTCGCGTCACCCGACGCTGAGCACGGCCTTTTCGCCCACGACACTCGCTTGTTGTCGAAGTGGCAGCTGACCATCAACGGCGAGCGGCTGACCACCCTCTCCATCGACGAGGTCCACTACTTCGAGAACCGCTTCTACCTGGTCCCCGGCGAGCACGACGTCTACGTCAACAGCACCCTCACCGTGCGCCGGATCCACAACCTGGACTCTGGCCTGCACGAGGAACTGATCATCACCAACAACGATCGGCGACCGGTCGACCTGACCCTGCGGGTCGAGGTGGACGCCGACTTCGCGGACCTCTTCGAGGTCAAGGACGCGGCGTTGACGAAGAAGGGACGGCACTACCGGCGAGTCGACGACGGGCGGTGCCTCGTCCTCGGCTACGAGCGCGAACGGTTCCGGCGGGAGACGCTCGTCTCGGCGTCGGTGCCGGCGGCGTTCGACGAGAACGGCGTGACGCTCGAGGTGCACATCGAGCCGCACAGTCGATGGTCCGGCCGGCTCAGTGCGCTGCCCGATCTTCCCATGCCACGAGGTCTGGATCGGCTCACCATTCCCGGTCGAGCGGTGCGGGCGGGGCGCGACAAACAGCGCGACCTGCTGGACTGGCTGGACCAGGCGCCGCGCCTGGAGTGCGGCTGGGAGCCGCTGCGTGGCACCTACCGACAGAGCTTGATCGACCTGGCTGCGCTGCGGTTCAGTCCCTTCCTCGCCGAGGACAAGAGTGTTCCGGCGGCCGGGCTGCCCTGGTTCATGAGTCTCTTCGGCCGGGACAGCATCCTCACCAGCTTTCAGGCGTTGCCGGTCGCGTCGGAACTCGCCGCCACCACCCTGCAGGTGCTGGCGTTTCGGCAGGGCAGCCGGGTCGACGACTTCCGGGAGGAGGAACCCGGCCGGATCCTGCACGAGATGCGATACGGCGAGCGGACCGTCTTCGACGAGACGCCGCACAGTCCGTACTTCGGCAGCGCGGACGCCACGCCACTGTTCCTCGTGCTGCTCGACGAGTACGAGCGGTGGACCGGTGACGCGGACCTGGTCCGCTCGGTCGAGCAGGAAGCGCGCGCGGCGATCGACTGGATCAACGACTACGCGGACCTGACCGGTGCCGGGTACATCTCCTACCAGCGGCGCAACACGATCAACGGCTTGGAGAACCAATGTTGGAAGGACTCCTGGGACGGCATCTCGTTCCGCGACGGCCGGCTGCCGTCCTTCCCCCGCGCCACCTGCGAGCTGCAGGGGTACGCGTACGACGCGAAGATGCGCACCGCACGGCTCGCCCGCGGCATCTGGAACGACCCGGCGTACGCGGACCGGCTGGAGCGGGAGGCGGCCGAGCTCAAGGACCGCTTCAACCGCGACTTCTGGGTCGCCGACGGCGAGTACATCGCCCTCGCCCTCGACGGTGAGGGCCGCCAGGTGGATGCCCTGGCGTCGAACATGGGCCACCTGCTCTGGAGCGGCATCCTCGACGAACAGAAGGCCGCCGCCGTGGTGCGGCACCTGATGTCGCCCGCACTCTTCAGTGGCTGGGGCATCCGCACGCTGGCCCAGGGCGAGGCCCGCTACAACCCGATCGGGTACCACGTGGGGACGATCTGGCCGTTCGACAACTCGTTCATCGCCCTCGGGATGCGGCGGTACGGGTACGCCGACGAGGCGGCGCGGGTCGCGGCCGGCATCCTGGACGCGGCGGCCTTCTACGACGGCCGGCTGCCGGAGGCGTTCGCCGGCAGCACCCGCGCCGAGACCCGGTACCCCGTCAACTACCCGACCGCGTGCAGCCCTCAGGCATGGTCCGCCGGCGCCCCACTGCTCCTGCTGCGAACGATGCTCGGCATCCGGCCGGTCGGCGAAGATCTGGTGATCAGGCCGGCTCTGCCCGCTAACCTCGACTTCGTGGCGCTGCTGGACATCCCCGGCCGATGGGGGCGCCTCGACGCCTACGGCAGACGGCCGGCCACAGCCGACCGCCGCGAACTCCAGCCGGCGCCGCTACAGCTGTCGCCACCGTGACGGAGGGACGATGGAGGAAATCGACCCGGCGCGTACCGCCGTCCTCTGCGTCCACTGGCAGCACGAGGTCGTCAGCCCCGACGGGCTGTTCGGCCCGCTCTTCGCCGACCAGGTCGCCCGGCACCATGTCGCGTCGCACGCGGCACGGGTCGCCGCCGCCGTGCGGACCGGCGGCGGTTCCGTCGTCTACACGCGCGTCGCTCACCGTCCCGGCTATCCGGACCTCATCCCCAACACCCCCGCCTTCGCCCTGATCCGGCAGCGGAACGCCTTCCTCGAGGGCGCCCCGAAGACCCGGATCATCGACGAGGTCGCGCCGCAGTCCGGCGACGTCGTCATCACCCACGTCCGGCTCAGCGGCTTCTTCGGCACCGACCTGGACACGATCCTGCGCGCCCGGGGCGTGCAGACCGTCCTGTTCACGGGCGTCGCCACCAACCTGTCCATCACCGGCACCGCGTACGAGGCGGTCAACCACGGGTATCGCATCGTGACCGTCTCGGACGCGTGCACGGCGGCCACCGACGACGCGCACCGGGCGAGTCTGGCCACGTTGGGCCAGCTCGGACCGGTGGTCAGCACCGACGACGTGGTCCGCCGCCTGACGGGCGGACCCTGAGCCCTTCACGTGGGCGGCGGGCGCCGGGCACGGCCACCATGTTCTGACACCTCCATGCCCTCCACCAGACACCCGCGCCCGGTGAGGTAGCAGCTCGTCCGTGCCGGCGTCAGGGCGGTGTGTCGAAGCCGGTGCCAGGGCACGAATCAGGTGCCGGCGGTGCGGGCGGTGAAGCGTCGGGCGGCCTCGGTGAGCCGGTTTCGCCGGGGATCGGCGGCGAGCGCGGCCAGGCCCGGCACGTCGACCGGGCGGTTGCCGGGTGCGGCGTCGGCAGCGAGGGTGACCAGGTCGGCCAGGGCTGGCCGGGCTCCGGCGGGCAGCAGCATCGGCAGCGCCGCCGACGTCACCTGCCAGACCGCCTCGCGGGCACCGGCCCTGAGCACCTCGGTCAGCGGCGGGACGACCCGCTGCAGCACGATCCGACCGGCAGCGGCGAGGGCGCCGATCTCTGACCCGATCCCGGCGCTGTCCCAGTCCGGCCGGGCAGCGAGGGTGATGAGCGCGTCGCCGGCCGCCAACCGTACGGGTTGCCGATGGTTGGCGAGCGCGTACGCCATCGTCGACCACATCGCCGGGCCGGGTGGGCCGTCGGCGGTGGCGAGACCGCTGAGGATCCCGGTGGGGATGGTGCCCCGCTCCACCGCCGCGGCGACGAACGGCTGGAGGTGCGCGGCCATGACCTCCCGGTGCGACGGCGCGATCATCGGCCACAGCGGCAGGCCGCCGGTCCACCCGATGTGGTTGATCCGCTGGACCGCGTCGAGCGGCTCGGCGAGTTCGGCCGGCAGGCCGGTCGGGTCCAGAATCGCGATTCGCCGACCGGTCCGGTACGGCTGGTGGCCGACCTCCTCCACCCAGGTGCGCGGCTCGACCCGGGTGGTCAGCGCCGCGGCGAACCGGCGCCCGGCGGGGGAGGCCAGACGCCGCGCGCCGGCGTGGACGACCTCGTTGACCTCGCGCGGCAGCCGCAGGATGGCCTGTGTCAGGTCGGCGTGGCCCGGCTGCCAGCCGTCGTCCTCGGCCGTGCGGAGCAGGTCGAGCACCCGAGCGGGATCGACGTGCCCGGCGACGGTGGCCGGCGTGGCCAACAGCGCCGGCGGCGGCTCCTTGAGGAGCCGTTCGGCGAGTTCGGTGACCCGGCGTTCCAGGAAGCGCGTCACCGGATGCGGCTCCGCCCACCGGTGCGGCGTCTCAGCCGACACGTAGTTGCCGGTGGCGGCGGCGACCACGGCCGGCCACGGTCCGGTCCACTGCGGGACCATCGGCCTCAGCACCCGCTCGGCAGCGGCGCGGTCGCCTCGCGCCGCCCGCACCAGCCCGTCGAGCAGCAGCTCGTACCGGACGGGATCGTCGTTGCCCTTGCGGAACACGATCGCCAACTCGCCGGCGAGCGCGCCGAGATCCAGCGGCGGTGGCATCTCCGCCGGCGGCTCCGCGACGCGCGGCGCAACGGCGGCGGGAGCGGGCGGCGCGGCGCCGAGCAGCCCGGCCAGCCGGCGCGCGACCGCGCCGTCGAGCGCCGGCAGTTCGTCGCGCAGCCGGTTCCGGCCCTCCGCCGACAGCGTCGGCAGCCCTCGCTCGATCAGATCGAGGGTGGCGTCGGCGAGTTCGGGCACCGGATGGAACAGCCCGACCACCAGCCCGTCCAGCAGCGGCTCGACCGGAAACGTCCGTAGCCACTTCAGATGTGCCCGCACCAGCGTCTTCTCCTGGCGGGACAGCATGCTCTGAGTGATCTCCAGCAGGGCCGCCGGATCCAGCGCGGACACCCGGTGCAGGTCGCGCAGCCCGGTGTACGCGAGGTTCGCGACCGTCGACATCGGTGCGGTCAGCAGGCCGATCAGCTCCTGCCGGTGCCCGGCCAACTCGTCGAGGGTCGGTGCCAGCTGCTTGAGCAGATCGAGGTACGGCTGGAGCAGCCCCTTCCGCCCGCCGGCCCGCAACCGGCGCAGGCACCCCGCGATGAGCACCCGCCGGTCGATCCGGCCGCTGGCGGCCAGCTCGAGCAGGGCCGGAGGCCAGTCCCGGCTGGCGACGCCGGTCGCGAAGGCGGCGGCCACCCGGTCGTCGTCGAAGAGGTACGGCACCACGTGGTCGAGCCACGGGTCGGCGGCCAGGGCAGCGGCCAGCGACGGGTTGCCCCGCCGCATCCCCACGTACTGCGCCACGGCCGCGGACGTGTCCGGCGGCCCGGTACCCACGGCCCGCATGAGCGCCTCGGTGAACGGCCAGTGAGCGGCCCCTCGGATCCGCGAGCCGGACCGGCGCAGCAGCTGTCGGGCCAGGCTGGCACCCCAGTCGGCGCCGCGCGCCCGGAGCAGGCCGGGCACCATCTCGGGTGCCACCCGCAGCGACGGGCCCGCGGACCACGGCCGGTACAACCGCTTCACCGCGTCAGCGACGGTGGGAGCGCAGGCGAGCACGGCCATGGCGAGGACCGTGTGGCGGCGCTCGTTCAGCTCTCTGGCCTCGTGCGTGGCCCGCCACTCCAGTCGCTGCTGCTCGAAGCCGCGCTGGCGTTCCTGCCGCTGCGACCGCTGGCGGGCCATGAGCGCCCGGATGCCGGCGAGGTCGCGGGGAATCTCCTCCCCGGGAGCGGTCATGAACGCGAAACCGAACGTGCCGGACGTGGGCAGCTCCGGCTCCGGCTCGGGCTCGGGTGGGGGCAGCACGACCGGCTTCGGCTCGGCACGGGTCGGCGTGTGCGCCTCCAGCGTCGGCAGCAGGGTGGCCCGCCCGGCGGCGTCCAGACCCGCGAGCGTCTCCCCGAGCGCGTCGAAGTCGGCCTCGTCGATCAGCGCGCACACCTCGGGCCATCCGTCACGCACCGTGCGTCACTCCCTTCTTCTCGCTGAGCATCGCTGCCACGACGTGCTTGCACGGCCCGCGTAGGCCCTGATGCTCGGCCCACCAGGCGCAGGTGCAGGCGTACCCGGCGCCGCGCCGGTGCACGAGATAGGTCGAACCGCCGGAGGTCACCTCCACGCCGGCGGCCGTCGACATCACCCCGCCCGCCGCCCCCAGCGCCCGCGCCGCCGCCAGCCGCGGATGCAGCGCGGCCACGACATCGGCCCGGTAGGGCAGCGGCCGGTGGAACGACGCCGCCGCCGCGATGTCGTAGCCCACCTGGCCCGCCGTGGCGAGCGCGGCGAGGGCGGCGGTGGCCCGTCGACCGTCCCAGCCCATCCGCTCGGCGACCGACGACCGGTCGACGACCGGGTCGCTGACCAGCAGGGCGCTCAACGCGTCGGCGTCGGTGTCGGCGGCGGACCCGGCTCCGAGGTCGGCCAGCAGTTGACCGTCCCCGGCGAAGCCGTGCTGCACGGCGGTCGACAGCAGCAGCGTGAACCGGGCCGTGCCGAAGTCGAGCACCCAGCCGCTCACCTGGGTCGGCGCGCCGCTGACCGGCGGCGCGTAGAGGGTGACGGTGCGCGCGAGGGGAAGCAGCGGACGCAGCACCGACAGGCGGTAGCCGTCCGCCGCGCAGATCGCGCCGCGATCCGGTCGGCTCGTGGAGCGCCACCCGGTCGCGGCCGGCATCAACCACCGCGTCCGCCGGCCGGTACGCGCCGACACCTCGGCCAGCAGCGCGACCGCGCGGCCCGGGCGGAGCTCCAGCAGCGGGTCCATCGGCAGCGCGTGCGCCGACACCTCGGCCAGCCCGCGCAGCCACCGTTGCGGCAGGGGCACCCGCTTCTCGACGACGCGCCCGTCGAGCGTCGACACGGCGAGCTCGTCCTCGCCGACCGCCAGTCGCACCGGGTCCCCGGCCCCGACGCGGGTCAGCGCGGTGTACAACTCGGGGTTGATGTCCACGTTGGTCACGCCCTGACCCACCGGCGCGCCGTCCAGTTCCTCTCCGGCCAGGTCCAGGCGCCCGTACACGCCGCCGCAGGTCGACAGCGCCTCGAACCGCAGCCGTTCGCCGTCGCCGGTGACCACCGGATCGCGCCCGCCCGGACTACGTACCGGCCGGAAGTCGGCGGCTGCGATGTCGGCCAGTGCCAGCAGCCCGCCGGCCACCACCCGGGGCGTACGCACGAAACCGGCGAAGAAGGTCTGCTCGTCGACCCGGTCCGGCGCCGACGTGGCAAGGGCAACGGTGTCGCCGACCACGCCCGACGCGTGCCGGTAGATCCTGGTATCCACCACGGACGGGCTCGCACTCAATGCTCGATCCTCTCTGGGCCCCCCCGCGCGGCGTCCGGGAATGGTGCCACGCACCGCGCAACCCGCGCTGTCCTCCGCCCGCCCACAACGCATCGACGATGCCCCGGCTCCGCACGGCGAGCGGTACGCGGCAGCTAACCCGAGCCGTACGACATTTCCTCGGCTTCCACCTCGCTCCGGCTCGAACCACCGGCCCGGGCTGGACGCGTTGGTGCAACCGCTTCCTAACCCGACGCTCCGCCCGTGTCCGCAGGCTGGTGACCTGCAGCTTCTTTACTTCTTCGGTCGGGCGCAGGTCGCGGCGTTGCGGTGCTCGCTTGCTGAAGATCAGCAGACCGGATCGTTCGGTCATCGGTGAGCCCTGGATCACGTTCGGTGAAGGGCGGGACTGTCGATTCGCGGCAAGCTCGTGTTCGGTTTGCGGGGTGTGGAATCTGATCGTCTCGGTACGGAACAACCACGAGATAGCTGCCGCGGTAGCGGGATGACTCGTGTGGGCCGGTAAACGCACGCCTGTCGGCTCCGCCTGAAAGGTTGAGGCGAGGATCAGTAGCCAGAGTGTCGGGATGGCGGTGTGGACGCGTACCAAGGTGTCGGTGAGTGTGCGGGTGCAGGGATGCGGCTGCGGTGGAGGTTGTGCAGAGTGGTGTAGGGAAACAGAACGATCATCACGACCCAGACGACCATGCAGTACGGGCAGAGCGCGCCGATGCGGTAGAGGCTTTGGAAGAACAGCCAGTGCACGAACCCGATGCCGAACACGGTGCCGGTCTGCAGGGCGAGCCACCACCAGCGGGGCAGCCAGGCCCTTGCCAGGACGGCGGCGCCGGTGGCGGCCACGACGGGGAAGGTGGCCAGGCCGATGAGCGGGTTGGCGAAGCCGAACACCTCGGCCTGGCTGGTGGTCATGATGGAGCCGCAGGACAGACGGGGTTGATGGAGCAGCTCGGGACGTAGGCCAGGTTCTTGAGCAGGGCCATCTTCTCGATGATCAGGACGAACGCCGCGAGGGCGCCGACGAGCCCGCCGATGGTGAGGACCCATCCGACGAGGCGGTCGGACAGCCCGGCACCGGGCTCGGGGTCCGTCTCGTGTGTTTCGCCGCGCCTATGGCCGACCTTGGAGGTGCCACCCACACCCGCCTCGAGCGTCCGGCTGGTTGAACGGGCGCGGCCCGGTAGCCGTGGACCCTGATGCCCGGGAAGCGGTGGGTATGGCTGCGTGTGTCTCGCCGAGATGGGTTGGCTGACGGTAGGAGATGCCGCCCGCCGCTTCATCGTCTGTGAGATTCGGTAGACCGCTGACGGAGATCTGCGACCTTGATCGCATCGCTTGAAGGCGCCGGCAATCCCGGACCCGCAGACGAGGGCCATCCGAGAAAACCGATCAGACGAAGGGGAACGCGACGGCGGCGAGGCTGTGGATCGGCGTGGACATCGGCAAGACCTACCACCACGTGGCCGCGGTCGACGGTGACGGCCGATTGGTCTACTCCCGCCGGGTCGCCATGACGAGACCGCCCTGCTCACCGTCATGGTCGAAGTCTCCGCCGTCGGGCGACCGGTCCGCTGGGCAGTCGACGTCACCAGCGGCCTGTCCGCGCTGCTGCTGACCTGCTGTGGCGGCGGCAGGTTCAGGTTCGCTACGTCTCCGGCACGGTTGCGTTCCACATGGCCGCCGCGTTCGCCGGGGAGAACAAGACTGGTGACCAGTGTGCTTGACTGTGGTCCGGCTGATGCCGTCTGGGAAGTTGGCGAGGTTCCGGCGAGGGTTCTACGAGTGCTTGACTGCCCGGGCTGACGCGTTGTTCGACCTGACGGACGCGGTGCTGTGCGCCGACGGCAGCGCATCGCCGAGTTGGAGCGTGAGAACGCCGAGTTGCGCCCGCGCAAACGGGATCTTGAAGGCGGCGGCGTCTTTCTTCGCGCGGGAGATGACCCGCCCAGGTAGTCCGGCTGGCCCGGGCCACCCTGACAAGGGCCGCGGATTGGGCCCGCAGACAGGACCCCAGCGTGCCCGGGTATACCACCAGCAGATGGTCGAACGGGGCGCCGACCACCTCAAGGGCCTGCTGCGTCGTGGGGGCCCGCCTCGCCGAGCGGCTCCGGACGGTGATGCGCCGCGGCATGCCGTACGTCATCTGCGACACCGACGGCACACCGGTCACTCCGGAGCAGGCCAGGCACATCATCGCCGAGCGCTGGACCGTGACCGAGGACGTGCGCCGCCGGCGGCGCAGCAACAAGAGCAGGGCGGGGAAGACCCCTCACCAAGTCCTCACGGGGCATGATCAACGAAGCGCTTGAAGCGCAGCAACGAGGCGAGCTTTTCCCACACCGATCCTCCGCGACACCGTCACGGAGCGTCAAGCCAGCACGCGGCTTGACAATCGATCCCCCGATAGGAAATCAGCGGGCCTTGAGTCGGCGGCGCCCGATGCGCGGGGCGAGCCGGAGCAGGGCCATGCCGGCGATCAGGAGCGTCACGCCGGCCACGAGCGACCAGGTAATGCTCACACCGGTGGTGGGCAGGGTGGCCGAGCAGCCGGCGGCGGCAGCGGCGCATCCGCGGTTGTACATGATGAGTGCCTTTCTTCTCAGGAGTTGATCCATACGCGGTCGGTTCCGCACACGGTCTGGGCAAGGGCTCGCCAGTAGGCGAACGACCGGACTTGCTCGTAGCACCACTCGGGGAGCAGCGCGGCTGCGGTGAGGAGTGCCCACCAGCCCTGCCGGCGAACGGTGACGACCCGCTCCAGCACGAACACGGCGGTGATCGGGAGCCAGCGGGGGTCCCACGCGACGAAACCCATCAGAAACCAGCTCACGATCAGGGTGATCACGTAGA
Source organism: Micromonospora echinaurantiaca (assembly GCF_900090235.1). Taxonomy (NCBI): domain Bacteria; kingdom Bacillati; phylum Actinomycetota; class Actinomycetes; order Micromonosporales; family Micromonosporaceae; genus Micromonospora; species Micromonospora echinaurantiaca. The sequence continues at coordinate 3,069,962 of NZ_LT607750.1, read as the reverse complement.
GCGGGACGAGTAGCGAGCTGGTGTAGATACCGAGCTGGCGCAGCCAGTTGCCGACGTTCCACCAGCGAAGGCCGTACAGGCGTAGCGAGTCGAGCATGCCGCGCTGCCAGCGCACCCGCTGGGTGATGAGGGCTTGGACGGTGGGCATGGAGTCGGTGATCGCGTCGAATCCGGGCGCGACCCGGGGCCGGTAGCCCATGGACTGGACTGCGAAGGTCATCTCGATGTCCTCAGTAGCCGGATCGCGGTGGTAGAACTCGCCCGGGTAGCCGGGCAGGTCACCGCTGGCGCGAGCGGCCATGATCCGCCGGACCACCGGGACGGGGAACAGGGTGGCCACCCCGGACAGGACGATTGCCTTGCCGCCCTTGCGCCAGATCCAGCGGGAGAACCGGGCGTACTCGTTGCCCTGGAGAATGTCCAACAGCCGCGGCTGCCGGCCCAGTCGGTAGTCGGCGCAAACCGCGCCGACGCCGCGGCGCCCGAGCTCGCGGATCCCGGCGGTGACGGCACCGGGGGCCAGGATGCTGTCCGCGTCCGTCACCAGCAGCATGTCACGGTCGTCCAACTGCGGCAGCAACAGGTTGATGGCCCAGTTCAGGGCGCCCGCCTTCTTGTGCGGATTCGGGCCGGGCATCTCCCACACCTCGGCCCCGGCCGCCCATGCGACCTTGGCGGTGTCGTCAGAGCAGTTGTTCGGTACGACGATCAGCCGGTCCACGGGACGGGTCTGCGCGAGGAGGGCGCGGATGGTGTTCGCGATGGTGGCCGCCTCGTTGTAGGCGGGCACCACCACGACCACCCGGGTGCGCCAGTAGACGCTCATGCGGCGCCCGCCCGTGAAGTCGTCGGCATCTCCGAGCAAGTCCCGTTTCTGTCGCTGAACATGTCACGTCCGTTGTGGGGTCGGTGCGGCCGCAAGATGCGAACGAGCAACGCTGTCCCGTTCGCATTAACGAGACACAATGACGAAAGTGACCCTCAATCGCGAGTGAGCCTCGATCACATCCAGTTCAGTCGTTTCAGGCGCACGGAGGGCCGGCAGAAATGACCGAACGGCGGAATTTCGGAACACTCAATCAGTCGACAGGGCGGCGGCACCTTACTCAGTCGCCGGCGACAGAGCGTTCAGGTCTCGGCCAGACTGCAGGCCGGGCAGGAGGATCGGGAGCGGGATGGGGCCAGACGCGTGCACTGAACGGCAGTCAAGTACGCCCAAGAGTCGATGAAGTGATCTCAACGAGCGTCCCCTCTGTGTCAGCCTGGGAAGAGGCAGGTTAACCTGCTGAAACGTTGACCCTGTGAGGGCGAGCAAGGAACCACTACCCCTGTGACAACGCACGAACCGGTACCTGACCCTGAGGTGCCGGCCAAGCCCCGGACCAGGACGTACACCGCCGTCTACAAGGTGCGGATCCTGGCCGAGTACGAGACCCTGGACAAGCCCGGCAAGGGCGCGTTGCTGCGTCGTGAAGGCCTGTAGACGTCGTTGATCGCGGCGTGCAAGCATCAGCGTGACGCGGGGACGCGGGAGGCTCTGGCCAAGCCCGCAGGTCGGCCGAAGATCAACCCCGCCGTGCGGGAGGCCGTCCGGCTGCGCGCCGAGAACGAGCGGCTACGGGCCGAGCTGAACAAGGCCCGCAAGGTGATCGAGGTTCAGGGAAAACTCTCCGCGCTGCTGGGTCAGTTGGCCACCGACAGCGCGACCGAGCAGGGCGAGACGAGATGATCGACGCCACTGTCGAGGCGGCGATCGCGCAGCCGGTCGTCAACGTGTACACGGTCGCGGCGAACACCGCCCGAGCCTCGACGCGGTGCGCCACCACCCTGCGGACGTCGAGGCGGCGGCGGGATCAACGGGGCGACCAGCTCCCACAACTCATCAGACACCCACTGGTGAACCACACGCTCGTCCACAGTAGACATGATCTACCACCAAGGTCAGCCCACCGCCACCTGAGACACGCTCTTACGGCCGGAACACGATCCGTTTGGTGCCCGTCGTTGGCCCATTGCATCCCCCGATTTCGCTGCAACCAGTGCCCTACCTGCCCGCCCCAATCCATACGTTGTGACGTGATGAAGGTGCGGGCGCTATCGGAGAGATAGGGAGGGGCGGCTGTGACTGATATCTCGGCAGACCGTACAAGCGGCTTCTGCTCGCCGCGGGCTCCTCCGCATGCGAGGAGTTCCAAAGATGAGAACCACACATGACTCGGCCCTGTGAGTTGACCTCTGCCGATCTAGGCGCAATCGCCCGCCAAGCAAATCCCAAGTTGAAAGGATCCCACATGTCGAACTTCTCAATGCGGCGTGCTCTGAGCGTCCTGACGATCGCCGCCGCAACGACGGCCACCTCCGTACTCGGGCTCGGCTCCGCCGCGGAAGCGAAGGTGGTCTGCTCTGCTGGTACGTGGGGTGGCAACCACGGCTGGGGTGACTGCACGGAGAACTCGGTTCCCGGCCCCCGGAAGTGGCAGTTGAAGACCGCCTGCTCCTGGGGAAGCACCGCTTCCAGTGGAATCATCACCGGGCCGGGTCACGTCGACACGACCTGCCCCTGGCCGCAGTCCGCGAGCTACTCATACATCGTGTACTACAACTGACAGGTCCGGCGGAGGCCAGGCGGATCCCTTACCGCTGAGCTGGCGGCAGTTCCGATCCATCGACGCAGTGTCATGGGATCAGAAGGGCCTCGGACCTCTTCGCGATCGGCAAACGCAGGGATAGCCGCTTTCGCGCGAGCCGGCCGGTGGGCTGTCAGGAGGATGTGACAGCCCACCGGTGCAGCTTTGAACGGTCCGACCTGAAGATGATCGAAGCGCTCAGGATCGAAATTAGCGACGCTCCCTGTAGTGAAGTAATCAAAATATTGATTCGATCAATGTCGTCGTGCACCGTGTGGACGTGTCCTTCGCCAACGGATCACGCTACGTGGGCTGGTTGTTGCGGACCAACCGGCGGCTCGCGGTGAACTCCGAGTTTCAGGTGGCACGAAACTTCGCTCGTGCTTTCCGAACAGACGCGGAGCCCGGACTTGCGCCGTCACAGATCACCCGGTGGGAGCAGGGCACCACGACCGCCAGCCGGGAAGTAGTCCGCCGATACGAGCAGCTCCTGGAAGCGTCTCCTCAGTCCCTCGTCGTTCTTGCTGACACGATACGTCGCAGCGAAGCAGCCGGGCCCCTCGAAGTCACGGACGGCCGGTCCGACGACCAGCGCTTGCTCTACCAATACCTGGACCGAGTCCTTGCTCCCGGCGAGATGGCGGGAGCTGACTGGGCCAGGCTGACGGAGCTGATTGCCGGGCAACCGGCACTGGTGCTCTATCCGCCGCGGCTGTGGTGTGCGATCGCCGAGCAGGTACTGAGTGAACTCGTGGTCTCGGAGAACAACGCATGGCTGCAACGGCAGGAGGCACTCAGCCGCCTGTTGGAGCACCCGATCGCTCGTTCCCACGTTGTAGCGACATGCGTTGCCCTGGCCGAAGACCGCTCTTCTCCGGCTGTCATCGAGCCCGTTTCGCTCCTCGACGTGGTAGCGCACAAGGACGGAAACAGGTACGTCCTCCAACAGATCGAGAATCCGAGCAGCGATCGCGCGCGCTACGCCGGCCTGCTGGCTGCGGTGCGCAAGGTACGCCATGGTCACTTCACGAGCGACGAGCAGTTTTGGCTCGCCCGTGTCGTCCAACAGGCAGTGGCCGACCCGGCGCTTGATGCGGCGACAGCGCCGCTACTCAGCCAGGTGGCGGCGTTACTCGACCGCCGCATGGCTGGGCAGTCAGCGTTTCCGCGACGCCGCTGGGTGCCGCACTCGGACGCACTGACCGCCATCGGGGCGGTGGAGTATCCGCCGGGTGCGCACTCGGTAAGTCAGCGCATCGCCGACCTGGCACAGTGCCGCCTGGCCGACGATCGCCACGGCCGAGACGCCGTGCTGGCGGAACTCGTCGGCAAGGCGCTGTTCGATGCCAATCCAGATGTGCGGCTGACTGCCACCATGCTCATAGCCGCGACCCCATACCGCGACGCCGTGGCCGCCGCACTGCTGGCCCAGCTTCACAGCGACCTGTCGCGCCGGGTCGAGGAGATTGCTCCGTCGGCGTTGAGCACGTTGACCACGTTCGGTGTCGACATCCACCGGCCGCTCATGCGGACTCTACTGATCCATGACGGTTCCAGCGCGGACCTTCGCCACGCCGCAGCCTGGGCCACACCCCATTGCGCTGGCGTATATCCGCTCCACGTCTGGCGTCGGATACTCGCCGAGCAACATGGGGCGTGGTTGCGGAGGCCCTCGGCCACGGGCGAATCTATCCTGCATGGCATCGCCTACGGAATCGGCACAGACCGACACTACGAACTGCTGGCGGAACTGCGGCAACGCGGCGACCTGCCGGATGCCGTCCGGCAGACCGCACAGTGGCTGTTGTCTTCACCGCCAGACTCACCGGCCTGACGGGCCGGCCTGACCACACGCTCACGGTGACCGAAGTCGTCCGCGCCAACCAAACCCGGTCCGTCCCTTCCGTCTGCAGGTTGTTCCCGGACGGGCCGTGACGGCCGGGGGGTGACGCGTTCAAGCGGTGCAGTTCGGATTTGGCTATCCCGAGCGCCGTGACTATCAACGGCGGCCGCGGCGCCGGCTCACTCGTCGTTGACGACTCGTAGCGACGACCAGGCGCTGAATCGAGGGTTTACTCGGTGCGGGTGTGAGGTTCCGTCAGGTGCTGGTGGGCGAGAGGGCGTCGAGTACGCCGGTGATGCCGAGGACTCGACGGGCGGTTCTGCTGGGGTTGGTGACGACGAGTTGTCTCCCGCTCGCTGTCGCGGTGTTGCGGGCGGTGATCAGTGCGCCGATGACAGTCGAGTCGATGAACTGGACCGCTGCCATGTCGACGTCGACCCGCTGCGCTGCGTTGATCGTGTGGGTGAGGAGGTCCAGGAGGTGGGCCGCTCCGTTGACGTCGATTTCTCCTCGGAGCTGGACGATTCTGCGGTCCGGCTCGACGTGAACGTGGTGCTGCCAGCTTGGCTGGGGGTTCATCATGTGGTGCCCTCCCCAGGGCTGCTGAGATCGTCGTTGTGTCGTGCGGCCGATGCGGCGCTGATGTTGGGGCCGCTCGATGGCTGCAAGCATACGGTGACCGTGGCGGTCACTCCGTCGGGGCGGTGGGTGAGGATGAGCCCGTCGGTCAGTTGGTGGGCTAGCCACAGTCCCCGCCCGCCGGGCACATCGGCCGTCGGTGGCCGCACGGGCAGATTGTCAGTCGTCTCGCCCTGGTCGGTGATCTCGCAGATGAGGGTGTCTTCTTCACGGCGTAACTCGATGCGCCCGTGGCCGCCGCCATGGCGGACGGCGTTGGTGATCAGTTCGTGCGCGGCGAGAACGAAGTCGAAGCAGGGGTCGCCGGCGAGTCCCGCGGCGGAGACCTTCGCGGCGAGCGCGTGTCGGAGCGCGGTAACAGTCGCGCCGGTGAAGTGCTGTGACATCAGGGTCGTGACCGCGCGACGGTGTGGCCGTGCCGGGTCCGCCGGCTCGGGCCCCCACACGTCCGCACTCATGCTGGCAGGCTACCTATCCCTGCAAGATCCGCGACCCTTGCTCGCCGACAAGTATCCCCAGCTCACGGCACCCGCCGGTGATCACCCGACTGCGAAACTGATACTCGCCGTCCCGGCAGCGGCCACGCCACCATCGGTCTCTCACATCTCCACCACTGAGTCTTCCGGCCTGCTCGGCGAGCAGGCCGTCGTGGCCGAACCACTCCGCAGTACCCGCCCGGGCAACCAACCGCCGCCTCTCGCGCGGCCGCCAGGGCAGGATGCCCGCTGATCCCGGCATTGGAGCCGGCTCCCGGACCCTTACCCCTCGCATTGGCGCTGCCGCCTACAGCATCCTTCTCGCAAGCTTGAGGGCGTCCCGCACCGCCCGGTGGAAGTCTTCCCTGCGCCTGTCGGCGGGCGGCAACACGTCGCTACCGTCCAAGGTGCGACTCGCGTTGAGGAGCAGACCGCCTGCCTCCCCTGCACTGCGACGCACCGCTGGACGTCGCGACTGCGTCCGCTTGTGCATCAGCACTGTCAGGTCGTTGATGTCCTGCCGCAGCTTCTCCAGTTCGCGCCGGTACTTGTCGGCTCGTGCCTGCTCGAAGAAGCCCAGTTTCCCGCCGCCGATCCGGGCGCTGCCGGGCGCCAGCGTATGTGCGGCGCTGTTCTGCGCCAGAACCCGCCCGTCCGCGCTGTAGGTAAAAAGCGGCATACTGGTCGCGTTAGCCCATTCGAGGGCTTGCGGGGTATAGCCGTTGAGGCTGTAGAAGAACGGCTTGGCGGCTGCGGCTTGGGCCACTCCGAAGAGGTCACGAAGTGGCGGTTGACCGACAGGTTGCGCCCAATGCTTCACTTGCGCCACGGCACCCGTCGCCAGGACGTCCACCCCAGCGTCGGCGCCCGCCTGTGTGCATCGGGCATCCGCATAACCGAGCAGCCTCAGGTGCCACACCGCCAGCTGTTCGGCCTGCCTCCAGTCCACTGCGGGTGGGCCGAGGCCAGACGGATCCGCGCCACCCATTGCCGCATGAGGTGGTGTCTGGCCCAGTGGCGCCCCAGCGCCAACGCTTCCTTCCGCGGCCGGCGCACCCTCGGCGGCCAGCACCTGCGCCAATCGTGTCAGCGCGATCTGAGGCACGTCCTCGACCTTCACCTGGTCGGTGGGCGTGTGCAGTACGGCCGTGCCGTGTCCAGGCTTCGCGAAGCGTGGCTGCAAAAGCTCGAGCCTCACCGATGCCGCCGGAACGATCCGCGGCGGCGGACCGGCGGAGGCGAGGAGCCCAACCGAAACGACGAGCACTCTGCCGTCGGCCACGACGACGGCAACGGCGACTCCGCCGCTCCGTCCGCGCGCAAGGGCCGTGACACGCTGTGCCGGACCTAGAGCCTCGAGGACCGCCTGACTGTCGCGGATGTCCTTGCAGCCGGACTCCCTGAACAATTGAGCGGTTCGAGGATCGGTCGACAGCAAGGGCGGGGTGCGCATCATTATTTCTTACTGGAGGCCTCTCGCGCGACGCCAGTGGCCGGTCGGCCCTTCCCGCGGCACGTGGGACCTGCTCCGGATCTTTCAAAGGGCCGCAGCGAATACTGGGGCGGTCAGCGGGCTGTCGGGCAAGGCGGACCGGATCTTAAGGAAGGCGGACGCGGCGATTTACCACCACAAGCGTTCGCGCGATGCGGTCGCCCGCGCCGGCGGTTGGCCCTTCTCCTTATGAGTTCGAGGGTGCCGCCGGTGATCGGTAGCGGAAGACGCGGCTGACGAGGTAGCCGCATCCCGCCGCGGCGAAGAGCCCGGCCAGCCAGACGATGACCAGACCGGTCGTGGCCCAGCCGGAGCGGTGGCCCGGGACGAAGACGAGGCGCAGGGTCCAGCAGAGCGCGAGCAGGCTCGCCCCGGGGAAGCAGATGAGCATTGGCACGTACCAGTCGATCAGGCGGTCGGGTCGGCGGTTCCGCGCGACCCACGCCGACCAGCCGAGGCCATCCGGCACTCGCGGGCTGAGCTGCTCGGATATGTACCGCGACGCCCAGCGGATGGCGGAGCGCTGTCCGATGTAGCGCCCGCAGAGCAGGTAAGCAGTCCGTCGGCGAGCCCCATCCGCTGCTGATCGACGCCTCCCAGTACGGCGTCCACCACTGGGCGACCGACACGACCCGCCTGCTGGTCGACCTGGTCCTGCAGGTCCGCCGCCCGGGCATCGAGTCGATGCTTTGGTCGGGCCTCGCAGCTGAGGCCGGCTTCGCGACCGGCCTGTGCGACTGCACCGGAAGCCTTGAGCCCGACCCCGGCAGTCCCACCGACGCCTACATTCTCAAGCTGGTCACCGAGCGCGCCACATACCTGTGTCTCGACGACCTGGAGCCGCGCAGGGTGGACTGGCACTGGCAATGGCACGTCGCCCTGGCCCGCGAATTCCTGCGCCAGGGGTCACGCCCGGGCCTGCTGCCGACCCGGGCCGTCCTCGCGCTGACCGCGGCCGCCCGCCACCTGGAGCAGGCGGCCGCAGCCTTGGCCGACTGACCGTGTGGATGGCCCTCAAGGCTCCGGATGTGGCGAATACGTAGAGGCCAGCCTGTGCTCGCAGTTCGCGGGTGAGCTGGAGAACTGACCGACGCCGTAGGTGTGACGGGCGCGGGGGCGACAACTCATCCCCAGGGGCAGCCGCGGGCGAAGCTCTGCCGCCCGGGTGGATAGCCGGGTGCTCCCGTCAGTTGAGGTCGGGACCGGCGCGGCCCGGTCGGCGTCCACCCGTTGCGGCCCTTGTGGCAGATCGCCGGGCCCCGCAAGGCGCCCCTGCCGCTCGAGACTCGTGACCACACCCGAGGGTGACGACGCACTGGCCACGGGTGGGGAAGAACACCAGTCCTGGAAAGAACTTCCAGCTCCGAGTGCAGCATGGAAGGATTTCTTTCGGTCGATGCCGTTGGTACTGTGCTGCCCGTGCATCCCCCTCCCACCGTCACCGCCCCACCGGATGACCACGCACCGACCACGGATTCCCCCCGCCCCACCGCCCGGCGAGGGAAGCCAGCGCGCCTCGAAACCGGCCTCGGGTGGCTGCTGTTGCTGCCGTCCGTCGTGGTCTTCGCGCTGTTCGTGTTCTGGCCGCTGGGGCGGACGCTGTACCTGTCCGTGCACGGTAACGACCTCTTCGGCGCGCCGTCGGTGTACGTCGGCGCGGAGCACTACCGGGAGATGCTGTCCGCCGAGTTCGGCAAGGTGCTGGCCACCACGGGCCTGTTCACGCTGCTCTCCGTGGTGCCGGCCGTCCTGGGCGCGCTCTTCGTGGTGCTGCTGCTGGAGGCACGCATCCGCGGCGTACGGGTGCTGCGCACCGCGTTCGCGCTACCGTTCGCGTTCTCGGTCGCGACCGCGTCGGTCGTCTTCGCCGTCATCTACAATCCCGCGATCGGCGTGGCGAACGGGGTGCTCGGATCCTTCGGGATCGACCGGGTCAACTGGCTCACCGATCCGTCGATCGCGCTGCCCGCCGTCTGCGCCGCGACGGTGTGGATGAACTTCGGTTACAACGTCCTCGTGCTCTCCGCCGGCGTCGCGGCGATCTCACCTGAGGTGGTCGAGGCTGCGCGGCTGGACGGTGCGACCGGCTGGCGGCTGGCGTCCCGGATCACCGTGCCGCTGCTCTCCCCGCAACTGTTCTTCCTGGTCGTGGTGTCCACGATCCACGCGTTGCAGAGCTTCGGACAGATCCACATCCTGACCAAGGGCGGCCCCGACCAGGCCACGACGACCCTGGTCTACTCCATCTACGAGAAGGCGTTCGCCTTCGGGTCCTCCGACTTCGGATCAGCCAGCGCCCAGGCCGTCGTGCTGCTGATCGTCATGCTCGGCTGTACGGCTGTCCAGTTCGGCATCCTCGAGCGGCGGGTCCACTATCGATGAAGAAGTTCCGTCTCGGGCAGGCCGCCGTCTACGTCGTGCTCGGCCTGGCCCTGATCCCGGTCCTGTTCCCCATCTACTACGGCTTCGTCGGCGCCGTGATGGGCCCCGGTGACCTGGCGACCTACCCGCCCGCGCTGGTGCCGCACGAGCTCTACTGGCAGAACATCACCGACGTCTTCCGCTCGGTGCCGCTCGGCCGCTTCTACGTCAACTCGGCGGTCCAGGCCGGGGCCATCACGGTGGCCCAGATCGTCACCAGCATCCTGGCCGCGTACGCCTTCGCCTTCCTTCGCCTGCCGGCGAAGGCGGCGACCTTCGGTCTGTTCCTGGCCACTCTCATGGTGCCGTGGGAAGCGATCATCATCCCCAACTACCTGGCCATCTCCGGGTGGGGGTTGGCGCGGGGCGGGTTGGCCTACCTCGGTCTCGTGCTGCCCTTCCTCGCCTCGGCGTTCGGCACGTTCCTGCTGCGCCAGGCCTTCCTGCAGTTCCCGACCGAGCTGCGCGACGCCGCGGTGATCGACGGGTGCGGCCACTGGCGCCTGTTGTGGCGGGTCATCGTGCCCCTGTCCAAGCCCTCGATCGCGGCGGTCGGGGTCTACGTCTTCCTCTCCGCGTGGAACCAGTACTTCTGGCCGCTGATCCTGATCCGCGACTCCGAGTACCAGACACTGCAGATCGGCATCTCCCAGCTCAACGACGCCGAGGCGGCGCAACCGGGCCTCGTCCTCGCCGGCGTCGCGCTGTCCCTGCTGCCCACACTGGCCGTCGTGCTCTTCGGCCAGCGCTACATCGTCCGTGGCCTCACCGCCGGCGCGCTGCGTTAATTCGTCAAGAGGAGAACCTGTGAGACAACCCAAGCCCCGCCGGGCAATGACGGCATTCGTCGCCCTGGTAGCCGCCGCCGCGCTGACCGCGTGCGGTGGTTCCGGGTCCGGCACCGATTCCGGCAAGGACGCGCTCGAGGCGCCCGGCGCGGAGGTGCTCGAGAAGGCCACCGACAAGACCACCATCGAGTTCTGGCACGGGATGAAGGGCGCCAACGCCGAGGCGATCGACAAGCTGGTCGCCGACTTCAACGCCCAGAGCGGTGGCAAGGTCGAGGTCAAGCCCATCTACCAGGGCAACTACGACGAGACCATCGCCAAGTACAAGGCGTCGGTGCAGCAGAAGAGCACTCCGGCGCTGGTACAGATCTACGACATCGGCTCCCGCTTCATGGTCGACTCCAAGCAGACCGTGCCGATGCACAAGTTCATCGACAAGGACAACTTCAACGCGGGCGACATCGAACCGAACATCGCCAACTACTACTCGATCGACGGCAAGCTCCAGTCGATGCCGTTCAACACGTCCACCCCGCTGCTGTACCTGAACAAGGAGGCCTTCGTCCGGGCCGGCCTCGACCCGACGAAGCCGCCGCAGAACCTCGACGAGATCGGGGAGATGGCGAAGAAGCTGACCGTCAAGGACGCCGGCGGCAAGACCGTCCAGTACGGCTTCGGCGCCGCCATCTACGGCTGGCTGGTGGAGCAGCTGATCGCCACGGACGGCAAGGAGTACTGCGACAACGGCAACGGCCGCAAGGGCCTCGCCACGAAGGTGCAGTTCGACCAGGAGACCGGCGTGCGCGTCGCACAGTGGTGGGCGGACCTGGTCAAGGGCGGCTACGCGACGAACACCGGCCGCAAGACCGACGACGCCCAGGCCGCCTTCAAGGCCGGCACGGTGGCGATGCACCTGGAATCCACGGGCGCCATGCGCGGCTACATCGAGGCGGCCAAGGGAAAGTTCACCGTGCTCACCGCGCCGTACCCGAAGGCGAGCAGCTCCTCGACGGGCGGGCCGATCATCGGCGGCGCCTCGCTGTGGATCAACGGCGTCGGGCACAGCGACAAGGAGAAGCGGGCCGCCTGGGAGTTCGTGAAGTTCGCCCTGACCCCGGCCCAGCAGGCCAAGTGGCACACCGGCACCGGGTACGTGCCGGTCAACGCCAAGGCGCTCGACGAGCAGATCGACAAGGACTGGGTGGCGCAGTACCCCCAGTTCAAGACCGCCGTCGACCAGCTGCACGCGCTGCCGCCGTCGGTCGCGTCGGCCGGCTGCCTGCTCGGCGTGATGCCGCAGGCGCGCAAGGCGTCGGAGGACGGCCTGGAGGCGGCGATCGTCGGCAGCAAGCCGGCCGACCAGGCCATGAAGGACGCCGCGGCGAGCGTGCAGGCCGCGATCGACAGCTACAACAAGTCGGTTAGCTGACCACAGCGTCACCGACGAGGGGACACCTCGGGACGAGGGGCCGGCTCCGGATGGGTCGGCCCCTCGTCGTCGACGTGACCGTGCAGCATCGTCTTCAGGGCGTACGGGTAGTTGGTGATGATGCCGTCGACGCCGAGGTCCAGGGCCCACTGCCACAACTCCGGCGAGTCGACCGTCCACGGCACCAGGGCCATGCCCGCCTCGATGACGCGGGCGCGTCATCGCGCCGGAGCCGACACCCCGATTAGTGCGTGACTTTTGCGGGCGTGGATCCTTGAGGATGGCCTGCTTCTCGGCGGGGATGGCGGGGCGAAGGTCTGTGTCGTGCCATTGATCGCGATGGTCGCCGAGCGCAGCGGCCGCGGCTGCTTGATGACGTTGCGGATCGCCAGCTGAGTCGGCAACCGAGACCTCGCCGCCGGCGCTGGTGGCTCTCTGCAAGGATGGTGGCCGTGGCGAGCTTCCACGCGCGGTACGTGTCCGGTGATCCCGACGACGTATGGCGCGACCTGCGCGGTCTTGGCCTACGGGTCTTCGACGCCCCGTACCGCGAGGACGCCGAGGCGGTGGCGCGCGAGTTCGCCGACCGTGCCCGCAGGAACGTCGAGACGCTCGTTGAGCGGCTGCAGGCGCGGGGCTTCCGTGCGCAGGAGAACGACGACGAGGGGACGCCGTGTCGCGCCCACGTTCCCCCGTCGCCGGGCGCGCCCGCGCTGGCCGACTGGTTGGAGGTGACGTTCGCGCCGTTCCCGATGACGGTCAGCGCGTGGATCCGGCAGGTGGGCGATGTGTGGCTCGTCGGGGAATTGCCGGGTTGGCCCGCCAGCGTGCTCGCGGACCCGTTGGTGGTGCAGCTCGAGTGGGCCGAGCGGGGCGGCTCGCGCTCCTACTACGAGACCGAGTACGCCGCGTACCTCAGGGACACCGCGCGCCGGGACGCCGGCATCCCGTTTCAGCTCGACTACGCGCCCGACGAGCTCCACAAGGCGAACATCAGCGGCGACGCGCCCTACGGCATCGACCTGCCCGGGCCCGGAATCGACGGGAAGGTGGGGCCCGCGATCTGGTTCGTCGACGATCTCAACACTGCGTTCGCGGCCGGCGGCTTTCCCGGTGCGCTGTGGGACGAGGGCTACCAGGAGCCGCCCGCCGGATTGCGTGAGTCGCTCGCCGCGGGGCTGCTGCGGCTCTGAGGCCGCCAGACGGCTGGCCGGTCAGACCCAGTTGACTCATTCGGTTAGTGCGGGAAAACAGCCCCACCTGCAGGTATCACCGCAGGTGAACGCGACGCGGGTCTCACGAGCGCGGCACCGTGAGCCAACTCAGGGTTACAACAAGTCGGTTAGCTGACCACAGCGTCACTGCCGAGGGGACACCTCGGGACGAGGGGCCGGCTCCGGATGGGTCGGCCCCTCGTCGTCGACGTGACCGTGCAGCATCGTCTTCAGGGCGTACGGGTAGTTGGTGATGATGCCGTCGACGCCGAGGTTCAGGGCCCACTGCCACAGCTCCGGCGAGTTGACCGTCCACGGCACCAGGGCCATGCCCGCCTCGATGACACGGGCCGCGTCATTGCGCCGGAGCCGGTGGATGTCCGGGTTGACCGAGTAGATCCACCCGTCGAGGTCGGCCAGCTTCCCGGCCGCCGGCACGTCGTAGGTGATCAGCGAGACCGGGACATCGGGCAGCTGCGTGTGGAAGTCCCGCAGGGCCTGCTCGTCGAAGGACCCGACGATCAGCGGCTGTCTCCGGCCATCCGGTGCGACCCAGTCGCGCCGCCCGCGCAGCCGGGCGACGACCGCCCGCGCCAGCCCGGGATTCACCGCCGGCGACTTCAGCTCCAGGTTCAGGCCGACCCGGTACCCGAGCAGGTCGAGCACCTCGTCGAGGGTGAGGATCTGCTGGCCGGTGAAATCGCCGCCGTACCACGCCCCGACGTCGAGTTTCCTCAGCTCGGCCAGGGTGAAGTCGTGCACGTTCCAGGGTGCGCGGTCCGGAAACGCCAGCCGTGCGTCGGTGGTGCGCTCCAGGGTCACGTCGTGGATGATCACCAGCTCGCCGTCGGCGCTGAGCTGCACGTCGGTCTCGATGTAGTCGGCGCCCTCGGCGATCGCGAGCTCAAAGGCGGCCGCAGTGTTCTCCGGCGCCATGCCGGACGATCCCCGGTGCGCGTACGTCGCGGCGCCCCGCCTCGATGACGGACTCGTACTCATTCAGGAACTCCGAAAAAAGGGGCGACGGTGGCCGCCGCCGGTACCGGTAGTGGCTGTGCGGGCGGCAGGAGTAATGATCACTCAGAAGCGGGCGGGGGACCACCCGGCGACGAGCCGTGCGGCGTCGCCGCCCGCGCCGTGCAACAGCAGCCCGTCCCGTCCGTCGCGATGATGAGCATGGCCCGGCGGGGATGGGAGCGGGGGAGGGCCAGGTGCGCTCGGTGCACTCGCACGGTGGGGAGTTGTCGCCGTTAGGCTGACCTTTTCCCGGCCGCGCCACCTGGAGAAACGCCCATGTCCGACAGCGTCTTTGCACAGTTCACCGCCGACGACGACCAGCTCGCCGTCGCGTTGCTCGTGCAGCCGGCGATCAACGCCGCCCTGGTGCACAACCGGGTGCCGCTGGTCCGCCACCTCACGCTGGTCAACCGCGGTGCGGAGCCGCTGTCGGACGTGACGCTCACCCTCGAACTGCGCGGGCCCGACGGCGCGCTCACCGAGCCGTGGACGCGTACCCTCACCACCCCGCTGCGGTGCGGCGCGAGCACCGGCTGGGACGACTTCCGCGACGTCACCCCGGACCGCGCGCTGCTGTACCGCACCGACGAGGCGTTCCCGGTCGACTACCTGCTCACCGTCGAGGCCAACGAGCAGGAACTGCGGCTGGTCGCACCGTCACGAGTGCTGGCGCACAACGAGTGGTTCAACAGCCCGGCCCTCTATGACAGCCTGGCCGCCTTCGTGCAGCCGAACACCCGGGCGGTCGAGGCGGTGCTGCGGTCGGCGGCGCAGCTCCTGCTGGCGCGCACCGGGTCCGGGTCGCTGCAGGGCTACCAGGAGGGCTCGGAGCGGGCGGCGCTGGTCGCCGGCGCGGTGTACGAGGCGCTGCGCCAGCTGGAGATCACCTACCAGACCCTGCCGGCGTCGTTCGAGAACAGCGGCCAGAAGGTCCGCACGACGGCCGCGGTGCTGGACGGGCGGCTCGGCAACTGCCTCGACCTGTCCGTCACCTACGCCGCCTGCCTGGAGGCGGCGGGCCTGCACCCGCTCATCTTCATCAGCGAGGGGCACGCCTTCGGCGGCTTCCTGCTGGAGGAGGAGCGGCTCGGCGCGACCGCCGTCACCGAGACGAACCTGCTGATCTCGATGGTCGACTCGGGCCGGGCGGTGCCGGTCGAGCTGACCCGCATCGGGCCCGGCGCGCAGTCCGCGACGTTCACCGAGGCGGTACGGGTCGGGCTCGGCCACTTCCGCGGCGAAGTCCACCGGCTGCAGGGCGTCGTCGACGTGCACCTCGCCCACCGCTCCGGCATCCGCCCGCTGCCGTCGGCCGACGAACTGGTCGCCCCCGCACCGGTCGACGCCCAGACGAGCACGGGCACCGACACCGAAGCCGCCTCCCTCGACCTGCCGCCCGGGGTCGCCGCGGCCAAGCTGCGCCAACTCGCCGACGAGGGCGACGAGGTGCCGCAACCCGCCGACGGCTCGCCGGCGCGTATCCAGCAGTGGCGCAAGTCGCTGCTCGATCTGAGCCTGCGCAACCCGTTGCTCAACCTGCCCAAGCGTGGCCGGGGCCTGGACCTGCACGTGCCCGCCGGCGCCCTGGCCCTGCTCGACGACCTCATCCACGACGGCCGGCAGGTGCAGGTCATCCCGCAGGACGACATCAGCCACGTCCACGAACTGGCCGGCGCCCGCCGGGCGCAGGACCTCGACGCCGAGATTCTCACCCGGGAGTTGCGCACCGACCGCCGGGTCTACGGCGCGGTCACCGAGGCCCGCTACAAGACCGTCATGCGGGCGTTGCAGCGCGAGGCGCGCACGATGGAGCAGGAGACCGGCAGCAACTACCTCTACCTGACCATCGGCACGCTGGTGCACACCAAGACCAGCGGGGGAGAGGCCTACGCGCCGCTGTTCCTGCTGCCGGTGCGCATCGAGGGCGGCGCCGGCCGCCGGCCGTACGCGCTGGTCATCGACGGCACCGAGGTGGCCAGCCCGAACCACTGCCTGATCGAGTGGCTGCGGGTCAAGCACGGTGTGCGCATCCGGGAGCTGGAGCAGCCGGTCCTCGACGAGCACGGCATCGACATCGCCAAGACCCTGGCCGCGATCAACACCGGGCTGGTCGACAACCGGCTGAACTACCGGATCGACGAGACGGCCAGCCTGCGGCTGCTGCAGTTCTCCACCTTCCAGATGTGGCGGGACCTCGGCGACCACTGGCCCCGGTTCATGGAGAACCCGGTCGTGCGGCACCTGGTGGAGTCCTCCGGAGCCACCTTCGACGACCCGGCCCGCCCCGAGCACCAGGTGGAGGTGGCCGTCGACGAGGCGGAGCTGCACCTGCCGATCCCCGCCGACGGCTCCCAGATGCAGGCGATCGTGATGGCCGAGCGCGGCCACTCCTTCGTCCTGGAAGGCCCGCCCGGCACCGGCAAGTCGCAGACCATCACCAACATGATCGCCCGTGCGGTCGCCGCCGGCCGGTCGGTGCTGTTCGTCGCCGAGAAGCAGGCCGCCCTCGACGTCGTGAAGCGCCGCCTCAAGCAGATCGGCCTCGGACCGTTCGCCCTGGACCTGCACGGGCGCAAGCAGTCCCTCAACGCGATCCGCCAGCAGCTGCGCGACGCCCTCGACCAGTACGACGGCGGCGGCGACGGCGACTGGACGGCCGTCGAGACGGCCTACCGGACCCGGCTCGCGCCGCTGGTCGAGTACCCGGAGCAGGTCCACACCGCCAACCCCGTCGGGATGTCGCTCTGGTCGGCCTACGAGCAGGTCCTCGCCTACGGCGACGGCCCGGCCGCCCCGATCCCGGTGAGCTACCTGCACGCACCCGCCGAGGTACGCGCCCAGGTGGAGCGGACCCTGCGCGAGTTCCCGGCCGCCGCCCGCTCGGCGCGGGTCCGGCCCGAGCACCCCTGGGCGCTCAGCGGCTGCCGCGCCCTCGACGGGCTGCACGCCGCGGCCGTCACCGAGATCGCCGCCGAACTCGAACGCCTCCGCGCCGACCTCGCCGGCCACCCGCACCTGGTCGGGCTGCTGCGGACGCTGCCCGCCCCGGAAACCGTCACCGAGCTGCAGGCCGGCGCCTGGCTCGCCGTACGCGGACTGCTGCCGGACCGGGAGACCACCCTGCGCGCCGGCGACCGGCGGTGGGACGAGGCGGCGGCCCGGCTCCAGGCCGACCTGGCCGCCTTCGGTCAGGGTTTCGCCGGTGAGCTGGCCACCTTCCGGCCGGACGTCTACGCCCGCCCGGAGCTGACCGGCTGGCACGCCGAGGCGGAGGAGGCGGCGAAGAAGCTGTTCGGCAAGCGCAAGCGCCGCCAGGCCGTCGTCGACAAGCTGGCCGTGCACCTGGTTGCCGGCGCGACGCTCGACGTCGACCGGGTGGAGGTGACCACCGGCCGTCTGGTCGCCGCGCAGGCGCAGGCCGCCGCGCTGCACCAGCACGCGGTGACCCTGGGCGGCCTGCACCTGCCCGGCTGGCAGCCCACCAACCCGGACGCGCAGCAGCGGCTGGCCGAGGCGGTCGAGGCGACCCGGGCCGGCCGGACGCTGCTGGCCCGGCACCCGCAGGCCTGGGAACTGTTCCAGCGCGGGGTCACCGACGCCGACGCGGCCCTGCTGGACCGGGTCGCCGCCCGGTGGCGGGCCTGGCGCGGGGTGCTGCGCTCCGGCGAGCCGGAGCTGGCGCTGTGGTCCGCCGGCGCGCACTGGGTCGACGCCTGGCAGCGCGACGGCGCGACCTGGCTGCACGACCTGCGCACCGAGGAGCTGTTCCCGCTGCGCCGCTGGGCCACCGTGCTCACCCACGCCGACGTGCTCGCCGCCGCCGGTCTCACCGACTACCGGGACCAGCTGCTGCGCGCCGAGGTGACCGCGCAGCTCGCCGAGGAGGCGTACCGGCGCGGCGTCGCCGCCGCGTCCCTCGCCGAGCGGGTTCGGGCCGGCGGCCTGCAGTACTTCGACCCGGAGCTGCACGACGACGAGATCACCCAGTTCGAGGCGGCCGCCGGTGAGCTGCGCTCGGCGCTGCCCGAGCGGCTGCCCGCGGTGCTGGTCCGCCGCCGCCCGTTCAGCCCGACCGACCGGCGCGGCCGCTTCGCCGACTTCGCCGCGGAACTGCGCCGCAAGCGCGGCGGCCGGTCCTTCCGCGAGCTGTTCGAGCTGTACCCGGACGCGGTGCTGGCGTTGACGCCGTGCGTGCTGGTCAGCCCCGCCTCGGCGGCGAACTTCCTGGCCCCCGGAAGTCAGCGCTTCGACCTGGTCATCTTCGACGAGGCGTCGCAGATCCGGGTCGCCGAGGCGATCGGCGCGATGGGTCGCGGCAGCGCCGTGGTGGTCGTCGGTGACTCCCGGCAGATGCCGCCGACCAGCATCATGCAGGCCAGCCACACCACCGACGGGGTCGACGACGGCGACGGCCCGGTGCTGGAGGACCTGGGGAGCATCCTCAGCGAAACCGTCGAGTCGGGCCTGCCGCAGCGCTGGCTGTCCTGGCACTACCGCAGCCACGACGAGTCGCTGATCGCCTTCTCCAACCGCTACTACTACGACAACAAGCTCTCCAGCCTGCCGTCGCCCGGCGCCAGCGGCTCCGCCGGCATCACCTGGCGCCGGGTCGACGGCCAGTACGACCGCGGCGGCGCGCGGACCAACGAGGTCGAGGCGCGGGCCATCCTCGCGGACATCACCCGGCGCCTGCACGACCCGGCCACCGCCGGCCAGTCCATCGGCGTGGTCACCTTCAACATCCAGCAGCGCGACCTCATCCTCAACCTGCTGGAGGACAGCACCGAACCGCTCATCCGCGAGCACCTCTCCGGCGCCGTCCCGGAACCGATCTTCGTGAAGAACCTGGAGAACGTGCAGGGCGACGAGCGGGACGTGGTGCTGTTCTCGCTGGCGTTCTCCACCAACCCAGAGACCGGCCAGCTTCCGCTGAACTTCGGCCCGCTCAGCCAGGCCGGCGGCGAGCGGCGGCTGAACGTCGCCATCACCCGGGCCCGCCGCCAGGTCGTGCTGTTCTCGTCGTTCGACCCATCCGACATCGACTTGTCCCGCACCTCGGCGGTGGGCACCCAGCACCTGCGGGCGTACTGCGAGATGGCCGCCGCCGGCGCGGACCGCCTGGGCGACCTGGTCACCGACCGGACCGAGCGGCGCAGCCGGATCCGCGACGAGGTCGCGGCGGCACTGCGCGAGCAGGGCTACGAAGTACGGACCTCGCACGGCCTGTCCGACTTCACCGTCGACATCGCCGTGCGCCGGCCGGGATCGGTTCGCTGGCAGGTGGCCGTCATGCTCGACGGCCCGGACTGGGGCGCCCGCCCGACCGTGGCCGACCGGGATTCCGCGCCGGGGCTGCTCCGGTCGATCATGGGCTGGCCGGAG
This sequence comes from Micromonospora echinaurantiaca, assembly GCF_900090235.1. NCBI lineage: Bacteria > Bacillati > Actinomycetota > Actinomycetes > Micromonosporales > Micromonosporaceae > Micromonospora > Micromonospora echinaurantiaca. The sequence goes on along the minus strand of NZ_LT607750.1, from coordinate 3,050,634 downwards.
GTCGTCCGGTTCTGGCTGCCGGCGTGGATCCACGACCGGTCCGCCCTGGTACAGCGGGTCGACGAGGCGATCGCCCGAGCCGAGGCCGCCGCGGCCGAGCCGACGGAGGCCGCCGCGCCTGGCAACGAGGTCGACCTGCCGTCGCCCCGAGCCGGCGAGGAGGTCACGCAGCCGCGCGTCGCGCAGTCCGGTCCGACCGACGACGTCGAGTTCTCCCGGCCACCCGTCGCGGGGCAGGCCGACCCCGCCGACACGTCGCCGGCACCCGTCACCGGCCTGGCCGCCCCACCCGCGCCGGCTCCGGTCGTGACAGCATCGGCGGCGCCGGCTCCCGTCGCGATCGCACCACCGGCGGCCACTGGCGGCATCGCGGTCAGCCCGTTCGTCCCGTACGCCGGAACGCCGCTCGGTGACCAGAGCGACCTCGACCTGCTCGGCAGCGACCAGCGGGTGCGCGGGCTGGTCCGGGAGGCGTTGCGCGAGATCCTCGCCGCCGAGGGGCCGATCGAACAGCACCGGCTGGCCCGCCTGGCGCTGGCCCGGTTCGGTTTCCTCCGCACCCGGGAGGACCGGCGCGTCGCCGTGCTCACCCTCGTCGACGCGCGCCGGCTCTACGACCACCCCACCGTGGGCCGGTACGCCTGGCCCGAGGGGACGGACCCGCAGACCTACCGCGCGTACCGGGTCACCCAGGCCAGCAACGACCGGGCGTTCGAGGAGATCCCGCCGGAGGAGGTGGCCAACGCGTTCGCACACGTCCTGCGGGACGTGCCGCGAATGGACGAGGAGCGGCTGCTGCGCGCCGGGCTGGAGCGCCTCGGCTACCGGCGGCGCACCGACAAGATCGACAAGCTGCTCCGGTACGGCCTCCAGGTCGCCCTGACCAGCGGCCGCCTCCGCCACGACGGGGAAGGACGCATCACCCTCGGCTGACCGACTGGCCGGCCACCGTCACCATTGCCGCGCCACGGCAATGGTGACGGTGACCCATCGACGACCCGGCCGGGCCGTCAGCGGCCGTACGCCTCCAGCAGGCGCAGCCACACCTCGCTGACCGTCGGGTACGCGGGAACGGCGTGCCACAACCGATCCAGCGGAACCTCACCGACGACCGCGATCGTCGCCGCGTGCAGCAGTTCCGCCACGTCCGGACCGACGAGCGTGCAGCCGACGATCACCTGCCGATCCTCGTCGACGACCATCCGGGCGTGCCCCTGGTACCCATCGGCGTGCAGGGCGGCTCCCGCGACGGCGGCCAGGTCGTAGTCGACGACCCGGATCCGCAGCCCGGCGGCCTCGGCGGCGGCTGCGGTCAGCCCCACCGACGCGACCTCCGGGTCGGTGAAGACGACCTGCGGCACGGCCCGCTCGTCGGCGGTGGCGACGTGCCGACCCCACCGGCCATCCTCGACCGCCTCGCCCCTGGCCCGCGCCACGATGACGTCACCCACCGCGCGCGCCTGGTACTTGCCCTGGTGGGTCAGCAGGCTGCGCCGGTTGACGTCACCGGCGGCGTACAGCCATCCGTCGCCGATCACCGCGCCGTCGCCGTCGACGACCCGCAACGTGTCGTCGACCGTGAGCCAGGCGCCGGGCTTCAGGCCGATCCGCTCGAGGCCGATGTCCTGCGTGTTCGGCGTACGGCCGATGGCGACCAGGAGTTCGTCGGCGTCGACCCGCTCGCCGTCGGTGAGCGTGATGTGCACCGTGCCGTCGCCGTCGCGGGTCACCGACGCGGCCTCGGCGCCGAGGCGTACCGACACACCGGCTGCCCGCAACGACTGCGTGACCCGCTCACCGACGAACGGCTCCGCCTGCGGCAGCACACCGTCGCGGGCCAGCACCGTCACCACGGATCCGAGACTCGCGAACGCGGTCGCCATCTCCGCCGCCACCACGCCACCACCGATGACGGCGAGCCGACCCGGTACCGCGCTCGCGGCGGCTGCCTCCCGGCTGGTCCACGGCGCCACCTCGCGCAGCCCGGCGACGTCCGGGACCAATGCGCTGGTTCCGGTCGCGACGACGACCGCGTGCCGGGCGGTGAGCGAGGTCGAGACGCCGTCCTCGCCGGTCACCTCGACGACCCGGTCGGAGCTGATCCGGCCCTGGCCGCGATACAGCGCGATCCCGGCCGAGTCGAGCCACGACACCTGCCCCTCGTCCGACCAGTTCGCGGCGAAGGCGTCGCGACGGCGCAGCACCGCGGTCGCGTCCAGGTCGCCCGTCACCGCCTCCCGCGCCCCGGGCAGCCGACGTGCCGCCCGCAGCGCGGTCGCGCTGCGCAGCAGCGCCTTCGTCGGCATGCAGGCCCAGTAGGAGCACTCACCACCGACGAGTTCCCGCTCGACGATGGCGGCGGTCAGGCCGCCCCGCACGACCCGGTCGGCGACGTTCTCCCCGACCGGCCCCGCGCCGATGACGACCACGTCATACGTGGCGTTGTCCATGTCAGTTGGCCCTGGCGGCGCGGCCGAGGCGGATGGCCGAGATGAGGAAGAAGATGCCGCCGGGGATGGCGTAGCCGATCGCGTTGGTCAGCACCGGGTTGTCCGCGGCGGCGGTGGCGATGAACGACCCACCGGCGAGCATCGAGATGCCGCCGCTGATGATCATCGGCCACTGGCCACCCATCCCGCGGCGGGTGACCCCCACGATCAGCTGGACCAGCCCGGCCACCACCGCCCAGGCACCCCACACGCGCAGGACCGCCGGGATGCCGGACGCGCTGGCCACGGCCAGGCCGACCGCAGCGAGCAGGCTGACCGCGACGTTCACGTACAGCAGGGTGGGCGATCCGGTGGCGCGGGACGTGCGGGCGTCGATGACGGCGGCGGCGACGTCGAACAGCGGGTAGAGCACGAGCAGCGTGACGGCGAGCGGGCCGAGGTGGGTGGCGGTCGTGAACATCACGAGGGCCCAGGCGATGGCGAACGCGAACCGGACGAAGTACAGCCGCCGCAGGGTGGACGCCGTCGTCGAGATGCCGGGTGCGGCAAGGGTGGTCATGGTCATCCTTTCGGTGGCGAGGGGGACCGCGACCAGCAGGGCCGAGGCTCGAACACCACGCGGTAGAACGAACGTTCTGTCTCGCCCATGATGCCGACCTCGCCCCGGCCTGTCAAGACAGAACGTTCTACCCCCTTGTGACTGGGTGCGCGCTGGCCCGCCGTGCGAGGAGCGTGCCCGGATGTCCCGCCCGGGCCGGATGCGCCATCGCGCCCGGTGAGAAATGGCTGAAGCCGACGGACGAGAAGCAAGACCGAACGTTCTATCGCTAACATGGGCTCATGGCACGTAGCGAGACCGGCGTCCGACCGTCCGAGGCGCGACAACGGCTCCTCAACACGGCGACCAGGATCTTCTACGGGGAGGGGATCCATTCGGTCGGCGTCGATCGGATCATTGCCGAGGCGAAAGTGACCCGGGCCACGTTCTACCGGCACTTCCCGGGCAAGGAGGATCTCGTCCTCGCCTATCTGAAGACGGCCGATCAGGCCATCCGCGACCAGGTGGAGACGGCCTTCGCCGCCGGCCTACCGGCGCCCGAGGCACTCCGGGCCGTTGCCGAGGGGATCGCCCGGGACATCCAGTCCACCGGCTTTCGCGGCTGCGCCTTCCTGAACGCCGTGGCCGAGTATCCCGACCCCGACCACCCCGTGCACCAGGCCGTCCTCACGCACCGGCAGTGGTTCCTCGACACGATCAACAACTTGCTGGCGGGCATCCAGGAAACCGAGGCCGAACCCGCCGCGCGGCACTTCGTCATGCTCCGCGACGGCGCCATGGCGGCCGGCTGCCTCTTCGACCGGGCGCTGATCTCCGAGACCTTCCTCCGCGGCGTCGAGGGACTCATCCGAACCCACGCCGCACGCCAGCCATCCTGAGCGCGTCCCGGAGCGGTCACGCTCGCCCTCGCTCATGCCTGCGTAGAGCTATGACGAGATCGTGGGCGTCCTGCCCGGGTCGACGGCTCCACCGACGTCGGGCACCCACAGCGCGACACCGTAGTGTTCGAACAGCGGGAGCGTGAGCCGACCTGGTTGCTGTAGAAGGCGCGCTGGGGCTCTCCGATGACGACAGCGTCGAAGCCTCGGTGTGGGTCACGGCGAGCAGGCGGGACGCTTCGCGGCGCCGCTTCCACGGCAGTGAGCGGGACAGGCCAACGACCGACCATGGCCAGCGCCCGACTGCGGCGGATGAGGACGGCGGTGGCTTGGGTGGGTGGCCAGTTGGGCCGTAACGCCTCACGCCAGCCCGCGTGCAGCTCAGGGTCGGCCCCGGCCCCTTCCACGACGACATTTGTCCAAGACTGATAGTCGGCAGCCCATGCATCATCCCCTACATGAGTGAGCACGACGTTGAGCAGTCGCAGGCGATGCATGTGGTCCACGACGGCCCGCGGCAGGCACCGCCGCTGCTGCTCATCCATGGATCGGGGTTCTCGGGCGGCTCCTGGAGTCCGGTGGTCCCGGCACTCGCCGGCTACCATCACGTCATCCGGATTGACCTCCCGGGCTGCGGCCAGTCCCCGCCCGGGCTGTCATACGACGTGTCCGTGCAGGCGGGCCGGGTGGCGGCGCTGCTCGACGACCTCGGCCTTCGTCGGGTCGCCACGGTCGGGCACTCCAGCGGCGGGTACGTCGCCACCGCGCTTGCCGAACAGCGCCCCGACCTGGTGGGGTCGCTCGCGCTGATCAGCACCGGCCCGAGTCCCGATGCGTTCCTTCGGCAGCCGGTCCTTCTTCGGGCCCTGTTGGCCCCGCCTCTCGGCCCACTGCTCTGGTTGACGCGTTCGAACGCGATGATCCGCAGGGGGATAAGCGTGACGTGCGCTCGCCCCGTGGAGGTCCCGGACGACTTGGTCGCCGACCTACGAAGCATCACCTACCGGGCGATGAGGACGGTGCTGCGCCGCAACACCGCGTACATCGCCGAGCGAAGCGTGCCCGAGCGTCTCGCCGCCCTCGATGTCCCCGTCCTGGTGATCTTCGGTACCGCCGACCCCCGCTGGGAGCCGTCGTCGGCACACCAGTACGACACGGTGCCGAACGCGCGGGTCGAGCTGCTGCCCGGCGTCGGGCACATACCCATGCTCGAGGCTCCCGAGATGACCAGCGAACTGCTGCTGGGCTTCACGGCAACGGCCGCTGACACCCTGCCCGTGATCCCTCAGGCATAGACTGGTCACATGCTGTCGACCGGGACGCCACCCGACTGGGCGTTGGTGGAGGTCGCAGTCCCGCGCCCGTCAGCTCGGCTGCCGGGGACCACCATGGCCGGGTTCCGCCATCGTGCCCCCGCACTGGTGGACATCGCCATGGTCGCGCACCCAGCCGTCACGCTGCTCATCGACCTGAGCGAGGGGGAAGGCCTCGTCTACGACACCCCTGGCCGGCACGAGCGCGGCAGTGTCGTCGTCGGGCTCCTGCCTGGCAATCTTCGGGCAAGTGGACGGGGGCTCGGCGAATGCCTCCAGATCCGGCTGGAGCCGGCCGCGGCGGCTGCGGTGCTCGGCGCATCGACCGAACTCAGCGGGACGGTGGTATCCCTCGAAGATGTTTGGGGCCGCGATGCCGGGCGAGCCGAGGACAAGCTGCGCGCCGCCGCGTCATGGGACGAACGGTTCACGATCGCGGTGGAAATCCTCGGCCGACGGCTGGGCGCCCGCCCACCGGTCGATCCGGAGGTCGCCTACGCCTGGCGGCGGACGCTCACCAGCCGGGGGCGGGTACGGGTCGACGGCCTGGCGGACCAGGTCGGCTGGAGCCGCAAGCGCCTGTGGTCCCGCTTCCGGTCCCAGCTCGGCATCACACCCAAACGCGCCGCCCAACTGGTGCGGTTCGACCACGCCGCCCACCTTCTCGCGACGGGACACGCCCCCGCCAGCGTTGCCACCGGAAGCGGCTACGTCGACCAGTCCCACCTCCACCGCGAGGTCAAGGCGTTCACCGGGCTTACACCCACGGCCGTGGCCGTCGCACCGTGGCTCGCGATTGACGACGTTGCGTGGCCGGCTTCATCGCCAACCCGGAGCCCTGGAACGGGTGGCGAACGCATCCCCGACCTTCATTGAACAGCCTGCCTGCCACGATGTGGCACCACGCGCGCCGCGCAGATTGAGAAAGCAGATTGAGAAACACGCCGTATCAGGGCAGTTTCCGTCCGCGGCCGCTGCAATAGCGAGCGCAGAGCGCACTCTCATCGGCTACATGTTCATTGCCCTAGGACCGCGGCCCGGCCAGGCTTCGGTCTAGACGTCCGGGCTGTCGCTCTCACATCGGCTGCCCACCTTGCTGTAGCTCTCACTTGACCTGCGCAGTCCCGGGCGTCGCTCCAGGGCAGGGAGAGGCTCAAGAGGGCCTTGCGCAGCTCGAAGTAGCGATGCCGGCGTGGTCGGTGCCGAAGCGACCGCCGCCCAGGACGGTCTCGTCGCTGGTCATCACCTCCAAGTGGCCGAGCGTCTGTGCGGGTCCCATGCCGATGACCACACGCTGCGATGGATTCACCTGGCCCTCTGTTGCTCGATTCGACAGTTTCATTGAGCTGGGAGGGCCAGCGTCCCTTGGTTCTATTGCGGTGTCCACCAACGTTCACCGGGTGTCCGGTGGGTGTTGTGGATCCTCACCGTTGGGGTGAGCGACTCCCCACCGTCGGGTGGTGGGGCGGGGCCTCCGCGGGCCAACTGATCCTCGCGCCGCCCGGGGGTGGGTGGAGCTGCGAGAACGGTCCTCCGACGTCCACGCTCGTCCGCTGACGTCCGCTCCGATCGTCACTCAGTTGGTCACTCACCTTGCTGCAGGCGGTGCTACAGCGGAGCCGGTCTTGACGCCCACACCGCGGGGAAGTCCCCGGGCGCGGGTGCGGTGTGGTGCAGGTCACGTCGAGTCGGGTGCGCGAATGTCGATGTGCGGCGGCGCCGAATCGACCTATCGGTAGGTGGAAGGGGGCTGATATGAGGGAGGAAGCCCAAATGAGCAAGGTCATCGTGGACATCAGCATGTCTCTGGACGGGTTCGTGAATGCGTCGAACGTCCGTGCGGAGGAGCCGATGGGCGACGGCGGTCTGGTACTGCACGAGTGGGCGTTCGACGGCGACGACCGCGACCGGGAGGTTCTCGGTGGAGGCGGCGCCGGCGTGGGAGCGATCATCACCGGCCGACGCACCTACGACCTGTCGGTGCCGTGGTGGGGCGCGGACGGCCCGTCCGGTCCCGCCCGGGTCCCGGTGTTCGTGGTGACCCACACGGCACCCGCCGACGTCGTCGAGGGCGGCGTGTACACGTTCGTAACCGCTGGGCCCGAGCACGCGCTGCGCGAGGCGGCCACCGCTGCCGACGGCCGCGACATGTGTGTGATGGGCGGCGCGGACCTGATCCAGCAGTATCTGCGCGCGGGCCTGGTGGACGAGATCTCCATCCACCTCGTGCCTGTCCTGCTCCACCACGGCACCCGGTTGTTTGAGCACATCGGCGACGACCACATCCGGCTCGTCCCCGGCGAACCGGTCGGCACCGCCAAGGCGGTCCACCTGCGCTTCCGCGTCCTTACTCGGTGAGCCGGCGCGACCGTGCGACCGGCGGGACATAACCGAGGTGTTGCCGCTCGCCGATCGCCTTTTAACACAGCGAGCGGCTCGACTGAGATCGAGGCATGGCGACACTTCGCACTCACACCTGGGCTCGCCGCCCCGGCGCTGCGGCGCCGGGCGGCGGCTCCGAAGGAGCCCGTTGCCGGCCGGCAACATCCTGTGGGCTAGCACTTCGCCGGCAGGCGGGTCACCGTCCGGCTCGACCGGGTCTGATGCAGCTCACCGCTGACGGCGTACTGCTGCGCAGCCTGCCCAACCCCCTGACAGCCGCCGAGATTTCCCGCATCCGCGATGCCCGCCCCGCCGAACCGCCACCGCCAGCCCGCGTCCCATCCGGTGCCGGTCTAACGTCGCGTCAGCTGCCGAGGAACCCTGGTCATCGCCGGCCAACGCATCCACGTCGGCATCGCCCACGCCGGATCGACTGTGACCGTCGAAGCCGCCGACACCACCTTCCGCGTTCACGACGGCGACCAACTCCTCACCGAAGCCCCGCGCACCACCGTCAAGCTGATCGCCCGATTCAAGGTCCGCTCGTGACCCTGACGCTCACGGCTGGCACAACACACCCTGGCGGCTGGAACCCGACCCCGCCGAACTCCAAGCCACCGCACTAGCCGCTGGGGGCGCGATCGAGGGGGCAGGCCAAATGAGAGCCACACGACCAGCGTGAGCAGCCGATGAGAGAGCGACAGCCCGAGCGCGTGGACCGAGTGGACCGATGCCTGGCCGGGCCACGGTCGCAGGTGAATGAGGTAGCCGACGAGCATGCGCGTCGGGTCCGGTCAAGGACGAGAGACGACGGCGGCATCCGTGATCAAGCTGGGTGCCGAGCATAGACGCCACCGTCGTGCTGCTCAGCGAGTCGCCTGTCCTACCTGCCGAGAAGGTTCCGGTGCGATGGATGCGGTCGTCAGTTGCGATAGCGGAAAAGGATCCGGCCGCGGTCGAGGTCGTACGGGCTGATTTCCACGAGCACGCGGTCAAACGGCAGGATCTTGATGTAGTTCTTCCGGATCTTCCCGCTGATGTGTGCCAGCACCTTGTGCCCGTTCTGGAGTTCCACTCTGAAGGTGGCGTTGCGAAGACACTCGAGAACGGTGCCCTCGAGTTGGATGCCGCCGTTAGCCTTGCCCATGTTTTCTAGTACTCGCCGACGGCCAACGTTGTCACGCCCGGCGGGGGTGGCGCCGAGCCGAGTCCGGTGATCCGCGGGTCGGTGGGCACGACGTACTCCCACTCGCGGCGGCGGGGCGCGAAACCGGCTCGCTCCCACTGGACCATCAAGTCGAGGTCGGCCTCGTCGACGACGGTGTACAGCGGCCTCGGCAGGTCCGCCAGCATGGTGTCGGCAAGCCGGTCGAAGACCGCCTCGTGCCATGCGTCGATGCTGAGAAAGAGCCGCCCGTCGGGACGGTGGGATACCTCACCGCGGCCGACCACCTGGTCGTCCTCCAGAGCGTGCCATTGCCACTCGGCGATCCGCGTGGCGGCAACGGCATGCTCGCCGGTGCCGTTGAACAGGTGTGCAGAATCCATAGGATGTCGCCTCTCGGGAGTGCCTTGTCCAGACGCTCCCGGGCGACACCGGCATCAATCGCCAGACCGTGACGACGAGGGGAGCACCCACATCGATACAACGTTCACGGTGCTCACCTCCTCGGGCAATGCCACGGCCGGACGTCAGGCTATCGACGCGTACGTGTCCCGTCATGCTCGGCCTGCGCGGGGGTCGCGTCCGGCATAGGATCGAGGTCCATCATTAGCGCCTGGCCGGGGATGGTTGTGCGAAAAATCCTGCTGCTTGTCATCGCTCTCACTATGACCGCCGGATGCTTTGTGGGACCGGCGCTCTCGGATGGTGTCGAGTTGGTTGACATGACGGCAGATGACCTGATTGGGGTGTGGCAGAGCGATCAGCGAGGCGGCGTCATCGAGTTCACGGCGGACGGGGACTTCTACGCCAGCGACGCGGGCTACATGTTCGTCGGCTTCACAGACGTCCTCCCGGCCGGCTTCGACGTCAAGCATGACAAGGCGCCCGGCTCCGGTCAGTGGTCGATCGGCAAGCTGCTGGGGCATTCGCAAGGGCCGAGTGGGTTGATTGATCTTCACTTCGACGTCTTGGCGAGGCGCCCGACGGCGGGGGGCAACAGCGTCGAGGCGCAGCGGTCTGACGGTGCGATCGTTCTCGTTCACTACATCGGTGACCCCGACGTCAACAACACCGTCGTCTACCGCAAATGCCAGACCGGCTGTCACCGCATAGCGCCAAAACGTAAGGGCCTTGGCAAGCGGATCGACGTCACTTCCGATCAACTCGTCGGGATGTGGAAAGACACCAAGCGAGGCTCGACGATCGTCTTCGATAAGAACGGCGGGTTCCGGGGCGAGGACTTCTCCTACCTGTTCGGGGGAAACCGGTTCGCGCTCCCGGCGGACTTCGACCGAGTCCATGATCGGGCATCGGGAGTGGGGACGTGGAAATTGGAGCGTCCGCAGTGGGACCCCGCCGGGCCGCACAGCAACGTCCACCTTTTCTTTACGAACGTTGCCGGGCAACCGACGCACACCGGCAGCCGCCCCATGCAGATCTTCGCCACAGGCCCTTCGCTGGCGCTTGTCAACTACAGCAGCGACCCATCGGTCAACGAGCAGCGCACTTACACCAAGTGCGGAGCCTGTATTTCATGACCAACAGAGCCACGGCTGTGGGGCCACCACTACTGAGGCGACTTGCACTCACATGCCGCTGGTCGGGTGCCCCATGTTGCGGGCGTGCTGCATCGAGCAACGCGGGCGCGGAGTCCAGAAAAGGCGGATGAGCATGCAGAGCAAGCGGCGGCTCGACTGATCATGCATCGATGGCGCCCGACATGCTGAGAACACGACCAGGCATGCTTGGCTTGTGAGCGACTCGTTCATCCGCCTGATCCCGACGGACCCGGGCTGGCAGCCCGCCCACGACGCGGCCGCCGCCGTTGCCTACGTTGCGAGCTTGTTCTCGGGCCCCGACGACGCTGTCGACGAGGTGGGAACCAGTTCTACGACCGGATGACCCTCATCGACGCCGGCGAGAACACCAGCCAGATCACGTGCTCGCGCTGCGGTCGGGATATCGGTCTGGACTGGCTCGGGGACGTCGTCAGGGCAAATGGCAGCCTGAGCTTCGACCATCTGGACGTGACGGTGCCCTGCTGCGGTGCGGTCGTACCGCTGAACAGCCTGCACTACGACTGGCCCATCGGTTTCGCGCGGTTCGAGGTGAGCGCCATGAACCCGACTCGATCGCAATACGAACTCGACGCAGAGGAACTCGCCAAGACGGCTGATCTCCTCGGCCACCCAGTTACGCAGATCCTCACCCACTACTGACCGCCAGGCGAGGCAGCCGGCGCTGCCGTCGCACATCCTCAGCAGCGGATACGCGCATCTGCCGCCGTCAAGGCGCGTCGTCGGTCAAGGGCGGCTACCGATCCTGATGCACGTGGAGCGTCTACCCCGTTCGGCACGGGGCTGGCGAACTATCGAGCAGGGCGCCCAATCGAGCGGCGGATTCGTCGGTCAGACGATAGACGCCCTGGAGGCTGACGGAGCGTTCGAGACGACCGTCGACGACGTACTTCAAGGTGCGCTGTTCTCCGCGTCGGTTGCGCCGGGTCAGCGCGCCGAGCAACTCGCCGGGAACGGCGACGTCGAAGCGGATCGGCGTCGCCTCGACATGCACCGGGATCGCCCCGCATCCGCCGGCGCCGAGCATCGCCCAGTCGTCGTGACCGGGATGGGCCGGGTCGCGCCACGTTGCTGGGGCAGCGCCGCAACAGGCGCGCCGCTGCTTGTCGACGACACGGAGACGGCTCACCAGGTAGACCACGCATCGGTTGACATGCAGCGCAAAGACATCGTCGCCGACACCCACGCTGGTCCAACTGGGCAGAGACTGGTGCACCCCGCTGAACGCCACCGGCGGCCGCTGGCCGACCTGTTGGAGTGGCTACGCGGACGCTTCGCCACCGAAGGGCTCCCTGGCCTGGACAAACTCGACGATCCGCTGGAGTTCATCGACTTCGAGCCATGGGACGACGAAGCGTACTGGTAAGAGGTCTTGCTGGCCGGCGCCCAATGCGTAACCCGCCGGACACCACCGGTGGCGCATCCGGCAGGTACGGCGACGCGCAAACGGGCACACACGCTGAGCTCCATCCTGAACTGCCCGACGCATTCTCTGCCGCCGAGAGGGCGTCAGGGGCCGCACGTGCGAAACCGACCAGTCAGCCGACCGCTCGTGGCCGATGTGAGTGCGACGGTTGACCGGTTGACAGAAATCAAGCTGGAGAGTGTCGGATCTGCCGGATGCCGTTCGTAGCGTATGCAGAGACGGACGTCGGGTCCGGAGACGATCAGAGGGAGCGGACATGCCTGAGTACCTCATCTACTTCAATCAGCAGTGGGTGGGTGACCACACCGAGGAGTGGTTCCGCGGGCGCGGTCCCCTCGCCAGGGCGGTTGTTGATCAGATCAAGGCCGCCGGGGCATTCGTCTTCGCCGGGGGCCTGGAGGAAGAGGACGGCCCAGTCTTCAACGCAGACGCCACAAGCGGTGCGTTGGTCTTCACCGACGGGCCCTATGTCGAGACCAAGGAGTTCCTGGGTGGCCTGACCATCGTGGACGTGCCGGATGATGCGACCGCCCGGATGTGGGCCGGCAAAATCGCGGAGGCATGCGGCTGGCCGCAGGAGGTTCGCCGGTTCAAGCCGCGGCGCGTCTTGCAGGGATGAGATCGTCACTCGTCGGCTGAGGCTTGAGCCGAGGCGTGGCCGGCACCGGGGCGACGTCGCTGCTGCGGTATCGGCAAGGATTCGACCAGGCACGTGGGCGGTCAGAAAAGTGCCGCCCCCGGAGCCGGCCGACGAAAACGCTTCGCCGTACTCATCTGGCTTCCCTCTGTGTCAAGACACCGTCGGGAGCACGGTTGTATCCTGGGTCTCGGCGGGTCCGGGAAGTGACTTCTCCGAAGAGCCGGCTTGGGGATGCGAGTTGGTCACGCTGGAGTCAGGAGTCGTTCCCCGTTGTCCTCCTGGGCCCGCCGCTACGCCCGCGACGTCATTGAGCATGCGTCGGTAGACGATGTCGGACAGGCGACGCTTGAGGGCGCGCATTGCTTCCATCGATGTCTCGCCGGAGGTCTTCTTGCGGTCGAAGTAGGTGCGTCCTTCGGTGGGGTTGCGTAGCTGGACGGTGGTGTGCAGCACCCGGTTGATCTGTCGGTTGCCGGCGCGGGAGAGCCGGTGGCGTACCTGCTCGCCTGAGGATGCGTCGATGGGGGCGGTGCCGTTCCAGGAGGCGAAGTGGGCCCGGTCGGGGAACCGAGTGATGTCACCGACCTCGACCAGCATGCGGCGCCGGAGGGTCCGATGCCGTGCAGGTTCATCAACGTGGTGCCGGTGGAGGTGACCACCTCTTTCAGCTCCTTGTCTGCCTCCTTGGTGCGTTGGTAGACCCGTTCGAGGTCACTGATCAGCTCCGCGGCGACCCGGCGTCGGGCCTTGCCGACCGCGTCACGGGGTCTGACCCTGCCAGCAGTGCCTTGGCCTGCGCGGCGGACAGGCTTTTCCTCGCCCCGTCGGGGGACACCGTCCGGGTGTGGTCCTCACCGAGGGACCGGCGCCGGTCGACCAGGATCCGCAGCAGGGCGAGTTGCTCGTCGTTGACGACCGGGCGCAGCCCGGCCATGCGAGTGCCGACCAGCGCGATGGAGTGCGCGTCCGTGGCATCAGGGTTGCGGCCCTGCCCGGTGGCGAACACCCGCGCCCTGGCGGACAGCTTCGGCGGACATCGACGACTGCTCGCCGTCGGCCAGTAGCCGGTTGGCGATGTGCCGGCCGACGCCCTGGCAGCCCTCGATCGCCCAAACCCGGTGCGGCCACGGGCTGGCGTACTTCCTCATCGCCGTGTAGCCGTCGCGGTCGGTGTCGAACCGGCCGCCGCCGACGACGGTCTCGTCGCGTGCCATGACCTCGATCGTGGCAGGGCGCTTGTGCGGGTCCATCCCGATGACCACACGATCCGACGTGCCACTCAACGCGTCCTCCGATGCTCGATCCACCTGGGTTGTCGAGCCGGGAGGGCAACGCTACTTCGAGCCGAGCAAACCCCTGAGCCTCTCCCTGCCCTGGGGCGACGCCCGGGCCGCGCAGGCCAGATGAGAGCCACACGACCAGCGTTGGCAGCGGCAAAGAGAGCGACAACCCGGGCGCCTCGACCGAAGCCTGGCCGGGCCACGGTCGCAGCTCAATGAAACAAGTAGCCGATGTGCAGACGTGCTGTTCGACTGGTACGTCAAGCCGCACCTCGACTCCCCGTCCTTCCCAAACCGCGACGAGGCATGGGCGGACCGGCTTGCGGCGAGCGTGGACTTCCCGCTCTGCCGGCTCGACGACGACTCCGCGATCCGGGTCCGCGGCGACAAGGTGGACGTCGTCTCGACCGGCCGCTGGCGGCTGGTCGGGCGACGGTGCCGAGCCTGCCGCGCGAAAATCGGAGGACACCCGCGGTCGCCGACGGGAGGATGGCGGCATGACGATGCACGCCGACCAGCTTCACGTCGACGCGCAGACCGTCCGTCAGCTGGTCGAGGTGCAGTTCCCTCAGTGGCGCGGACTGCCGGTCACCGAGCTGCGTACGCCTGGGACCGTGAACGCGATCTTCCGGATCGGCGACGACCTGGCCGCCCGCTTCCCTCTGGTCGGTCACGACCCGGCGCAGGCCCGCGCGTCGCTGGCGGCCGAGGCCGAGGCCGCGCGTGAACTGGCCGGCGTCGCCACCGTGCCCACCCCGGAGCCGGTGGCGCTCGGGGAGCCGGGCGCGGGCTATCCGCTGCCGTGGAGCGTCCAGACCTGGCTGTCCGGCCACGACGCGACGGTCGAGGATTCCGCAGGGTCGAACGCGTTCGCCCATGACCTGGCCGAGCTCATCGCCGGGATGCGCGCCGCCGACACCCGTGGGCGACGCTTCGACGGCGTCGGTCGCGGCGGGCACCTCCCGGACCACGACGAATGGCTCGAGACATGCTTTCGGCAGAGTGAGGACCTACTCGACGTACCCCTCCTGCGGCGGATCTGGGCGGAGCTTCGGACGCTGCCCGAGGTCGACGAGGACGCGATGTGCCACCGCGATCTCATCCCGCCCAACGTCCTCGTCGAAGACGGCCGTCTCGTCGGCGTCCTGGACGGCGGCGGCTTCGGCCCGGCGGACCCGGCGCTCGACCTCGTGGCGGCCTGGCACCTCCTCGACGAGCACCAGCGCGGCATCCTCCGCCGCGAGCTCGGATGCGGCGACGTCCAGTGGCGGCGCGGGATGGCTTGGGCGTTCCAGCAGGCGATGGGGCTAGTCTGGTACTACCTCGACTCCAACCCGACGATGAGCCGGTGGGGCAGGCGCACCCTGGACCGCATCGTCGATGCCTGGGCCGCCCGAGCGAGGACGATTCCCCTCCGAGAGTCTGACCGAGTTCGGTGAGTGTGAACGCACTCATCTAGCCGCGATCCGCTCGCCGCGATTCTGGCATTGCGACTGAGCGCCAGGCGGAATCGAGGTCGAGAACGTACGCCGATTACTGGGCAACGATGCGGCGAATTGCTGCGATCCGGGTGATCCAACGACTCAGCCGAGTGATCTCGATGACGTCGCCGGTCTTCGGGGCTTGGATGATGAGCCCATCACCGAGGTACGTGCCGACCAGGGCCCGGCAAAGTCGTGACGGTGTCTGACTTGTGGGGCTTGGAGTAGAAGGACCGCTGTTGGTGGCAGCAAGACGGGCATGACCGGCTCAGAAGATCATCAAGGTTCTCTACGCCATGCTGATCGCCCGAGGTGGGTCATGTCCGCACTGCCATCATCGCTGATCTCGTCCTTGTCCTGCGCACCGGCTCTGAGCGTTGTCGAAACCGCCGGTGGGCTGCCCGAAGCGCTTGCCGGTCTGCCTGATCCACGGGCCCGGCGAGGTGTCCGGCACCGGCTGACGGTCGTGGTCACCGCAGCGGTGTTCCGTGACAGCACCGCTTCCAACCTCCCAAGCCGGGCAGTCGCGCAGCGGCGGGACTGCCGAGGTGGCGCCCAGCTGGCCGTTCAGGACGTTCCCGGCGCCTGAACATCTCGGCCTGTTCGTTGAACCCAGGTCAACGATCCTAGTTCGATCTTGGCTTGATGGATGCTGCCGGCCGCCGAAGACTGGAGGTCATCACCGCTTCGACTCCTACCGATGGGAACCCACGCATGAACATCGACAGCACCGTCGAGCCGGGCGCGCCGGCGGGCGCGCGGCCCCGAACCACCAGTACTCGAACTCGTCCAACGAACCCGTTGCTGATGGGCTGCGGTATCGCCGCGGGCCCGCTGTTCCTGGCGGCGGGCGTGATCCAGGGCCTGACCCGCGAGGGCTTCGACTTCACCCGCAACGCCATCAGCCAGCTCAGCCTCGGAGATCTGGGCTGGATCCAGGTGATGAATTTCGTCGTCTGCGGAATGCTGATCATCGCTGGCGCGGTTGGCCTGCGGCGGGCGCTGCAGGACGGGCCAGGCACCACCTGGGCACCCCCACTGGTCACCGTGTTCGGCGCCTCATTCCTGGTCAGCGCGGTGTTCGCCGCCGACCCCGGTGCCGGCTTCCCCGTCGGCACATCCGACGGCCCGACCACCTCTCTCAGTACCCACGGCGCCGTCCACATGGTCGGCGGCATGATCGGCTACCTGGCGTTGTGCGCGGCGTTCATCGCGCTCGCGCGTCACTTCTCCGCCCAGGGCCGGCGTGGCTGGGCGCTGGCTTCTCGCATCGTTCCGGTGGTCGTCGTTGCCGGTTTCGTCGGTTCGGCGGCAAGCGTCCTGCTCTTCTTCACGGGAGCGGCCCTGGGTCTTGTGTGGCTCTCCGCGACGATCGCCAGGCTCGCCACGACGACGTCGAGCAGACGGTGATCGACCGACGCTTCGACCGTCGAGCGGGCGAGCCCTACCTCAGGCCCAGCCACCGCTTCACCAGTCCCGCTGACCGTGTGGATGGCTCGGCGTTTCCGGGCTTGCGCATCGCCGCCCAACGCACTCCCACGGCCGCCGTTGACGCCCGCGTCGAACGGCGGCCGTTGAGTGACTACGACCGCATGTTCGGCCTCGATGAGGTGGCTGCGTGATGGCCGCCAAGGCCAGCCGCAATGTCGCCTCGGAGATCGCGTTCCTCACCCGCGCCCTGAAGGCGCCGTCTCTGGCCGCGTCGGTCGAGAGGCTGGCGGAGCGGGCCCGGGCCGAGTCGTGGACGCATGAGGAGTTCCTCTCATCAACAGGCAAGCAACGCCACTAGGCCGAGCTGTTCTGCCCAGGGACGTGGGACGTGGCTGGTGGGTGGATGGCCGCCGAGTGCGGTGTGAGCTCGTGGTCTGCCTCAGGCGCTACATCGTCCGCGACGTCTACACCGCCCTACGCGCCGACTTCGCCGCACTCACCCGTGCGGGTCGGTGATGACTGCGGCACTGCATCGGGCGAGGTGTGGCAGGGCGGATCGTCACGGAGGTCCGGTGGCTCGTCCAGCAGACGATCTCGCCTCCGGCGCGATCGGTGACTATGGCACAGTCGTGAGTGTGTCGTTGGACGAGCTGCCGAACTGGCTACCGGCTTGGTGTCTTGACCAGTTGGGCGGCGAACCCGCCGACGTGCTGTTCCAGTCGCGACAGGTCTCGATGGTGTTCGGTCTGCGGTTGGTCGGTGGCAGGGACGTCGTGGTCAAGGCGCGCGCCGACGGCGGCCGGGCCTCATCGTGTGTCGCGGCGCAGGCCCGGCTGGCCGAGCGCGGGTTTCCGTGTGCCCGGCCGCTCACGCTGGTGGTCGGTGTCGGTGCACTGGCCGTGCACGCCGAGGAATTCCGGCCCGGCGGCGAGGTGTTGCACGGGGACTCCCCGGACATTGCTGTGCGCTGCGCAGAGGTGTTCGCCCGGCTGATGGCCGAACTTGCCGGCGTGCCCGTCGCGCCGCCGCTGCCGAATCCGCCCTGGGTGCGCTGGGACCACACCGATTCCGGGGTGTGGCCGGCCATCGAATTTCTCGACAGCCGGGACCAGAGTGTCGTGTCCGAGCACATTGTCCAGGCGGCTGAGCGGGCCCGGGAGCGGCTGCTGGCCGCCCGCTTGCCGTACGTGCTCGGCCACGCCGACTTCGAGGCGCAAAACCTGCGGTGGCAGGGTGGGCAGGTGTGGGCGGTGCACGACTGGGACAGCCTGGCCTGGCAGCCGGAGGCGGCGCTGGTGGGAGCGGCGAGCGGGTCGTTCGCCAGTGACGGGCCGCCCACGCTAGCGCCGATCGAAAGCTCCGAGGCGTTCCTGGTGGCTTATCAAGACATACGACGGCGCCCGTTCACGACCGTGGAGTTGGAGATCGCCTGGGCGGCCAGCTTGTGGATGGCTGCGTACAACGCCCGGGAGATGGCACTGTGCGGTGGCACCCCGGCGGGCGCCGATGCGCTGCGGGCGCAGGCAGCCGAACGCCTCCGCCGGGCTAGTGC